>REDD01000104.1 GCA_007693725.1 Phycisphaeraceae bacterium
GAGCGGTTGCTCGGCGATGATTGCCCGTCGATGGACCGGGTGAAGCAGTGCGTGTGCGCAACGATGGCCGGCGCGCTCGGTGCGGAGTTGATGCCTGCCCGGGTCTGACGGGCCGGTGCAGTTTGGGGTGCGGGCGATCAGAAGAGATTCAGATCGTCGCGGACATCGTCGTTGATGTCGGTGCCCTCGGGCGACATCAGCACGGGACGCTGGAACATGTCGTTGCGGACGGCCTCCATCGGCCTGTTCTCGATGATCTCCTTGTCCGGCGGGGTCGAGGCGATGAGGTAGGTGAATCCCCTGTCCTGCGCGACCGCGCGGGCCGAGGACTTGGCCATGGCGTACGCCTCGCGGAACTGGCCGACCACGAACATCTCCAGTTGCTGCTGGGCGAGGCCCTGTCGCTGCTGGAACTCGCCCATGAGCCGGGAGAACTGCTCGCGCTCGTCGGCGAATTCCGGATCGTCGCGTGCCGCTCCGCGGAGCTTCTCGCTCAGCGCGGTGATGCGCTGGCGGAGATCCTGAAGCGTGGCGGTCAGGCGCTGCTCCTCCGCTTCGCGGGCGGGGCGGAAGCGATCGGTGTTCATCAGTTCCTCGGTGATTTCGAGGATGGAGCACACGGCGATGCGTGCCTCCGGCACCGGCTCGCTGAGGACGCGTGCCGCGGAGGCCGGGCTGTCGATGAGGCGGGTCAGAGTGACCGAGAAGAGGGTCGAGAGAGCGATCACCGCGATGAGCGCGGGGAGTGAGATGCGCATACTTCCTCCGTTGGGGATATGGCCCCGCACGGGATCGAGTGCAAATCCCGAGCAATCAGGGCGTTGGAGCGATCCAGAGATAGTAGAACCCGGATTCGCTCGGCTCTCCCCCGAATCCGGGAAGCCCGGTTCCGCCCGGGAGATCCACCCGGACAGGGGCCAGAGTGATGCCGCCGCCGGAAGCATTGCGCATCACCGTGGGATGATGATCGAGCGTTGTGGCGTACGGCGAGCCGACGGTAACGCCCTGCGCGTGGTATTTGACGAGACGGGCGCGGTCGAGGTTCACGAGTGCTTTGGCGCGTTCGAAGGCGTCGCGCAGCGAGCCGGTCTCGTCTACAACCCCGAGTTGCACGCCCTCGGCTCCCGTGAAGACCCGGCCGTCGGTGATGGTGTCGAGCGATGCCGAGCCGTTCCGGATCTGCGGGCGACGATCAGCCACGAGGGTGCGGAACTGTTCGTAGAACTGGTCGGTCAGGTGCTGGAGAATCCGGTAGTGCTCCTCGACGGGCGTCTCGAATGGATTGGCGATGGCCTTGTTTTCGCGGCTGACGACCGCGCGTCCGGAGATGCCGATGCGGTCCATGCCGCGCGAGAAGTTGAAGGTCTGGACGATCACGCCGATGGAGCCGGTGATGGAGGTGGGTTGTGCGATGATGTGGTCCGCCGCGAGGGCGATGTAGTACCCGCCGGAGGCGGCGACCTCGCCCATGGAGACGATGACGGGCTTGCCGGATCGCTCGCGGAATCCGCGGATCTCGGAATAAATCGTCTCGGACGCCGCGACCGTGCCTCCCGGTGAATTGATCCGCAGAATGACCGCCCGCACCATCGGATCATCCTCGGCCTTGCGGAGCCGGGTCACGATGGAGTCCACGGCGTTGGAGCGACCGCTGAGCAGGCCGGGGCTTGGGGCGTGGCTGATCAAGCCCTGGAGGTCGATCTGGGCGATCTTGGGCGCCGATCGTCCGGCCCCGGGGTCGATGAGCACCTGCGTCTCGGCGAGGGAGCCATCGCCGGGGGCGAGGTCGATCACGACACGGTTGGGCAGGCAGCCGGTGAGAGATGCCAGGGAGCATGCCGCGAGGGCGAGGCAGGCCGTGAACCGGACGAATCGGGCGATCGGGCGAGTCTTGTGCATGACGCCAGTGTACGGTGAGGGGCCAGCATGACCGACGGTCTCCACTCAAACCGCCCCGAAGTTTCACCCGGCCACTCGGAGGGTGTTGGGCATGTCCCTGTGCTGGGGGGGCCGATCATGGAATTTCTGGACCCGAAGCCGGGCGAGGTGGCGGTGGACTGCACCGCCGGGCGGGGCGGGCACGCGATGCAGATCGCCCAACGCCTAGGGCCTTCCGGGACGCTCGTCCTGATCGATGCGGATGCCGAAAATCTCGCGTACGCCAAGGATCGCGTGCTTCGGGAGTGCAGCGGGGAGGCGCCCCGGCTGGTCGGCTGGCACGCGAATTTCGTGGAGACGGCGCGACGGATGGCGGTCGAAGGGCTCCACGCCGATGTGCTGCTGGCGGACCTGGGGTTTGCTTCAAATCAGATGGCCGACCCCGACCGGGGGTTGAGTTTCTCCAGGGACGGGGCACTGGACATGCGGTTCAACCCGGCGGGGGGCGGGCGGACCGCGGCGGACCTGGTCAACACGCTCTCGGAGCAGGAACTCGCGGAGATTCTGCGGGATTTCGGCGAGGAGCGTCAGGCGTGGCGGATTGCCGCGAAGATTGTGCGCGAGCGGGGGAACACACCGATAGAAACGACATCGCAGCTTGCGATGATTGTTCGTCAAGTCCTCGGGCCCCGCGGCGGCGGCCCCCGCATCGATCCTGCCACACGGACCTTTCAGGCCTTGCGCATTGCAGTAAACGACGAGCTTGGATGTCTCCGCTCCCTCCTTGAGGCGGTTTCCCGCTGCGCGAGCGGGATCGGCGGCGGGATGACGGGGTGGCTGAATCCCGGAGCGAGGGTCGGGATCATCTCCTTTCACTCGCTGGAGGATCGTGAAGTGAAGCGGGCCTTCGGCGAACTGGAAAGGCGAGGGCTGGGCGAGCAATTGACCCGCAAGCCGGTCGAGGCCGATGACCGGGAGCGCCACGAGAATCCCCGTGCACGATCGGCACGCCTGCGCGTCATCCGGCTGACGGATTCTCGGTAAGATCCGCTGGCGTCGGGCGAGAGCCCGGCGTACAAGCATTGTCGATCTCGCACGGACTGGTGAGATCGGGCACAACTCACCTCGGACTGGTCTTTGCAAGGACGCCGCCGATGACCAGGGAACAAAAGCTCGCGCTTATTCTCGGATTCGCCCTCACACTCGTCGTGGGGGTCTTGATCTCGGATCACCTTTCCGGCGCCCGTGCTGCGGGCATGCCGGAACTGACCGAGGCGTTGACGCCGCGTGACCAGCCCCGCCCCGGGCTCGGACGCGATCGCTCGACCTACATGCTCGTGGAGCGCGAGGAGCCCGCTCCGCGGGATGTCTTCGCGACGAATCAGCCCGCGGAACTGAAGTGGACTCCCGATTCGATCCCCGAGGATGTTCCGGAGTCGCGCAATGGCACTCGTCAGGACACGCAGTTCGCCGAGGCCTTCGACCGATTCCGCCAGGGGATCGGAGAGCTTCGCCCGGTCGTCCAGCACGACACTTTCACCATGGGCGAGAATCGGCTGAATCAGGAGAACAGGCGTGCGGAGGTGCCGCAGGTCGATCCGCTTCGGGAGGATGCTCGGCGTCCCCCGACCGAGCATGTTCACCGCGTCGAGCAGGGCGACACGCTCTGGAAGATCGCCGAGCGGTACTACGGCGACGGTGCGCTGTGGACGCGCATCGCCGAGGCGGAGCAGAACAAGGGCCGCATCATGGCGAACGCACAGGTTCGCAACGGGGCCACGATCGTGATTCCCGGCGTCCCGGCGATGAGTCAGAACAATCGGGGCTCATCGCGCGACATCCGTCCGGCACAGCCCGCTCCCCGGCAGCAGACCTACACGGTCCAGCGAGGCGACACGCTGGGAGAAATCTCGATGAAAACGCTCGGTACGAGCCGACGCTGGCGCGAGATTCTCGAACTGAACCGCGACCGCATCCGCAATCCGGATGTGTTGCCCGTGGGTGTGGAGCTTCGTTTGCCGCCGATGTCGAGCTGATTTCCGGAGGGTCGCACCTTTGCGTGCCAAGCTGATCGCGATCGTGCTTGCCCTGACCGTGACATCCGTCACGCTGCTCACGGTTCGGCA
Source organism: Phycisphaeraceae bacterium (assembly GCA_007693725.1). Classification (GTDB taxonomy): domain Bacteria; phylum Planctomycetota; class Phycisphaerae; order Phycisphaerales; family UBA1924; genus REDD01. The sequence goes on from REDD01000104.1 coordinate 4,005, forward strand.
GCAGCGCGTTCAGGCGGTGAGCGACATGGCGACCGCGATCGAGCGGGCGGCCGCGCTGGATCGTCAATTGTGGCGCATCCGGATGGAGATCGGTCGACGCACGATGCCGGATGCGCTGGACTCCCGGCTGATCGCGATGGGTCCGATGGAGCCGATGCGATTGGACCGCTCGCGCTTGCGGTGGTTCACGCTCGAGGATTCGCTGGCGCCCGAGGAAGAGGAGATCATTCCTCCGGTCGTGCTGCATGAAGAACGCGTTCTTCCGGAGCCGGGAGGCGCCGAGTGAAGTTCAAGTTTCAGAAGAGCGCCGACGCCGATCCTGTAGCCCGCGCAAACCGGGTCGGCGGCGTGATCCTGATCGGGATGCTGGTCCTGCTGCTTGTGGTGCTTGGGCGCGTTGCGCAGATCCAGTTGAGGCCCGAGTCGCAGTTGCTGCCGCACATCCAGCAGCGCATCAGCCGAATCCCCGAGCCGGCACGCCGGGGCGATCTTGTCGATCGACGCGGACGCCTCGTCGCGGGGACCCGAGTCGGGTATCGACTGTTTGTGGATCCCGCGAGATTTGATGAGCCGTACGCGGAGAAGATCCACGCCATCGCGGAGGCGACCGGGGAAGATGTCGCCCGCGTGGCCGAGCGGATTCTGAGCCGGGTCGCGCAGAACGAAGTCCGGCGGCGCGAGGGGCGATCGCTCATTCGCTATGTGTCGGTCGGCAATGTTCTGAACGATGCGCAGATGGACATGGCATCGCGGTTGAACATCCCCGGTGTCCATCTTGAGCGCCGCTCGGTGCGCGAAACGCCCGGCATGGAACTGCTCGGTCCGTTGCTCGGGAAGGTTGGCGTGGATCACGACGGCCTGCTCGGCGCGGAGCTTTCCTTCGATCGCGCGATGCGTCCGGTGCCGGGTGCGATGGACTATGTGCGCGATGCACGCGGGCGGCCGCTCTGGGTCGAAGCGACCGGCTACACCCCCGGGACGGACGGTGACGAAGTTCGCCTGAGCATCGACCTCACGATTCAGCGGATCGTGCGCGAAGAACTCGAACGCGCCCTCCGGGACTGCGATGCGGCGGGAGCCCGCTGCGTTGTTCTGGACCCTCTCTCCGGAGAGGTGCTTGCGATGGTGGATGTGGTCCGTGAGCCCGAGGGCGCGGTTCGCTGGGACAACAAGCGCTGGCAGCAGGTGAGGAATTCTGGAGAGCGGGTGCGCTGGCTGATCATTCCCCAGGATGAACGCCGCGCGATCGATGCGGCCATGGCCCGTAATCGCTGCGTCGAGGATGTGTACGAGCCCGGGTCGACCTTCAAGCCGTTCATGTGGGCGGGCGTGACCGCTCGCGGCCTCGCCAAGCCGGACGAGATGATCAACACGGAGCAGGGCCGCTGGCGCACTTCCTACGGCCGCTCCCTCGCCGATGTCGCGGCGATGGCCGAGCAATCGTGGGCCGATGTCCTGATCAACTCATCGAACATCGGCATGGCCAAGGGGACCGAGCGGCTCACGCATCCGCAGATGCACGCCGATGTCGTCCGCTTCGGTTTCGGACGGCCCACCGGCATCGGTCTTCCCGGCGAAGCCGCCGGACTCGTCACCAACGCACGCCAGTGGAGCAAGTACACGCATACGAGCGTCGCGATGGGGTACGAGGTCGCCGTGACGCCGTTGCAGATGCTGCGTGCCTTCAGCGCCTTTGCGCGCGAGGGGCCGCTTGCCGGAACGATGCCGGACCTGCGGATCATGGCGATGCCCGAGGGCGGGCTGACCGGCATCGGTAACCGTGTGCTCCCCGCCGAGGTTGCCGCGTTGACGCGGCGCGTCATGGCGGGTGTTGGTGAACGGCTCATCGCGAGAGATCGGCGCTGGCATCCAAACGATCCACCGATGCACTACAGCGTCTTCGGCAAGTCCGGCACCGCACTCGCGCGCCGACCCGGCGCACGCGGCTACCTGACCGATCAGTATGTGTCCTCCTTCATCGCCGGTGCGCCCCTCGATCACCCGCGGATCGTTGTTGTGGTCGTGATCGACGACCCCGGCCCCGAACTCCGGCGCAAGCGCATGCACTACGGCACGGCGACCGCGGGACCGGTGCTGCTTCGTATCACCCGGAGGACGCTGGAATATCTCGGCGTCCCCGAGGACAACGCCCCGACCAACGCGCTTCAGGCCAGCCGTTGAGGATCAGCTCGCAAGCCGATCCAGTCCGTAGGCCTTCATTTTCTTGTAGAGCGTGGTGCGGTTGATCTCGAGTTGATCCGCCGTAGCTTGTCTGTTCCAGTCGTTGGCTCGCAGCGCTCGGAGGATGATCTTCTTCTCCGGCTCCTGGAGCGCCTCGCTGAGCGGGATCGGCCTCCAGCCCGTCGCGGAATCGTCGTCGTCCATGCCTCCGGAGTTCATTCTTGGGTACATCGTGCTGTTGGCGGCCTCGCCCTTGACGACATACTCCGGGAGATCGTCGAGCATGATCGTCGGGCGCTTGCAGAGCACCACGGCCCGCTCGATGATGTTCGCCAGCTCGCGGACATTGCCCGGCAACGGGCAGCGTTCGAGCGCACTGATCGCCTCGGGGCTGAATCCCACGATCGTCCGTCCGTGCTCCACGCAGAACCGCTTGAGCAGGTGCTCGCACAGCAGCGGGATGTCGCTCGGTCGCTCGCGCAGCGGCGGCAGCTCGATCCGGACAACATTGATGCGGTAGTAGAGGTCTTCGCGGAACTCGCCCCGCGCGACAAGGTCTTCCAGCGGCTTGTTCGCCGCGAGGATCACGCGGACATCCACTTCGATCGTATCGTTCGATCCCAGCGGCTCGAAGCAGCGCTCCTGAAGGACACGCAGCAGCTTGAGCTGCATCGCCTGCGATGCGGAGTTGATCTCGTCGATGAAGATGGTTCCCGTGTCCGCGGCGAGGAAGCGGCCCCGCTTGTCGGTGTGTGCCCCGGTGAACGCGCCCTTGACATGCCCGAAGAGTTCGGATTCGAGCAGCGTTTCCGGGATCGAGCCGCAGTGCAATTCGACGAACGGCTTGGCTACACGCGGCGAAAGCTGGTGGATCGCTCTCGCGATCATGCTCTTGCCGGTTCCCGATTCGCCCGTCATCAGCACCGTCGCCTTCGAGGGCGCGACGCTCTCGATCAACTCGAACGCCTTGACCATGCGAGAGTCCGTACCGACGATCGATCCGAGCCCGAACTTCCGGTCGAGCTGCTTGCGCAACCCCTGATTCTCGGCGAGCAGCGTCTGCTGGCGCAGTGCCCGTTCGAGCACGAGCCGGATCTCGCTGTCCACGATCGGCTTCGAGAGATAGTCGAACGCGCCGCGCCGGATGGCATCCACCGCCGACTCGATCGTGCCGTAACCCGTCAGCATGATCACCACGATGTCGGGGTGCGAATCCGTGATCTTGTCGAGCAGTTCCAGCCCGCTCATCTCCGGCATCGAGACATCGGAGATCACGATGTTGAACGGCGCGGCCTTCTTGTTGTCCGTTTCGTTCCGAGCGTTCTCCAGCGTCAACATCGCCTCACGCGCGTTGATGCAGGTCGCCGCGTCGTACCCCTCATCCATCAGAAACTGCGCGAGCGATTCCGCGACGATCGGATCATCATCGACGACCAGCACCCTCGGCCGCATCTTTGCATTGGGCTGCGTCATGCATCCACCGGCACGAAGACCCGGAAGCGTGCGCCCGCACGATCCGCCCGATTGTGCAGCGTTACGGTGCCGTTCAGTTCGGAAACAATCTCGCGGCACACCGCAAGCCCCAGCCCCGCGTGCCCCGGCTTGGTCGTCGTGCGCGCCGAAAGAATCTGGACGCCCGGCGCCGGCAGGCCCGACCCCTCATCGAGCACCACGATCTCGATACCGCTCTGCTCCTCCGTCCAGCGGGCCGTGAGCGAGACGGTGCCCCCGGTTCGGCTCGCCTCGATCGCGTTGCGCAATGCGTTCGCCACCACCGGATACAGCGGGAGCGACGGGCCATGCTCCAGCCGGTTCTCCGTCTCGATCTCCAGCCGCACGCCGCGCTCATCCGCGAGCGGTTGGAGCACATCCGCGGCGTGTTCGATCACCTCCGCGAGCGGACGATTCCCGGTCAGGACTCTCCCGACCGCGGATGGACGCAGCGAGGACACCGATTGCGATGCATCCCGCACCAGCATCGCCACCTGCGTCAGCGCATCCCCCGCGGAATCGAGGTACGCGAGCGCGGCATCCTTGGACTCGGGTGTCTTCAGCCCGCGTTGGGCCAGCCGCACGAACCGCAACGAGCCGTCGATCAATCCCGCGATCTCGTGGACGAGCGCGCCGAAGTCCAGTTCCGTCCGACTGGCGATCTGCGCGAGTTGCTCGGGGGTGGGCTGACGCTCGGTCGGGTTTCCGGAGTCGTTGGAGGGGAGCATCATGTTGCAGGGAATCGACATTTCCGGCTCGACCCTGCACCCCGAGCGTGGTTTTCAGGCAACGCCGGTGCCGGTCGTTCCGGGCCTTCCCGGGCGTGGATGGCTCAGAAGACCCCGGCCATCCGCAGGCCCGAGAGCCCGAGAACAACTGCGAAGACGAGCTTGATCCAGTTGATCGGCAGCTTGCCGGTCAATCCGGCCCCGAGGTACCCGCCCAGCACGGCGGTGGGGGCCAGCAGCAACGCCAGCACGATGGCGTGACCCGGCTGGGCATCGTGCTGGGGGAGGGTCGCGACCTTGATCGTGGCTCCGACGGCGGAGGTGATCCCCATGACCGCGACGCTCGCGCCGATCGCCTGGCGGAACGGGACGCGGCACAGCTTGTAGGCCAGCGGGACCGCGATGGCCCCGCCCCCGATGCCCAGCAGCCCGCCCAGAAAGCCCATCGCCGAGCCGATGATGCCCGCCCGCGCCGGCGTGACGACCGCCCGATCCGCAGGGTGATCCGGGCGACGCCGGGCCACGCTGAGCAGGGTGTCCACCACGACATAGGCGAGGAAGAGGGCGAAGAGGCGTTTGAGTTGCGGCGTCGAGAAGGCGTTCGAGACGAGCACGCCGCAGACCATCGCGACCAGCGTCACCGGAAGCATCAGCCGGAACAGATCGCCTCGGATGTTGCCCATCCTGTGGTGCTTCACCGCCGCGGGCACCGCGACCACCAGATTCACGATCATCGCCGCGGCCTGGTAGAGGTGCTGCGAGTGCCACGATCGGTCCATGAAGATGATGGCCATCGCCGGGATCATGATGACCGAGCCGCCGATCCCGAGCATCCCGCCCAGCGATCCGGCAACGATCCCGACAACCAGCATCACGATGATGTCCAGTGGCTCCAGCACGCTCCGGACTGTAGCCGATCGGGCGTTTGCCATGAGCACCGTTCCCGGGGGATGATGTGGGCATGCCCGGCGTGCGCATCGTGACAGTGACGCTCAACCCCGCGATCGATCGGGTCATGGAGATCGAGCAGTTCCGAGTCGGGCAGCACCAGCGCGGGCGACGGCTGGGCTGGTACCCCGCCGGGAAGGGCATCAATGTCTCCCGCGTGTTGGCCGTCTTGGGAACACGCAGCATCGCGACCGGATTCGTCGGACGCGATGAGCTGGCTCTGTTCGAGGAATTCCTGGAAGACATCGGCGGCGGACGGGTCGTGATGCAGTTGCTCGGTGTGCGCGGGCGAACGCGCGAGAACACCACGATCATGGATCCCATCCTCGACACCGAGACGCACATCCGCGATGAGGGGATCGAAGTCCAGCCCGAGGATGTCCGGCGCGTCAGCAGCAAGGTCGCCATGCTCGCCCGCGACGGCGTCATGATGGTTTTCGCCGGTTCGCTCTCGCCGGGCGTCTCACTTGGTGATTTCCGCTCGATGCTGCATCGCTGCCACGATGGCGGAGCCCGTGCCGTGGTGGATGCCGGCGGGAAGGCGCTCAGCGCTGTGCTCAACGAGGACATCTGGCTGCTGAAGATCAATGCATCCGAACTGGGTGAGGTCACGGGGATGCCGACGCACTCGCAGAGCGAGGTCGTGGCCGCGGCACGATCACTGACGCGCGACTGCGCGGGCAACATCAAGCATGTGATCATCACGCGGGCCGAGGCGGGCGCGGTGTTGCTGAGTCCGGATGCGTGTCTCGTTGCGCGTGTCTTTGTGCATCCCGGGCGAATCGCGAACACCGTCGGCTCGGGCGACAGTCTGCTCTCCGGGGTTCTCCACGAGTGGAGCCGTGGTGCGGGCTGGTCCGATGCGATGCGCCGAGGGGTCGCCACCGCCACCGCCAACGCCGTCAGCCGCACGCCCGGGATCATCTCTCTGGATGATGTTCGGGAATTCTGGGACGCTGCCGGCGTCGAGACGCTCGATGAGCACGGCGAGCCGGTCACTCAGTGACCCCCCGAATTCAGCGCTCTGTGCGGACTGGAAGGGTCATTGCGTCCGAGAACCTCCGAATTTCCGCTCGAACCTGCGGTATCGCTGGTTGTCACCCCTATCTCGGTGTCTACTGCACTCGCACAGCCCGGCACGGGTCGGGCGGGAATCCGCGTGGAGGTTTGTGAGAACTCACTTGCACGCATAGACTCTGGGCTCTGGCGCGTGGTGGTCGCGCCTCTGCCGGCCTGCCGTGGTGGGCATGACCGGCGAACCTGCTTCGATGAGTGAGCAAGGCGGCTCGCTCCCGATGCACATGTGGTGATTCAAAATGAAAGACTTGTCGGCAAGCATCCTCACGGGCTCTCGTTCTGAGCGTGCGCGCGAACTCACGCTCTTCGCCGTCGCGGTGTGCATCACCGTGCTCTCCGCAGTCGGGGCGAAGCGCGCCGGCGGCATCCCCGCACTCGCCGCGATCGATCAACCGTTCAGCCAACAGTTCATGATCGAAGAGCCGGATGTCTTCCCGACCATCGCCGCGAGCGATGCATCGCAATCACGAGTCGTTCCGGTGGCCTCGCCGATCGAGCAGAGTCTTGAACGGATCGGATTCTGGACGGATGAGGACGGCGTCGAGTACTACACCCCCGAGCCCGGACACGAACGCTACTACAAGGGCCGCCCGATCCGCCCCGTTCGCACCGTCTGGATGGTCGTCACCGCGTACAGCCCGGATCATCGCTCCTGCGGCAAGTGGGCCGACGGCTTCACCGCCAGCATGCGATCGGTCTGGACCAACGGCATGGAACTCGTCGCCGCCGACACGCGCCTGCTGCCGATGGGCTCGCTCGTGAGTGTGCCCGGCTACGCCGAAGGGCGCACGGTCCCCGTGCTGGACCGCGGCGGAGCGATCAAGGGCGCACGCCTCGATGTGCTCTACGCGACCCACAACCGCGCTCGCCAGTGGGGGGTGCAGCGGCTCCCGATCACCATCTGGGAGTACGCGGACGAAGACTGAGCGTCAGTTCTTCTCGGTGTTGTTCCAGGGCGACACACTCAAGACACGCAGTTCGTAGTCGAATTCTGCGAATGGCCCCAGAAACACCGGCGTGTTGAAGACACCCCGCTCCGGGCGATCGGGATTCACCCGTACCTGCGATGTGATCTGTCCGATGATCCGCCATGCGGGGCGTGACGATTCCTCCGCCACGCGCCGTCGATCGCGGGAACTCAGCTCCACGATGAACGCTTCACGGTGCAGCGGTTGAAGCGTCTCCGGATCGACGACGAAGATGCGCACGGGCTGCTGTGCGGGGATCGCGCCCCGCTCATCCGAAACCGACACCACCCAATCGATCCGACCTCGAAACGCGCGGTTCGCCGAGTTCGCCCAGCGGCGCAACGCGCCGAAATAGGCGCCGGGTTGCTCTTTGTCGAGCGTCTCGGATCCCATCGCATCATCGTGTGATCGCTGGATCGCGCTGAGCAGCGCATCGGGGAAGGCGAAGGGATCAGCACTGGCCGGATCCGGGTACGCACGCCTCCGCTCCTCGGGCGCTTCGGTTGGGACCGGGGGCTCCGCTTCGTCAGGTGTGGCCACCGGTTCCGGTGGAGGCGATGGCGCGGGAGGCGTCCTCTCCAGTTGGCGCAGGAGCACGCGATTGGCCTCACGCAATCCCTCGGCCTCCTCCCGGGCGGTCGCGAGTTGAGCTTCGAGCTGGGCGATCCGCTGGCGGAGCGCCTCGTTCTCACGGCGCAGGTCCGCCATGCTCTCGTCCGGCTGTGCGGAGGCGGTCCCGCCGAGGACCAGAAGCGTCAGAAGGACGAATCTCCGGAGAACGGGATGGTGCTGGATCATGGCCGATTCCTCGTGAGCAAAGTCCCTCTGGAGCGTAGCATACGAACGATTCATCACCCTTTTCCGGCGAGGAGTTCAGCGTGATCGTGACCGGATCCATGAAACGCCCGACGACTCTGGACGAACTCATCGATCCACGCATGCTCGCCCGCCTCGACCGGTTGGACCTCCGCACCCGGAAGATGTTCCCAGGCAAGCTCCAGGGCGAGCGCAGGAGCAAACGGCGCGGCCAATCCGTCGAATTCGAGGACTACCGCAACTATGTCGCCGGCGATGACCTCCGATTCATCGACTGGAATGTCTACGCCCGCCTCGATCGCCTCTTCATCAAAATTTTCATCGAGGAGGAGGATCTCGCCCTCAACCTCACCATCGACGCCTCCGCCAGCATGGATGCGGGATCGCCCAACAAGCTCCTCTTCGCCGCACGCCTCGCCATGGCACTCGGCTACATCGGGCTCGTCAAGCAGAACCGCGTCGGCGTGACCATCTTCGGACGCCCGGGCATCCCCGGCGTCGTACGCCTGCCCGACATGCGCGGGCGTCATCAGGTGGATCGCCTCGGGCGTTTCATCCTCGAACAGGCATGGCGAACCGGGGAGAACATCGAACGCGGCACCGCACTCGCCCCCGGACCCGGCGGCGGGTTCAACGAAGCCCTCTCGACCATCGCACGCACACGCACCGGCAAGGGCGTCATGGTCCTCCTCAGCGATTTCCTCGTTGAGGGGGGCTACGAACAGGGGCTCAAGACCCTCAGCGCCTCTTCCGGATACGACACATACTGCCTCCAGATCCTCGCCCCCGGCGAGATCGACCCCGCCCACGAAGGCGACGGGGCGATCACCGGCGATCTCCGGCTCACCGACATCGAGAGCGGACGCGGCGCCGAGGTCACCGTCACACGCCAGATCATCGAGAAATACCGCGAGCGTGTCCGCAACTACTGTGCGCAGCTCGAGCACTACTGCACCGCCCGCGCCATGGTCCACCGGCTCGTCCGATCCGATGAGTCCATCGAGACGCTCGTCCTCGACACCCTCCGCCGACGCGGCCTCCTCGCCTGAGCATCCTCACCGGCTCTGCTGCGCAGCCGAACGGATCTCCTCCATCTTCGCATCGTCGAGGCCGAGGTACTCGTACATGTACCGGTCGTAGGTCTCGGCATCCTGATCGCGTGAGAGGTCCAGGCGCAGCTCGTTGATGACCTTCGTCCCCTGCGCGATCCAGGCGTTCCAGGTCTCGTTCGAGATGTTCTCGTAGATCCACTGCCCGATCGGTCCCCTGAACGGAGGGCGCGCCATCTGGTTCCCCGGACGCCCCGTCTTCTGGCACACAAACGCCCCCGCGGGAATCTCCGGCTCCGCCGCCCCCTCCACCTCGGGCACGGGCGCCCCCGCCTCCTTCAGTGCATCTGCCATGGCCCGTCGGGGCATCAGGTCGCCATTCTTCGCCGCGACCGTGTACCCGCGCGTCCAGATCTCGACCGCCTTGTCCCGCTCACCACAGGCCAGATACTGCTCCCCTGCGAGTTGGTACGCCTTCGAGAGGTCCGCCTGGGCCTCGATGGCACGGAGGTAGGACGCCGCGGCATCCGCATGACGCCCCGCCTGGGTGTACGCACTTGCGAGCGAGAAATGGGCCATCTCGTTCTCGGGGTCCGCCTGGGCCATGTTCTCGAACTGTGCGATCCGCTGCTCAAGATCCATTCGCGGGACTCCTTCCAGGAGGGGGCTGTGGGGA
>REDD01000252.1 GCA_007693725.1 Phycisphaeraceae bacterium
CGGGTGCCATGGAGACACCGCCGAAGCGCAGCGCAGGCGGTTTCTCCATGATCTCCGACTCCCCGATCGTGGAGAAATCGCTCCGCGATGTCTCCACGCCACCCAAAACTCTCGTACTCCCCCATCCTCACACATCTCCGCACCTACACTCCCCACAACCCCCGCCCAGGAGTCCATCCCATGAGCACCGAACGCGAACCACCGGCCGAACGCTTCGCCGTGGACAGCATGACGCTGGACTTCCGGTCCGAGCTCGCCGCGCTCCGCGCCGAAACAACCCCCGCAGCGCACGGCCGCCGTCAGAAAACACTCTTCAAGCACGCCGGACGAACCATCGCGCTCTTCGTGATGGATGCCGGCGCGGCACTCCAGGAGCACGATGCCGCGGGCACCGTCACCATCCAGCCCGTCGAGGGCGAGCTGATCGCGACCGTGCAGGGCAAGGAGCAGCGCCTCCGCACCGGCCAGATCCTCGTCCTGCAACCACGCGTGCGCCACAGCATCCGCGCCGATGCCCCCAGCGCATTCCTCCTGCAAATCTCGCTGGAGCACGACACCACCACCGGCTGAACCGCCCGCGATCTGATGACGGGTGACGGTACTCTCCTGAACGAGCATGGAGCGTCAGCGACATGGCATGTGTCGCACACAGACCCCGCATCCCCCGCACCTGCAATCGCGCCCGCTACGAGCCCGGAACGAAGTGACGGGGCATTTGCCGCCGAAAGCACCGAGATCTACATACCTGTATTGCGTCCATCGCGGATTGATTCACTCGTCTCCAAGCCACCGATTAAATTTCGCCCACATCTCCCGAGTCTTATCTTTCGCGTTCTGTACGGCGTCCTGTCTCTGCTGCTTTCGCTTCGCTTTCTGCTTCGTTTTTTCTTCCTCTGCAATCTCTTGCTGGCGAATCTCCGCTTGCTCCCGTGCGAGACGGCGCCGCTCTTCAAATTCTTCGTTGTGATGCCGGTATGCGGTGCGGGGGGCCTGTGCAATTGTGAGCACCTTTTGCCCGAGCTGCGTCAGTTGAAGACAGTCCAGATCCTCGGTTCTATCTCGCTTCTCTTTCTCCGACCAACTTTCCTCAATAAGTCTACGAACAATCGCTTTCTGGCCACCCTTGGTTGACAATCCAAGCGATTTGGCTTCGTCACGCAGGTCGTCGATATCTTCAGCATCAAGAAGTGCTTCAACAAGGTCCCGCTCCAGGTAACCTGCTGCAATTAGCCCTTCTACCGCTTGATGGATCGCTTGGTTGGATTCATCCAAGGCATCCTGCACATCCGCAACTGCCCCATACCCCTCATCGACAACCTCAAGAACTCGATAAAACAGAAATGGAACAGGGATCTCGTGGGTGGATGCCAATTCAACAGGACCCGTGACCAAGCCCTTCTCTGAGCATTGCCGAATGGCATCATCTTGGGATTCTGCGTCGACGTAGATCTCTCCCTCGATCTCAGCCAGCGCGTCGACGACGAGGACTCGGTAAGTAGTGATCGAGTGAGGTGTCATCTATTGGTCCCCTTTGGTTGTCAGGGGTGTGAGAATACGAACCGGTACCGACCGCAAAGGAACATACCATCCCACAGCTCACCAGGGGAAGCATCCCCATGGTGCCGGTGACGAGATGTCGTCATCGCTATCCTCTCCCCCATGCGCATCCTCCTCACAAACGACGACGGCATCCGTGCCCCCGGCCTCATCGCTCTCTACGACGCCCTCACCGATGCACGCTCCGTCTTCGGCGGGCCCATCGCCGAGGTCGTCTGGCCCATCGCGCCGCTCACCGCGCAATCCGCCACATCCCACGGCGTCACCTTCCACACGCCCCTCATGACCTCCTCCGAGCGCATCAACGATCGCATGGAGGGCATCGCCGTCGACGGCCGCCCCGCCGACTGCGTCAAGCTCGCCGTCTGCTCGCTCTGGCCCGAGCGCTTCGGCGACGGCTCCCGCCCCGACCTCGTCATCTCCGGCATGAACGCCGGCGCGAATGTCGGCATCAATGTCATCTACTCCGGCACCGTCGGCGCTGCCATCGAGGCCGCCTTCCTCGGCGTCCCCTCCATCGCCGTCTCGCTCCACCTCGGTCGCGGCCGCCCTCGCTTCGACCTCGCCGCGGAGCACGCGCGACGCGCCATCGAAAAACTCCTCACCGGCGGCATCGGACCGCGCGGCGCACTCAAGCCCCACGGCTGCATCAACATCAACATCCCACGCACCGAAGAGCCACTCGCACCCGGCGAAACCCCCATCCCCATCCCCGATGAGCACCCCGTCGCGAAATCACCCGACGACCACGACCCGCACGAGATGCCCCCCATGGTCGTCTGCCCGATGAACATCCACGGCCTCGTCGATGCCTACGAACGCAGAGCCGCACCCTCCGGCGCCACCTACTACTGGGCCGCCGGCGGCGGACTCGACTTCCGCGATGCCGACCCCGGCACCGATGTCGACCTCCTTCTCCGACGCTGCATCACCGTCACACCGCTCCGCTACGACCTCACCGACCACTCCGAACGCGACCGCTGGCGCCTCCTCCTCGACTCCACCAACTGACATCCGCCTTTACCAGCCCCGAGCGCGAGCGAGGGGGTTGAGATTCTTATCCTGGTCGGGTGCCACGGTTTGTCCGAAGCGAACGAAGTGAGCACGGCAAACCGTGTGTGTCTTTCTGCATTGGGTGGCATGGAAATGCCGCGAGCCCGCTTCCGGGGGGCGAGCGGTTTTTCCATGATCCGCGACCCTCGATCATGGAAATCCTACGGATTTCCATGCCACCCCCGTGGAGAAATCGCTCCGCTGCGCTCCACGATGTCTCCACGCCACCCGAC
>REDD01000015.1 GCA_007693725.1 Phycisphaeraceae bacterium
TGGTGGTGCATTGCTGTGACCATCCTTGCTGTTGCGCAGCTGGGCGCAGCGAAGCCGCCGGCGTTCAGCGATCTGACGCCGGCAAGGGCCGCCGCGTCGGCTGCCGAGAGTGGGAGGGCGGTCGTAGTCGTTCGGCACGACCGCGACAGCCTCGCAAGCGAGATCATGCGGACGCGCGTCTGGACCGACCCTGCGGTCGAGCGATGGATCTCCGAGAACGCGATTGGCGTATGGATCGAGTACGACGGGAGAGCCAGTTTGCGGTTTCGATGGAACGCGTTCGTGAGTGTCGAGCGCGAAGGCCGATCGGTTGGGAGTGCTGAAGTGTTCATGGGTTCCGAGTGTCTGCTCGGCTGGCTCACCTCGCCCCGCGATATCCCGATTTGGCAGACGCTGCCCCGCGCTGAGTGGCGAGCCGCCGAAGCGGAGCTTGCGAGGCTGATGGATCCGACGATCGAGACCGGTTCGGATGCCCGCCTGCTCGGCGTCTGGCGCAGCCTCCCCGATCTGATCGATGACGGATGGTTCCGCGCGGGTGTTGAGCCGTGGGATCTCCCACTCGTTGCGGCGACGCGTCGCATCGTTCAAGAGCGGCCTTCGGTCGGCGAGGCGTTGGCGGGGTTGGCCGATGAGCTTGAGCGCGGGCTCGCAGACCGGAATGACGCTGTAGACCGCTGGCGCTGGCTGCTGATTGTCTCCGGCGTATTCGGCGATGACGCGCGGGCGGTTGGGTGGCTGGAGAGGGAGCTGGCGACCCCCGATCGCTTTTCGGAGGGCGTCATGCTCGCGAGGTACACCGAACCGATCCTCGAACGCGCCGGGCGATGGGACCTGCTCATCAGATCGATGGACATGGACGAGCAGACAGTGGGCGTCAGAGAGCATCGGCAGCGGATACTGCAACTGAGGTCATCCCTGGATCGGCTGGCGCACGACGCAAGGATCGACCATGGCGAGCCGTTCGCCCGGATCATGCGTCATGAGCTACGGCTTCATCTCGGATCGCTCGCCATCGATGACGGAGGCACCGCACAGAGCCAGCTCGATGAGATGCGGCGGGTGCTCGTCGACCGCCCATATGCCGTGCAGTGGCTGATCGGTTCCGCCGCCAACTCGGGCTTGCTTCACAGCATCCACTTGGATTTCCTCGACCCCGACAACCCCGAGCACGCCGGATGGATCGAGCAGATCAACTCGAGGGAGGATCGATGATGCTACAGCGTGTCTTGTGCGTTGTTGTGAGCATCCTTGCCGCTGCGCAGCTGTGCGCAGCGAAGCCGCCGGCGTTCAGCGATCTGATGCTGGAGGAGGCTATCGAGCGAGGCAAGGCCGAGGGCCGCGAGGTCGTGGTGTATTGGTACACCGAGGGCAGCTTCGGCGACGAGGTGATGCGGGAGTTGGTGTGGTCGGATCCTGAGGTGGAGGCGTGGCTCGCCGAGCACGCGATCGCGGTTTGGGTGGACCGGGGCCGCACGCCTTCGTGCGAAGGCGAGACATTCCGCGAGGTCCCGGTCTTTCCGACGAGCACCGCGGTGTTCACGCCGGAAGGGGCGGTGCGCTTCGGGTATGAGGTGCTGGACCCGGAGTGCGTGATCCGTTTCCTCAGCGGCGAGGTTACGAAGGGTTCCAGATGCGCGAGCGCCTACTTCTATCGCTTGCTGCATCTTCTGTATGTGTCCCATATGTGGAACGAGCGCATCACCGAAGACCTCGCGGAGTGGTGCATTTTCACATGGGAGCGTTACCCGCTGGAAGTCAGCGTGTACCGCGGACGCGTGCTCAGGCCGGGCGACTTCATACATGTAGACAGCTTCGTTGAGATCTCTCGCAGGCTCGTCGAACAATCGCCCGAGTATCGTGAGCGGCTCGGATCGCTCCGGGACGCACTGAAGGAGCGGGTCGATGAAGAGCCTCGCATCATCGAGCTCGGGCACTGGCTCGCCCTCTCGCTCGATGTGTTCGACGATCAGGACGCGGTGCTCGCGTGGATCGATGAGACGATCGAGAACGACGGCGGCATGGACATCGTCGGGGCGGTGTTCGACTTCACGGGCGCCGTTCTGGAGCGAGAGAACCGATGGGCGCTGTACGGCGACGCGCTGGATAGGTCGGTGACGCATTGCGCCGACACATCATCCCCGGTCGAGGCGATGCATCGCGTCCAGGATCATCTCTTGTGGAATCTGTCGATAGATCGACCCGAGACCGACAGCCCCGAGTCGCGTCGATGGGCATTGCAGATCGTCGGCGAATCGATGCAGGACGAGGTGCGCCGACAGATGGTCCTGCTCGCCAGAGAGCGGCACGAGGAGGTCGGCGTAAGACTCGCGTTCGCCGAACGCATGCTTGTTCACTATCCCGAAGCGTTCGACATGCTGATCAGCCGCGCAGACGAGGCGGGCCTGCTGCACCCGCTTCATCTCCCGTATCTCGACACCGAGCGCGAGGACCATCGCGCGATGGCGAATCGCCTGCGGGCGGCGTGGCCGGACGCGGAGGCGCTCGCAGAAGAGTTCTCGCTTGCCGCCGCGGCACGACTCGGGCCCGTTCGGTTCTTCTCGACCAGCGTGGAGGAGCAGAAGTTCATCCGGGCGGTCGAAGACCGGTACGAAGACGAACTCTTTGATTTCGCGCACAGCGGTTTGATGTACATTCATCCGGATGACCGCTTTGATTGGGCTTCGGCGGCCGCGGCCATTGAGGCCGGCGACTTTGCATCACTTGTCGAGAATTACTTTGGGGGGCAAAGGGTCTTCGGCGAATTGCTGGTGCTCCGATGGCGCGAGGTTGTCGAGCAGGATCAGTCGCTGGCTGAAGGCCTGCTCCGGTTC
>REDD01000102.1 GCA_007693725.1 Phycisphaeraceae bacterium
TTCATGCAGACGCTGCTGCTCGCCTCGGGGACCAAGGACCTGATCGAAGCCGACAAGACCTTGTCCTTGCGAGGCATGTATTACAAGTGCCTGCACACGATCCCGGGAACGAAGGAAAAGACGCTCGCAGATCAGTCCGAGTCGGATTCGGTGCTGGAAGATCTCGAGGTCACCCTCGGCTCACTCCGCGAAGAGCTGCACATCTTCGCGAAGAAGGCCGGAACAATGGTCGGCAACATCACAGTGATCGACTCCGGAGACGAGATCGACTGCCGGCGCATGGGCTCGGGCGGGTACGCCATCCCGTCCATCTGCGAGCCGGATGTCATGCAGTTCAAGAAGTGCGAGGCCGATTTCGTCCTGCATGTCGAGAAGAACACCGTCTGGTCACGCTTCAACGAGGACAAGTTCTGGCAGAAGCACAACTGCATTCTCACCGAGGGCGGCGGCCAGCCGTCCCGCGGCGTGCGAAGACTTCTCCACCGTCTGCACACCGAACTCAAACTCCCCGTCTACTGCCTCCTCGATTGCGATCCGTGGGGGCACTACATCTACTCCGTGATCAAGCAGGGCTCCATCAATCTCGCCTTCGAGAGCCAGCGGATGGCCATCCCCGACGCCAAATTCCTCGGACTGCGGGCCATCGACTACCAGCGCTACGACCTGACCGACGATGTCCAGATCGCCCTCAACGACCGCGATACCGCCCGCGCCCGCCAGATCAGCGAATATCCGTGGTTCGCTTCCAAGAAGCACTGGCAGCGGGAAATCGGGGACATGCTGCGTAACGGCTTCAAAATGGAGGTCGAGTCCCTCATCACCAAAGATATTTCATATGTCACCGAGGTTTATGTGCCCGACCGCTTGAAGGCAGGGGACTGGCTGGACTAGATTATCCATTGCGAAGGGAATCGCCGGGCCGGGACCAAGCTGCCCCACATTGGCCGGCCTCATCGCTTGACTGGGACCAGGACGCCCCGATCGACAGAAAGACCCGATTCATTCGGGCGAAGAACGATTGCGGCGGTACCCCACGAAGCGAGAAAGGTCATCGGGGCGTGAGCGACGGGCCCAAGAGAATCCTGGTTGCAGACGACGAAAGTCTCATGGCTTCGGGTCTCGCGGCGAGTCTGCGGGGCATGAAGTACGAGGTGGTCGGACCCGTCTCGGACGGCGAGTCCGCCGTCAAGGCATGCATCGAGCACCCCGTAGACCTGGCGCTGCTCGACATCCGCATGCCCGGCATGGACGGGCTGGAGGCCGCCGCGACCATCTGGACCGAGCACCGCATCCCGTCCGTGATCGTCTCGGCCTACTCCGACGATCGCTATCTCTCCCGAGCCACCAGAACAGGGGTGTTCGGGTATCTCCTCAAGCCGGTCAGCACCGACAACCTCCGCGTCACCATCGCGATCGCCTGGTCGCGCTCGATCGACCAGTTCGAGACCAGGCGCCGCGTCGATCAGCTCGAGGGCACGCTCGCCCAGCGGAAGGTCGTCGAGCAGGCCAAGTGGTGCCTCGTCAGCAAGCTGGGCGTGAGCGAGCCGGATGCCCACTCGATGATGCAGAAGGTCGCCCGCGATGAGCGCCGGAAGATCGTCGAGGTCGCATCGGATGTGCTGGCCGGGAAACTGCCTCCGGGCAATCACCACCCCCCCATCAGTGGGCAGGGAAATTCGCTCCGGAATGCGTCCGCCGCGGAGTCGAAACCGCACGCTCCCGAGCCGCGCGACTGAGACCACCCGATTGTGGTGGTCCGTGGAGCCGGCGAAAATCTTACCCATTTTCACACAGTGACTTGCGCGTGGAAAATTTCCTCTCCAAGATGAAAATTTTTGCGCAGCATTCACGCTCGGAGGCGTGACAGCCGGGTGTGCTTTGGTACATTCCAAGGGTCGGGCACGCCCCCTCGGGCAGCCCGGCAAAGTCCGATTCCGGAACACATCACGCCACCCTGCCCGCGGCCCCGCCCACGGCAAAGGGCAGCGGTGTCGAGGGCGATTCCCGGGGACAGCAAGCCGGCCCGGCGTGCAGCGAGCGATCGGAGGAGACGCCCGCTGACCCGGTCCGGCTTGTTGTTTTGACCTTCCCCAGCCCGCCGGTGGGAACCCACACGAATATCCACGCTCGGACTCAGGGGCCCCATCGGAATGTCCGAATAGATATTTCGCTCCGGCAGGCCACGAGGTGCAGGCAGGCCGGAGAGTCGTCCGATAAGGGGTGACGCGGAGCGTCGCCGCAGCCCGGATTTCCGGTCCTCCGGGGCCATGCGGGCGTATTGACCGTTCTCGGCGGAGCCGTCGTGCATCAGAAGGAACTCAACCAGAGAACAGGGCGTCTCGATCGCCCGCCGCACGGAGGCAATCCCATGACGCGTCACCGGATCGACGCCGCAGTCGTTCTCACGGCAAGCACTTTCCTCGCCATCGCCCTCGTTTCGGGGGGATGCGCGGGTGCCAACAACACTCAGACCGCGAAGGCCCCGACCCAGCGGGCGGGCGGCATCTCATCGCTCGACCCGTTCTCGACGCCCGCGAGCGCTCGGCGCGCCACGCCTTCGATGATCCTCGCCGGCATCGATGCCGGGACGATCGAGACCGAGTCCCCGGCGCGTGCGGTCTTCGGCAACCGTCCGAACTCGAACGCCAATCGCCTCCCCGCCGCGGATCTCTTCGATCCGACGGTGAACATTCGTCAGGTCACGCACGCGACGGAGGGCGCCGATTTCGATCCGGCCCTCGACCGTGAAGGCAAGCGTCTGTATTTCGCCAGCACGCGCCACCGCGCGACCGCGAACATCTATGTGCAGTCGGTCGACGGGACCGCGGTCACCCAACTCACGAACGATCCGGCGCACGATGTGATGCCGGCGGTCAGCCCGGACGGCTCGCGTCTGGCGTTTGCGAGCAATCGCAACGGATCGTGGAATATTTTCATGATGAGCACCGAGGGCGGCCAGGCGGTGCAGCTCACCAGCGACCCTTCGCACGAACTGCATCCCTCATGGTCCAGCGATGGGCGGTACATCGCCTACTGCAAGCTGGGAGAGGTTTCGGACCGCTGGGAGATTTGGGTCGCCGATCTCACCCGTCCGAACGCGCACACCTTCATCACCCACGGCCTGTTCCCGCAGTGGCATCCGACGGAGAACCGCATCCTGTTCCAGCGTTCGCGCGACCGGGGCGACAAGTACTTCTCCGTATGGACGATCGATTTCGTCGACGGCGAGGGTGTCTCTCCCACGGAGATCGTCTCCTCCAGCGTGGCCGCTGTCATTAATCCGACTTGGTCGCCCGACGGCCGCTTCATCGCGTGCTCGACGGTCTTCCTTCGTGACGGCATCGACCCGCACAACGCCGCACAACGCCGTGATTCGGGCGATGTGGCGACCTTCGCCGATATCTGGATCATCCGAGCCGACGGCTCCGCGCGAACCAACCTGACCGGCGGATTCTTCGTGAACACGATGCCCACCTGGGGTTCCGACGGCACCCTCTACTTCGTCTCCAACCGCAGCGGTGTCGAGACGGTCTGGTCGGTGAATCCGCGCCGGGCCGCGATGACGGCCGACATCGGCCAGAACAGCTCGACCGGCATCGCGAGCGGGCCGGTCGACGACAACTGACCCACCCGGCCCCACGGGGCCGCAGAAGATCGCCCGGCGTCCGTCGAAAGACGGGCGCACGGACATTTCAGAGTCGGGCCGGAGGCCCGGTGAGAAAGGCAGGATGCCATGACAACCGCATTCCCCATGCTCTTTGCTCGATGCGTCATCGCGTTGCTGGGAGTCGTCTCGCTCCTCTGGCTCAGCGCGTGCGAAGCCAAACCCCGCGAGATGCCATTCTCGCAGCCGGTCACGCTCGATGCACCTTACTCCTCGCGCGATGTCATCTGGGCGGTCGTGCCGCTGACCAACGAGTCGGGCACCTCGCTCCCGAATGAACTCGCCATCACCGATGCACTGGTGAACACGATCCGTGAGGTGGATGGACTCTCGGCGCTGCCGACCAACCGCGTCATCAACGCGATGCGTGCTCTGCAGATGCCCGGCGTGTACTCACCCTCGGATGCCCGAAATCTGGCCCAAACGCTGGGCGCGGATGCGATCCTCGTCGGGTCGATCACCGCGTGGAATCCGTACCACCCGCCGCAACTCGGCATGACGGTCGCTCTGTTCGCCCGCACCGACAAGATGCGGATGTCCGAGCTCAGCCGTCTCGATCCTCTGGTGCTCCGTCAGGCGATGACGGATGCAGGGATCAGCGTTGACGAGTTTCGCGACATGCCCGTTGCGCTGGTCGCGGGTCACTACGACGCCGCGAATCATGCGGTGCTGAGCGATGTTCGGCGTTTCGCCACGGGGCGTCACGATCCGCGGACTTCACTCGGCTGGGAGTACTACACGAAGAGCATGGCGCGGTACACGGAGTTCGTGTGCTTCCGCATCGTGGCCGATCTGCTCCAACAGGAGAGTCAGAGGGTCGCGCCGGCGGAAGCCAGTAACAGATAGGTCCACCGGCATGGCGCATCTCGCCTGTCGGAGGCGGGAGACTTGATCATGCCGGGCAACGCCCCGCACATCCCGAGCGAAGCAGCGATGTACGAGCCGATCGTTGTTCGATCCGGCGCGCACACATGGTGCTTCCGGTGCGAACGCGGACAGGAGGGCATCCTGCTGAAGGAATTCGCCCGGCTGGCTCGCGATCCCCGCGAGCCCTTCGACTGGTTCGATGCCGCGATGGCGACGCATGAACTGGCCCGACTGCGAGCCCGCACTCCCGCTCACGCGATTCAAACACCCGTGCATATCCCCCATCCACTTTCAGAAGAGATGCAGCCATGACCACGCTCCCAATCGTTGAGGCCTTCCTCTCGTACCTCACGGACGAGCGGCACTTCAGCCCGTACACGGCCCGCTGCTACGGCGCCGATCTGCGTCAGTTGATCGAGCACCTCGTCGAGGACCGAGGCATGCAGATCAACCAGACCCACGAGCAGTCGGCGTTCAACCAGCTCGACCGCGCGGGGGCGGATGGCGGCGATGTCGCCGGCAAGATCCAGCCGCCGACGCTGACCGATCTCATCTGCAATGCGGATGCGGATCTGCTCCGCGGCTTCCTCTCCCACCTGAGCGAGCAATCGTACTCGCCCGCCACGATGGCGCGGAAGATCGCCACGCTGCGTTCATTCTACAAGTGGGCGCTCCGGCGCAACCTCGTCAAGAGCAACCCCATGACGCTCATCCGCACGCCCCGTCAGGCCAAGCGCCTCCCGCGTGCGATTACCGTCGAGCAAATCGAGCGTCTGCTCTCGGCGCCGGACGACAACGATGTTCTGGGCGCCCGCGATCGCGCGATGCTCGAGACGCTCTACTCGACCGGTATACGCGTGAGCGAGCTGGTCGACCTGAACATCGAGGATCTCGACGAGCCCGGTGAGGCGCTGCGCGTCCGCGGCAAGGGCAAGAAGGAACGGCTCGTGCCGCTCGGTTCGCACGCCCTCGCGGCGATCCGTCGCTACCTCCAGATCCTCCGTGCTGACGGCCGCCTCGGCGAGGCCGCGAGCAGCGGGCGTCACGCATCACCGCTCTTCGTCAACAAGCACGGCGGACGGCTCAGCAGCCGCTCGGTCCGGCGCAAGCTCGACAAGTATCTCCGGGAGGTCGGGCTCGATCCCTCCATCAGCCCGCACACGCTTCGTCACTCGTTCGCGACGCACCTGCTCGACAACGGCGCCGACCTGCGCTCCGTGCAGGAGTTGCTCGGTCACCAATCGCTCTCGACGACACAGACCTACACCCACCTCACGACGCAGCGCCTCCGGAACGCCTACGACTCGGCGCATCCTCGCGCCGAAGCCGGATAAACGACCACAGCACCACGCATGCGCACAAGAAAGCCCCGCTTCGATGCGGGGCTTTTTCGTGTACAGGTTGATCAAACCGACGATCGGCGATCTCTCATGCCAGCTCGGGGAAGAGGTCGGAGACCACCTTCACCAGGTCCTTGACATGGCTGATCGACTCGTTCATCAGCGTCTGCTCCTCGCCCTGCAACTCGACTTCGATCACCTTCTCCATGCCGCCGCTGCCGAGCACGCAGGGCACGCCGACGAAGTAGCCGCCGATGCCGAACTCCTTGTTGCAGTACGCGGCGCAGGGCAGGATCCGCTTCTTGTCCTTCACGATCGCCTCGACCATCTGGATGGTGCCGGATGCGGGGGCGTAGTACGCGCTCGTGCCCATCAGTTTCACGATCTCACCGCCGCCGACCTTCGCGCGCTCCACGCACGCATCGAGCACTTCCTTCGGCAGCAGTTGCGCCACGGGGATGCCGTGCACCGAGGTGTAACGCGGCAGCGGGACCATGTCGTCGCCGTGACCGCCCAACAGCAGCGCAACCACATCCTCGATCGAGCAGCCGATCTTCTCCGCGATGAACGCGCGGAAGCGCGCCACATCGAGGCAGCCCGCCTGACCGAGAATCCGATTGGTCGGGAAGCCCGTCGCCTTCCAGGCGGTGTACACCATCGCGTCGAGCGGATTCGAGACGACGATCACAACCGAGTTCGGCGCGTGCTGCTTGACCTGCTCGCTCACGCTCTTGACGATCTTCACATTCGTCTGGATGAGATCGTCGCGGCTCATACCCGGCTTCCGGGGCAGCCCGGCGGTGATGACCACAACATCGGAATCGGCGATGTCCTTGTAGTCGCTGGTGCCCTGGATCCGCGCATCGAAACGCTCGATCGGGCCGCAGCACCACAGGTCGATCGCCTTGCCCTTCGCGACGCCCTCCTTGTCGGGGATGTCGAGCAGGACGATGTCGCCGAGTTCCTTGGCCGCGGCCCAGTGGGCGCAGGTCGCCCCGACATTCCCCGCCCCGATGATGGAAATCTTCGCACGCCGCATGATGCACCGCCTTTTTCGTCTTCAGCTTGGATGGATGGAACAGAGCCCGGATCGACGAATATACCCGGATCCGGCGGAACGCGGCATCCGAAATCGCTCACCCAGCGGAAGATGCCGCCCAAAACGCAAACCGGGCCACCCGTGGAGGATGGCCCGGCAGATGAGCAAATTGGGTTGTTCGATCAGCGACGACGGCGCAGGGCCGCGAGCCCGCCCAGACCAAGCAGAGCCACCGCACCCGGTGTGGGAATGGCGGTCTGGATGATCTGGAAGTTGATCGCGCCATCGATGTCGAAGTTGAAATCGAGGTCAGTGCTGCCACCGATGCCGACGCCCGTGCCGCCGTTCTGGTCCCAGACGAGGGTCCACGAGCCATCGCCGTTGTCGATGACATTCACAGAGCCGAACTCGGCACTGGCGAATGCGACGACATTGGAAATGGTCGCTCCCTGACCGGGGATCAGGTCGACGACAAAGCCGTCCCAGAAGAATGTGGACTGATTTTCGACATCCTTCATGATGCCGATCGGAGTGATCGCACGGGTGTCCGCCTCAGCGCCGACGAGGAAATCGACGACAGCACCGGGGGTGGCCGCTGATGTACCCCAGATCTCACGGATCATGAAGGTGCTCGTCCCCGGGGGCACCCACCAGTCATTTTGAGGGCCACCGGAAAGCGGGCCGAAGGTCCACTCGCCGTTCGCGAGAACCAGTGGATCAATGCCACCGGGACCGTCCGACATCCAAGGATCGATGATCGCGGCGTGTGCAGATCCGACCGCGAACAGTAGTGTGCCGATTGCTATGCGATGCATAATGACTCCGTGTCTCTCTGGTCTCCATTCCTGCGCATCTCCTCCCATGAAGCACGCAGGAACTCCTTCTCCACCTACACCATAGCCTCGATTGGGTGCGATAAAAACATTGACGCCCCATTTTTCCTGATTTGACACGCCCGACAGAAATCGTGCGCACAAAGTCTTTTCGGACAGAGACTTACACGCAATCCCCATTATCGGGGGACGGCAGGGTTTTCCCGCCCTCGGGACCGGTCTCGCGCAGACGCCGTATCCTCGTTTTGGAGGGACCACCATGCCCGTCGCCCAGCGACTCGCCCCTTTCGGCACCACCATCTTTTCCGAGATCACCCGCAAGGCCCTCGCCCACGAGGCGATCAACCTCGGCCAGGGCTTCCCCGACTTCGAGGGGCCGGACTTCGTGAAGGATGCCGCGGTCGCCGCCATGCGGGAGCACCCCAACCAGTACGCCCCCCTGGCCGGCATTCCGACCCTGACGAGGGCGATCGCCGACCACTGGCAGACCCGGACCGGGCAGGAACTCGATCCCTCGGCACAGGTCACGGTCACGAACGGGGCCACGGAGGCCATCGCCGCCTCGCTGCTGGGGCTGCTGAATCCGGGGGACGAGGTCGTGCTGTTCGAGCCGTACTACGACTCGTACCGGGCCTGCATTGTCCTGGCGGGGGGCACGCCCCGCTGCGTCCCCCTCCGGTGGCCGGATTTCCGCTTCGACCCGGGGGAACTCGCGCGTGCCATCACGCCCCGCACCCGGGCGATCCTCGTCAACACCCCCCACAATCCGACGGGGCGGATCTTCGACGAGTCCGAACTGCGGTCCATCGCGGAGCTGTGCCACCGGCACGACCTGATCGCCATCACAGATGAGGTCTACGAGCACCTGGTCTACGACGCCCTCCACCGCTCGCTGTCGGTGCTCCCCGGGATGGGTGAGCGCACGATCACCATCTCCTCGCTCGGCAAGACCTTCTCCCTCACGGGATGGAAGATCGGGTGGGCGATCGCCCACCCGGACCTGACCCGCGCCGTCCGGGCGGCCCACCAGTTCCTGACCTTCGCGGTCGCGACCCCGCTCCAGCACGGCGCGGCCGCGGCGCTGGGCGCTGCGGAGTGGTTCTATGCCGATCTCGCGAAGGATTTCCGGGGAAAGCGCGACCTGCTCTGCGATGCGCTGGAGTCGCTGGGATTACCCATCGTTCGCCCGCAGGGGGGCTACTTCGTGATCGCCGATCACACCGGTTTTTCAAAGGTGCTCGACCGACAGGATGATCTGGGCTTCTGCGATGCGCTAATCGAGCGTGTCGGCGTCGCCGCGATCCCGCCCTCGTTCTTCTACGAACACGCGGAGCTCGGGCGCCCCTTTGTGCGCTTCGCGTTCTGCAAGCGCGAAGAAACGCTGCGAGCGGCGATCGCGCGGCTGGAGCGCATCGGCGAGGCGTTTGGCTCGGCGTGAGGGTGTGATCAAAAAGAAAACAGCCCCGGAGCGGGTGGCTCCGGGGCCTTATGCCAAATCCGTAGGTTTGGCTGCGCTTGGGCTACGCGTGGTGCGCAGCCTCGTCAGACTGCGTTACCCGCGCAGCCCCTTCATACAGTCACAATTGGTCACTGGATCACCTCCATTCGAAAAGGCCTCACCGGCCGATCACCCGTGACAAGTGATCTCCGGCCCTTTCCTCCCGCGAACCGTCGCTCGCGGCACATCGCCCGGCACCGAAGGTGCGGCAGCCGGTCGTCGAGCGTCGTGACCCGCGTTGCGGTCTTTTGGCCGCTCGGCAAAGCCCGGTGCGTCTCGATGCCCGAAGTATCGGCGCGAATCGGCCGGTGTCAATGAATTTCACGACGAATATTTCGCGCCCTGCCATCGATACTCCTGCCAACGGAATAACAGCGGAGTATTCGGACCGAAGACCAATGATTCTTCGGCAAATATCGCCACGGACATGCCCGGCAAAAGGCGGGGGATCTATGCCTCAAATTCGTCAAAGGCACCCTGCTCCGCCTGCTCGTCCAGATACTTCTGGAAATCCCCCAGTTTGTACGACACGAAGCAGAAGACATGGTGCAGGGTCAGCCACTCGATGTCGCTGGGATCGCGGTCCAGGTCCTGACGCATGCGGTTCAACTCGGCCAGCATCTTCTCTGCCTTCATGATGCGATAACTCCTTCAATCTTCCTCGGCTTCCCGAAGATCACGGACACACCGAAGATCAACAGCAACACAACCACGATGCTCGCGCCCGGCGGCCAGTCGGTCTCGAACGAAAGCACCAGCCCCCCCACGACGCCGATCACACCGAACAACGCGGATCGATTCACCACCTGCGCGAGCCGGTCGCTCGTGCGCAACGCCGCCGCGCCGGGCGCGACGAGCAGCGCCGTCGCGAGCAGCACGCCCGCCAGCCGCATCGCCACCACGATCTGAAAGGCCAGCAGAAGCAGCAGCACAAGGCGCGCGCGATCCGTATTCACACCGAAGGCCCGCGCCCCCGGCTCATCGAAGGTCCAGAAGACGATCCGGCGTCGCTCGATCAGCAGCACGAGCCCGATCACGATGCTGCACACCCACGCCGCGATCGCCTCCGTCGGACCGATCGCGACGATCGACCCGAACAGCAGCGTCTCGAGATCCAGCATCGGTCCCGATCCGCTCGACATCTTCATCAGGATCGCGCCGACCGCCATCGCGCCCACGAGCACGATGCCGATGAATGTGTCGTCGGAGAGCCGTCCCTCCGCGCCGGATCGTGCCGTCAGCACACCGATCATTCCCGCCGCCGCGATGCAGCACAGCGCGATCACTCCGTACGCCAGCAACCCCCCCTGCCCCATGGTGCCGATGAGGCCGAGCGCTGCCACCAATCCGGCTCCGCCGAAAGCGGTGTGGCTCACGCCGTGCCCGATGAACGACAGCCGCTTGAGCACCACGAAAGGGGCGAGCAGCCCGCTCGTCAGCGCGATCGCAATCCCCGCCACCAGCACCGGCGCGTAGATCGATCCGTGGCTGGTCAGGTATTCAATGGTGCGCACACGATCCCCCGTCCGCGTGATCGTGCCCCGCATCGTGCGATCCCTGATCGGTCCGCGGCGGTCTCGGCTGCTCCCCCGACGCCTCGATGTGCAATCCACGGAAGATCGGCGAGAGATCGTGCTCGAAGACATCGGCCAGCACCTGCGCGGTGATGCCCGAGGGCGTGTCGTGGAAGTGCAGCGACCGGCGGAGGCACGCGATGCGATCGCACGATGCCGCGCCGGATGCGACGGCGCGCAGATCATGCATCACGAGCAGGATCGTCAGGTTCCCGTGCTCCTTGAGTCGTGCGAGCAAATCCGCGAAGCGCTCCTGCCCCGCCGCGTCGATGCCCACGGTCGGCTCATCCAGGATCAACAGCTTCGGTTCGATGACCAGCGCACGCGCGACCATGATCCGCTGCAACTGTCCTCCGGACAGCGTCCCGATCGGCGCATCGGCGTACCGCAGCGCATCGACGCGCTCGAGCGCATCGATGACGCGCTCCCGCACGCCCGCGGCCGGGCTTCGCCATCCCGGCAGGCCGACCGTTGCCCCCATCATCACCACATCGTGACCCGACACCGGGTACGCCAGCATCGCGCCGCTGCGCTGCGCGACCGAGCCGACCAGCCCGCGCCGGCGCGCCTCGCCGGGCGACAATCCGAGCACGCGCACCTCGCCGCGGTACCCCTCCTGCAACCCCTGCACGATCCGAAGCAGCGTGGTCTTGCCCGCGCCGTTCGGGCCCACGATCGCCAGCACCTCGCCCGGCTGCACGCTCAAGCTCACCGATTCGAGCGTGGACTGTGCCGCCCTCGGGTAGGTGAACGAAAGCCCGCGAATGCGCAGAGCCGGTTCGACCGACGCACCGCTCATGGCCCCCCACCAGACTCCCCGCCTGATGTCGGGCGCGCCCCACGCTCGCTGCTACGCAGCCCCTCGATGAATGCGGCGAGGTTCGCCCGCATCATCGCGGCCCAATCACCATCGCCCAGCGGATCGATCACCAGCACGCGCGCCCCGGTCACATCCGCGATGCGGCGCGACGCCGCGTCGTGGAACTGCGGCTCGATGAAGATCGTCATGACATCCAGGGCGCGGACCGCCTCGATCGCGTTGGAAAGATCGCCCGGCGTCGGCTCGATCAGCTCGCGCGGCCGGATGACCGCGCTCGTCTCCAGACCGTACCGTCGCGCGAGGTGTCCCCACGCCGCGTGATGCGTCACGATCCGACGCTCGTCCAGATCGCGCAAACCACCGACATACTCCTCGTGGATGCTGTCGATGGTTCCGAGAAGCATCTCCAGCCGCTCGGATCGTTCGCCATCCGGAAGCGTCGCGAAGATCCACTCCTCGTCCCGTGTCACTTCCGCGATCCGCTCCACGAAGGCGCGGTACAGCACCGGATCGAGCCACACATGCGGATCGTGCATCGCGATGTCGCTCGCCTCCGCGTGCTCGGCAACGACATCACCGAAGCGGATGATCCGGCGCCAGTCCGCCCCGTGACGATCGAGCACCTGCTGCACGGGTGTGTCCAGCCCCATCCCCACCATCACGACCAGGTCCGCATCCACGATCGCGCGCACCTGGCTCGGGGTAAGCTCGATGCCGTGCTCCGATGCGCCCGGCGTCACGAGCATCGTGATCTCCGTGCCGTCGGGCGCGAGCCGCTGCACCGGCCACACCAACGGCGGCACACTCACGACCACTCGCGGCGGACCCGGCGGTCGCACACGCCCCGAACGCGCCATCACGAACACCAGCGCCACAATCCCCAAACCCAGAATCAACCACCCGATCCACGAGCCGATCCGCCCGGAACGCTTCCTGCCGGTGTGCGCGTGCTCCGGCCTCGCCCCGTGTGCCGGTGGACGGGTTCCATCGTCGCGGATCGTCTCGGAATCCGATGATGTCATGTCGCCTGCCATCTGCGTTGCTGGAATGCTGGTGCTGAATAACCTGTGGCCGCCATCATACGGCCAGAATCCGCTCCGACCGACCCCCACCGATTGACCCTCCCCAGAGGCCGATCTATCCTGCGCCCGCGCGGCGGGACGCCCCGAAGCGCCTGCTTGGGGCAGTAGCTCAATTGGGAGAGCGCCTCGGTCGCATCGAGGAGGTTGTGAGTTCGAATCTCATCTGCTCCACCTGACCCGGCACCCGCCGGGTTTTTTTCATGGAATCTGGCCACGGTCCCACAGACCCCCCGGCGACTCCGGCTCCACCGGTAGACTGCCCCACCCATGGCTGGCAACCTCAACACCCCGGCGATGCGCCAGTGGAGTGCCTTCAAACAGAAGCACCCCGACTGCATCCTCCTCTTCCGCATGGGGGATTTCTACGAACTCTTCGACGAGGATGCCGTCCGCGCCTCCAAGGCCATCGGACTCACCCTCACCCAGCGGACCGAGGGGCTCCCGATGGCCGGGATGCCTCACCACCAGCTCGACACCTACCTCAAGCGGCTCATCGACCGGGGCTTCCGCGTCGCGGTCTGCGATCAGGTGCAGGATCCGCGCGAGGCCAAGGGGGTCGTCGAGCGTGCGGTGACCCGCGTCCTGACCCCCGGCACGCTGGTCGAGGAATCGCTCCTCGCCGACGATGCCTCCAACCGCCTCGGCGCGGTCGCGTTCCTGGGCAGCGGCGATGACCCGCAGCAGCGCGTCGGCGTCGCGGTCGTCGAGGTCTCGACCGGGGCGTTCACCATCTTCGACACCACCGCCGCCGACCTGCCCGGCGAACTCGCCCGCCGCTCCCCCAGCGAACTCCTCTACGCGGACACCTCCGGCAACGCCCCCCCGCCCCGGATCGCCCGCATCCTCAATGCTCTGTCCCTCTCCGGGACGCCGCGGCCCGCGTGGCACTTCCGCCCCCAGGAATCGCTCGAAGCGCTCCACAGCCACTACAGCGTCGCATCGCTCGCGGGCTTCGGCATCCGGGAGGACGACTGTGCCCTCGGACCCGCCGGAGCCATCGTCCGCTACCTCCGCGAGACGCAGGTGGTCCACGAGGACGATGCCGAGTTGACGGA
>REDD01000014.1 GCA_007693725.1 Phycisphaeraceae bacterium
TCTACACCTCCCCCCACGATCTCACCGTCACACTGGCCGATGAGCCGCTCCGCACCTTCGAGCAATCCCTCCGCCAGGATGTCCCCCCGCTGATCATCGAGATCCACGCCGAGGGCGAGGGCGATCCCTGCCCCGATGATGCGCTCGCCCACATCGCCTTCGTCGCACGCTTCGCCGACGGCACCGAATGGGACTCATCCGAACGGCGCAGAATCACGCTCGCGGTACCCCTCGCCGAGTACGGCGTCATCGACGGACTCCGCGCCGCCATCACAGGCATGAAAGTCGGCGAAACCAGACGCGCACGCATCCCCTGGCAACTGGCCTACGGCACGCAGGGACGACCGCCCATCCCCGCCCGCGCCGACCTCATCTTCGACATCCGCCTCGTCGCCTTCGAGCAACCCCGCCCGACGCCCGACGAAGCCCCCTGACCCGCCCCGCTACCTCGACTCCTGCGTCGGATCGTCGCCGCGCTCGATCATCTCGATCTTCCGCAGCCGACGATCGTGACGCCCGCCCTCGAACTCCGTCACCAGCCAGCGATCCACGATCTTCTCGATCAGCCGTTGACCCAGCAGGTCCGCCGAGAGGCAGATCACATTCGCGTTGTTGTGCGCCCGCGACAGCTCGGCGGTGATCTCGTCATGCACCACCGCCGCGCGCACCCCGTGCACCTTGTTGGCCGCGATCGATGTCCCGATCCCCGTCCCGCACAGCAGGATCGCCAGATCCGCCTCCTTCTCCGCGATCGCGTGCGCCACCGCCCACGCCGCGTCCGGGTAGTCGCTCGTCTCCCCCGCGCCCGGAATGTGACACTCGACCGCGTGCCCCTGCTGACGCAGCCGCTCCGTCAATCGCTCCGCGGGCTCGCGCCCGCGATGGTCCGCACCGATCAGAAGTTTCATGGCCGATGCTCTTTCGGGTCCAATGCATCGAGCTGCGCCATCCGCTCACGAATCAACGCGCTCATGCGCTTCGCCGTCGAGTCGTACACCTCCTGCGACTGACCGAACGGATCGTCCACATCCGCATCCGACGGATCCAGCAGATGCACCTTCTCCGCACTCTCGGGATCAAGCTGAAGAATCCGCGCACGGTGCGACAGAGTCATCGCGAACACGATGTCCGCCTGCGTCAGCAACTCCCGCGTCAGCGGACGCGATGCGTGCGAATCCAGGGCAATCCCCATCTTCCGCATCGCCTCCACCGCCTCCGGACTCGCCGGAGCGCCCGGACCGGTCGCGATCCCCGCCGACAACACCCGCGTGTCCAGACCCGACGCATCACTCTTGAGCAAATCGCGCGCGATCGCGCTCGCCATCGGGCTGCGGCAGGTGTTCCCCGTGCACACAAACAGAATCGTCCTCGTCATCGTCCGTGTAATGGTGCGCTCCTCGACAAGCCCCGCTCTTGCCACATGATACCGCCCGTCCTCCGTGAGCCGGACCAGCGTCGATCCCACCCCCGCGGGCCGCACCGGCGCATCCACCACACCCCCCAGCATCGCCCCACGCTCCCCCAGCACGCCCACCGCCTCCTCCACCGTCCGTGCCGCCCGCACACCCCCCACACCCGCCATCACCACCGGAAACGGGCACCGCCCCAGCATCTCCGCCGCCGCCGCGTGGCTCGTCACACGCACCAGCAGCCCCGCCTCATCGTCCATCACGCCGCGCTCCACCCCCAACCTCGCCAGCACCGCGTCGCGCTGCGCCTCCCCCATTTCGATGGCGAGCTGCACCCCGCCCGGCAGCAGCCGGCTCAGCACACGCCGATGCACCGGCGACTCCACCCCCACCACCTCGCGCACCCGCTCCGGCGTCGGCGCGTGCCACGCCAGCGCTCCGCGCGCCTCCCCCCCACGCACACGCCACAGCCGCTCCAGCGCACCGGCATCATCCGCCCGCACCGCCAGCGCGTACACCGTCTCCGTCGGCGTCAGCACCACCGCCCCCTCCCCCAACAGGCGTGCACCCACCTCCATCGCATCCGGATCCGATGCGGGCCGCAACATCATCTCATCACGCGTCGGCACCATCCAGTATTCGCCCCCATCGCCCCCAAAGCCACACCCCCGCTGCCCTTCCCCTTGCATCACCACACAAGACCCCGTTAGAGTCCACCCAAAGGGGCCACCAACCCGCGACAATGCGAAACGCCCCGTGAGACAACCGTGGAGTTCCTGGACTACAACGAGACGCTCGCCCACCTCAGGCCGCACGCCGTGGTGCCACGCGCCGAGGGCGAGGAGGAAGACGCACAGCTCGTCCGCCTCTTCCTCGAAGACGAGCAACGCGCCCCCATCAAGGTCACCGTCGGATCCACCAAAGACGACGATCAGTACTCCGTCTCCCGCGATCGCGCCGACCTCGGCGATGCCGCGGAGGCCATCGTCGCCGGACTCCACATCGACGAGATCGCCATCTTCCCGGCCTCGCGCTGGCGCGAAATCCTCGACCTCGTCGCCTTCGACCTCGCCGAGGATGAGACATGGCTCGAAGTCGATGCCGAAGCCGCCATGCACCAGAACGGACGCGACCCGCTCGTCCTCATCCCGCGCGACCGACACCTCCTCGTCACACTCATCAACGCACTCATGAACCACGCCGAGGCGCCCACGCACGACATCTCCGTCGTCGCCATGGATGCGCCCGTCATCATCCAGGTCGGACACGCGGGCATACTCACCGTCTGGTGCGCCAACGAGGCCATGGCCGACAAGATCGCCCGCCTCGCACACGCCCACGCCTAACCCCCCCCC
>REDD01000097.1 GCA_007693725.1 Phycisphaeraceae bacterium
TGATGCGGGCCATGCAGGTGTACATGGATCTTTCCGCAGACATCGATGAGCAGGGTCGGATTACCTGGCGCAACGACCTCAAGGGCGAGCACATCGTCAATACAAAGACTCGCATCCTCTCGATGGACTCCATTCAGGCGGTCCGGTTCGGTATTGCGCAGGGCGTTGCACAGACGAAAGAAGAGCTCGCAAAGGCGATGGGGCTGACCGAGTGGGTCGAGGTTGGTCACGCGGCGGACGAGTATCAGCAGGAGTTCCGTCGGAATGTCGG
Organism: Phycisphaeraceae bacterium; assembly: GCA_007693725.1. GTDB lineage: Bacteria > Planctomycetota > Phycisphaerae > Phycisphaerales > UBA1924 > REDD01. The sequence continues at coordinate 272 of REDD01000097.1, forward strand.
CACCGCGCAGGTGCGGATCAACGAGTTGTTCGCGCGTATGAACGCCGCGATCAATGCGGCGGGCTCCGCGCCCAATCAGCGCGAGTATGACCGCCAGATCTCCCAGGCGCTGCGATTCCTGAACGAGATCCGCTCGTGGCTGCGTCGGGCGCCCTCGCTGGTTGAGTACACCGGACTGACTCCGGATGTTCTCCGCGAGATCGAGCGTGACATTCGCGACATGACCCGCGGCGGTCAGCGCGGCGGTGGTGGCGGTCGCCCCGGGCTCTGATCCCGACTGCGCCGAGATTTTCTGTTCGCACCCCGCGCGGTCGGCCTCTCTGCCGGCCGCGTTTTTTCTTCGGAGAGATGCGCACCCATGATCCAGCAGCGTGCAATTTCGGGTCTTTGTGTTGCAGCGGCGGTGTTCGTCGTCGGTCTGATGGCCTCGATGCTGCACGCGCAGGAGCGTTCGGTATCGTCGGATGCCGTCACGCGCGTCGCGCTGGTTCATCTGACTGATCCCGGCGCGGAGGTCATCGGTGTGCATGTCACGGCGGAATCGCTGCGACAGGCCATCGCGTTTTTCGAGGAGGACGACCGTCCGCAGGTGCTGGTACTGCGGCTGGCGACGGACGGCGGGCAGATCGCTGAGGTGCCGCAGCTCGCCGACATGATCCACAAGGAACTGCTGCCGGAGATGCGCATCGTGCTCTGGGTGGAGCGGGCGCGGTCCGCCGGTGCGATGCTCGGCGCGTCGGTTCCCGAGGTCGTCGTGACGAGCAACGCGATCATCGGCCCCGCGCGGGCGCACGATCGCGCCGACCCGGACGATCAGGATCTTGTTGACGATGACCTCGCAACGGTGCTCGCGATCGGCGTACGGCTCTCGGAACTGGGCCAGCGCGATCCGGCGATGCTGCGTGCGATGCAGGTTCCGGTCGGGTACACGCTCGATGATGCCTCGGTGCTCACCGCCGAGGGGGATCTGCTGGCGCTCGATGCGGCCGGCGCGGTGCGCGTCGGGTTTGCGGTTGCGGTCGCGGATGACCTCTCGGCGTTGCTCGGCGCGGTCGGCGTGCACGAGCATCGTCTCGTCGGCGAGCGGGTCGATCGGACGCTGAAGTCGATCCGGAACAACCTCGTCGAGGCGGAGCGCCGGATGATCGACGCGTGGGTGCAGCTCGACGAGTTGCTGGAGCGTGTCGAGGAGACGACGCCGCAGCGGCGCGACATCGTGCTGGCGGGGCGCGATCTCCGTGTGATGCGGCATGGATTGTCGCAGCATCCCCGTCTGGCGGAGCACATGGGCGTGACGGAGGCGCTGCTGGACGATCGACAGTCCCGCATCGACGCCCTGATCGCTCGGCTGCCGTGAGTGCGGCCGGGCGGGTCGCGGGCTAGGATCGCACCACGGCATCCGTCTTGCCTCCCTCTTTTTCGCAGACCTCTCGTCCAAATCTTCGGAGTGAATCACACATGCCCGCGACACAGAGCGACTTCGTTCCCGCCGACATCAACGCCGCGAAGTGGTCGGAGCTTGAACCGCTGTACAAGGCGCTTCTTGAACGCCCGGTCGATTCGTTCGAGGATTTCGAGCGGTGGTTGATCGATCGGAGCGAGCTGGACGCCGCGTCCAGCGAGGCGCGTGCGAGGTTGTACATCCGCATGACCTGCCACACGGGCGACGAGGCGATCTCGGACGCGTGGAGCGCGTATCTCGATGAGGTTCCGCCGCGGCTCAAGCCGGTGGCGGCGAAGCTGGACCGTCGGCATGTCGAGCTTGCCGAGCGATTCGCTTCCGGCAATGAGCGGTACATGGTGCTCAACCGGCGGACGCGGAACGATGTCGAGCTTTTCCGCGAGGAGAATGTCCCGCTCGAAACCGAGATCGAGAAGCTGGATCAGCAGTACGACAAGCTCTGCGGCGCGATGATGGTCGAGTTCGACGGCGAGACGCGGACGCTGGCGCAGATGGGCCGGTTCATGCAATCGGCCGATCGCGATGTGCGCGAGCGGTCGTGGCGCACCGTCGCCGAACGCCGGCTGCAGGACAAGGATGCCGTCGACGACATCCTCGACAAGATGATCGAGCTGCGTCACCGGTGCGCGAAGAACGCCGGGTTCGAGAACTTCCGCGACTACCAGCACCGGCGGTTCGGGCGATTCGATTACGCCCCGAAGGATTGCTTCGCGTTCCACGATGCGATCGAGAAGCATGTCGTGCCGTTCATGCGCGAGCTCGATGCGCGCCGGAAGAAGAATCTCGGGGTGGATCCGCTGCGCCCGTGGGATCTCACGGTGGATGAGCATGCCCGCCCGCCCCTCGATCCCTTCAAGAACGGGCAGGATCTCGTCGAGCGGACGCGGCGCGTCTTCGACCGGCTCGATCCGGAACTGGCCGACCTCTTCCGCTCGATGGGCGACGACATGGGCGACTGCTTCGACCTCGACTCCCGCCAGGGCAAGGCCTCCGGCGGCTATCAGTACATGCGCGACCGCGCTCGCTCGCCCTTCATCTTCATGAACGCGGCGGGGCTGCACCGGGATGTTGAGACGATGGTCCACGAGGCGGGCCACGCCTTCCACTCGTTTCTGTGCCGCAACGATCCGATCCTCGCGTATCGCCACTCCGACATCGAGTTCGCGGAGGTCGCTTCGATGACGCAGGAACTCATGACCATGCCCTTCTGGGATGAGTACTACGCCGATGCGGGCGATGCCAACCGCGCCCGCACCGAGCAGATGGAGGGCTCGCTCGTGCTCCTCTGCTGGATCGCGACCATCGATGCCTTCCAGCACTGGATGTACCTCAACCCGAAGCACACCCGCGACGAGCGCCGGGCCTACTGGCTCGAACTCGACGAGCGTTTCGGCCACTCCGTTTCGTGGGAAGGTCTCGACGAGGAACGGGAAAACCTCTGGCAGCGTCAGGGCCACCTCTTCGGCCACGCCTTCTACTACATCGAGTACGGCATCGCGCAGCTCGGCGCGCTGGGCATCTGGCTCAACGCGCTCAGGCACACCCCCGAGCGGGCGCTGGCGGACTACAAGAAGGCGCTCACGCTGGGCGGGTCGCGCCCGCTCCCGGAGCTCTTCGAGGCGGCGGGCGTTCCGTTTGATTTCGGCGAGGCGACCGTCGGCCTGCTCGTCGAGGCCGTGCGGGCGGAACTCGCCAAGGTTCCGGCCTGATGTTCGGCCATGGATGGTTCCCAGCCCGGTTCGCCTGAGGGGTCCGGGCCGATACGCTGTCTGCATGCCGGAAGAAGATCACGCCGTTCCGCCCCACATGTCCGCCGATGACTTCCGTCGCCACGCGCACGCGCTGGCCGACTTCATCGCGGATTACCACGAGCGGATCGTGCGCGAGGCGCCCGTGCTGAGCGCTGTCGCTCCGGGCGAGGTGATGGGTCAACTCCCGAGCCATGCGCCGGAGTCGGGCGAGTCGTGGGATGACATCCTCGGCGATGTCGGCGACCGGATCCTCCCCGCGCTCACCCATTGGCAGTCGCCGAACTTCTTCGGGTATTTCCCGGCCAACGCGTCGTACCCCGCGATGCTCGCGGAGTTTCTCTGCGCCGGGCTGGGCGTGCAGGGCATGCTGTGGCAGACCAGCCCCGCCTGCACCGAACTCGAACAGCGCGTGCTCGACTGGCTCGCCCACGCGATCGGCCTGCCGGAGGCGTTTACATTCCGGCCCGAAGCATCCGGACCGGCTTCCGGTGGTTCCGGGGGCACTTCCGGGGGTTCCAGGGGCGGGGGAACTTCCGGGCAATCTTCCGGGGGCGGGGGGGTGATTCAGGGCACGGCGTCCGAAGCGACGCTCGTCGCGATGGTCAGCGCTCGTGCGCGCGCACGCGGGCAGTTGGGGGATGATGCACGGCTCATCGCCTACACATCGGAGCAGGCGCACTCATCGGTGATGAAGGCCGCGATGATCGCGGGCATCGGGCGCGACAACCTCCGCCTCATACCCACCGACAGCGCCCTCGCGATGGACCCCGACGCCCTGCGCTCTCGGATCGAGGCCGACCTCCGCTCCGGGCTCCGCCCCTTCTTCCTCTGCGCCACTCTGGGCACGACCTCCACCGGCGCGTTCGATCCGGTCGATGCGCTCGGGAGCATCGCGCAGGAGCACGCCATGTGGCACCACATCGACGCGGCGTGGGCGGGGAGCGCGGCGATCTGTCCGGAGCATCGCGGATGGATGTGCGGCGTCGAGCGGGCCGACTCCTTCTGCTTCAACCCGCACAAGTGGCTGCTGACGAACTTCGACTGCTCCGCCTACTGGACCCGCGACCGCGCCGCGTTGCTCGATGCCCTCTCCATCACCCCCGAATACCTCCGCAATCAGGCGAGCGACGCCGGTGCGGTCGTGGATTACCGCGACTGGCAGATCCCCCTGGGCCGACGATTCCGGGCGATCAAGCTCTGGTTCGTCATGCGTCACTACGGCCTGGAGGGCCTCCGCGCGCACATCCGACGCCACATCGCGCTCGCGGAACAATTCGAACGGTGGGTCCGCGCCGACGACCGCTTCGAGATCGCCCAGCCGCGCTCCCTCTCACTGGTGACCTTCCGCCTGCGGGCCGATGACGATGCCAACCGTCGCCTCCTCAACGCGCTCAACGACACCGGCAAGCTGTTTCTCACGCACACCGTCGTTCCGACGATCGCCAGCCCGCAGACCCCGCGATTCGTGCTGCGCCTGGCCATCGGCTCGACGCACACCGCGCACGAGCATGTCGAGCGGGCGTGGGAATGCATCCGCGCGGAGACCGACCGGATACAGCGTTGAGCGGGGTCAGCTCTCGGGGAGTGCGAACTCGGGTGTTTCGAGCGCCGCATCGTCCACCTGCTCGCCGGTGATCGCGCTCATGATCCGGCGGACATGCACATGGCTGGTCTCGATGAAGACCTTGACGCCGCCGATCTGCGTTCCCGCCGACGCGGTGCCCGCAACGAACACGCCCGGCACATTTGTCTCCATCGTCCGGGGATGATGCTTGGGCGCCCGTCCCGGACCGATCAGCTCGACCCCCGCCCGCTCGAAGAGCGTGGTGTCCTGCTCGTAGCCGGTCAGCAGCAGCACGAAGTCCGCGGGCAACATCCGCTCGTCGCCGCCGCCCTCGACCGGACGCACCGCCACGCCCTCCTCGGTGATCCGCACCGGCACGGTCCGCGGCACGAAGCCGATCTGCTTCTGCTTGATCAGGTAGAGCAACTCCGGACGCAGCCAGTACTTCACGCGCTCGCTGAACTCCGGCTGGCGGTAGGAGATCGTGACCTCCGCACCGACCCGGTGCAGACGGATCGCCGCCTCCACCGCCGAGTTCTTCCCGCCGATGATGACCACCCGCTGCCCGAAGTAGCGGTGCGGCTCTTCGAAGTAGTGCGAGACATGGGGCAGATCCTCCCCCGGGATGCCCACGAGGTGCGGCCGGTGCATGTCGCCGATCGCCAGCACGATCCGTCGTGCCCGCCAGACGCGTTCCGGTGCGCCGGAGTCTCCGGTGACTTCCGGGGGAACTTCTGATGCGTGCCGGCTTCGGCTTCGGACCGATCGCAGAACGAATGTCTCGCCCTCGCGCTTGATGTCCGTGACGCGCTCGTACTGCGTGATCCGCAGGCCGAAGGTCTGCACGACTTGGCGCAGGTACGCCAGATATTCCTCGCGCGTCGCCTTTTCCTGCTCCAGAGACGCCAGCGGCACACCGGCGATGGCGATCCGCTCCGGCGAGGAGAAGAACTTCGTCCCCGGCGCCCACCACTCGAGCGTCGATCCGATTGCCCCCGCGTCGAGGTGTGCGTAGTCGATGCCCGCGCGCTGCAACGCCACCGCAAGCTCGATCCCGATCGGACCCGCGCCAACGACCACAACCTCGTGCACCTTGTCTTCGTGCGCCGGGTCACGCATCCGGATGGCCCCGCTCCTGTCTCGACACGGGATCCTCAATCCTCATCGTCGTCATCCAGCGGCACCTCATCCAACTCCTGGTGCCACAACTGCTGGACCGCTTCGAGGATCCGCTCGTTCACCGGATGTCCCGGCTGCTCCTGGAATCCCGCGAGGTCTTCGACCATCCGGCGCAGCTCGGGGAACCGCACGGAATACGGGCTCACATTCGGGTGTGCATCGGCGAGCTCTTCTGCGATGCGCTCCACATCCAGCCAATGGAATGTATCGTTCATGGCCGACGCTCCTTTCCGGTAGCGCTTCTACGACCAAATGCCGCGCCTAGTGCGGCACTTCCTTCACGGCGTTGCGATTCCACGACGGAACCCGTACCACGATCGGGCCGTTGCCCTCGACCTCGCACTGGCACGAGAGGCGGCTGTTCGCCTGGAGGCCCGGGGCCTCCTCCACCCGATCCTCCTCCGCCTCCGTGGATTCGGAGAGGTCGTCCATCCCGGACTCGACATAGACATGGCAGGTCGAGCAGGCGCACACCGCCCCGCAGGCGTGCTCGATGTTGATCCCGTTCTCCATCGCGACCTCGAGAAGGTGCTCGCCCCGGCGTGCCGACACCTCCCACTCCGGCTTCTCCGTGCCGGTGAGTGCGTGCGGATCCTCCAGAATGAACTTCACCTTCACATCACGCTCCCCGTGGGCGTGCTCAGAATGCTTGATGTGCATCGAATCAACTCCGTTCGGGCCTGTGTTGACCGGCGTCCGTCTCCCGACGCCGCGGTAGATGGGCACTCCCCGGGGCCACAACCTTAGGCGCAAACGCCTCTCCACGCCCCGTTTCGCCCCGCCTGCTACGCTGGATGCCCGGAAACCCGCACCGCATTCCATATCATCCCGCAGACCCGTTGCATGCCTCGCCAAGCCCACGATCCCGTGCTCAGCATCGTCGCCCCCGCGCACAACGAGCGCGACAATGTCGTCCGGTTGGTCGAGCAGGTCGGCGTTGCCGGCGTCGAGGCCGCGCGTGCCCTCGGAGGGGAAGCGTTCGAGATGATCCTCGTGGATGACGGGTCCACCGACGACACCCGCGCCATCGCGCTGGGGCTCGTCGGAGATCGACCCTGGCTGCGCATCCTCGCCATGCAGAGGACGCCCCCGGGCAAGGGCAACGGCCAGTCCGCCGCCTTCCACGCCGGGTTCCGCGCCGCCGCGGGGCGGTACATCGCGGTCCTCGATGCGGATCTTCAGAACGATCCGGCGGACCTGCCCGCCATGGCGAAATTGCTCATCGAGAAGAACGCGGACATGGTCCAGGGCGACCGTTCCCACGCGCGCCGGGACAACGCGGTGCGCAAGATCGGTTCTGTCGTCGGGCGCGTGTTCCGACGCGCCATCCTCGCCGACACCATCCGCGACACCGGCTGCTCGCTCCGACTGATGAAGCGCGAGATCGCCCTCGCACTCCCGCTCGAGTTCCGCGGCATGCACCGCTTCATCCCCGCCACTGCGCGCCACCTCGGCTACACCGTCGTCGAGATGCCGGTCACGCATCGACCTCGCATCGCAGGCGAGACCAAGTACGGCATGGGCATCACCAAGCGAGCCATCCCCGGACTCATCGACTGCTTCGCGGTGCGATGGATGCGCAACCGGCGTCGTCCCGTTGAGTACCTCGAAGCCACGCCGGATCGTGAGACGACCGCCCACGAGCCGCCCCAGCCCGCAGAGGCCCAGCACCGATGAAGTGGGAACCCCTCGCAGCCATGCTCGCACTGCTCATCCTCGGGCTCTGGCTCGTCTGGGGACCGGGCAAGCACCTCGGCGTCCCCGAAATCCGACCCGGAGCCCGGACCACGGACCTCCGCATCGGCCCCGTCCGAGGCATCGTCGAGTTCGTCCCCGAGTCCGACGATGCTCCCCCGACCTTCCGCCTCCTCTACCGCGACGGCAGGGCCACCGAGATCATGCCCGAGGGCGTCTTCCGCGAGCGCTTCGGCGACAGCGTCACCGACCAGATCCTCGCCTCCGGCTCCAATTGGATGTTCCGCCTCTTCAACATCACCACATGGGGCTCGCTCGTCTGGATCGGCGTCGGTCTGGGCGGGCAGATCGCCTTCTTCGGGCGGATGGCCATCCAGTGGGTCATCAGCGAGCGTGAGCGCCGGTCCGTTGTGCCTCCCCTGTTCTGGTACCTGAGTCTCGTCGGGGGCATCGCCCTGTTTCTCTACTTCGCGTGGCGTCAGGATGTCGTCGGTGTGCTGGGCCAGACCACGGGCGTCGTGATCTACGCCCGGAACATCCGCCTGATCGCGAAGCAGCGCCGGCGCGATGCCCGACGCCTCGCCCGCGAGGCCGCGCCGGATCCCGAGGGCTTGCCCGACCCCATCGACCCCGCCCCGCCCGCGCCCTGACGCACCGGTCTTTTTCCGACTCCCTGTGGGGTTTGATTGATGCGCAGCGTCCGAAAAGCCGACGATCAGACCATGATGAAGGTCTACCTCGACGGCCAGCCAGTCTCAGAAGCCGGTCAGACGCTCGCCTCCGCGCTCGATGCGATCCGCTCCTCCAGCCGAGGACGCCTCGTGATCGAAGCCCAGGCCGACGGCGCCCCCATTCCCGACACGCACCTCTCCAATCCGCCCGAAACCACCCCCTACGCCGAGGAACTCCGCTTCGTCTCGACCGATGCGGTCGCGCTCGTTCGGGAGTCGCTGCTGGAGGCCGCCGACCTCCTCCCACCCGCTCGGGAGCAGCACCAGCGCCTGGCCGACCTGATCGCCTCCGGAGAGCCCGAATCGGCGATCCAGCAGCTCGGCCCGCTCCTCGCTGTCTGGCAGCAGGTGATGGACACCCTCCAGGCGGTCCGCTCCTGCGAGGCGATCACGCTCCCCGCACAGGACATCGATGCCATCGCCACGGGGCTGAACGATCGCCTGATCGAGCTCCGCACCAGCATCGAGCATCAGGACTGGTCGGGCCTCTCCGATCTCCTCGCCTACGACCTCACGGAGCAGGCCCAGCGTTGGGAGGAACTCCTGACCACGCTCGCCCGTGGCATCGAGCACGCCCATTCGTAGTCTCGCTCGCCGGTGGTGTCCGCACCCCGATTCCGAGTACCGTGGATCAGGTCGACAAGGAGGGCTGCCCCGACCAATCCGACTTGTTGGGGCGAATCGACATGAGTACCAAGCAGCATCGTGCCGCACAAAAAATCGACTCGCTCATGGAGCAGGCCGGTGAAGCGCTCGCCGCCACCGACTACTTCGAGTGCGAGCGTCTCGCGGTTGATGCGCTGACGCTCGCGTTCAGCGTGAGCGACTACGGGCGGATGGCCCGGATCATCCTTCCCCTGCAGGAAGCCCGGCGGAACAAGCGCCTCGCCGCCCTCGACGCCAAGAAACTCGTGCTCCTGAACGAACTGCCCCCCGAAGAGGAAGACATCGAGCCCGGGTGCTATCTGTGCGAGCCGCCCTTGGTCGGCGCCGATGGACGCGAGCTGCGCGACCGGGCCGACCGCCAGAATATTCCCATTTTCGTCATTTCTCGCGAGCCCAAGACACGCCTGGGCAAGTGGCCGGTGGTCATGATCGGTCCGGTCACGATCCGCGTCCGCGTCGATCCGCCGGTGGATGAGGATCGGCCGGATGTTCAGTGGTTCATGGAGGCGAGCGAAGCGTTGGGCGACAGCGCTGTCGCCACGGTCGATCCCGAAGCGTCCATCGAATCACGGATCGAGCAGTTGCACGAACGGCTCGGCACGCTGACGGATCATGAGAAGCTGCATCAGGCGTTGGAAGAGACATGCCGCGAAGCCGCCTCGCTGGTCGCCAAGGGCAAACTGAAACCGATGCTGCGCAAGGAATCGACCCGGCGCAAGACCAAGAGGATCAAGCCGCTGGCTCCGTCAGTCGTCGAGGACAACGACGACGATGAGTGAGGATCACCAGTCGGAGTGGTAGTGGCGCTCGCGAGCACGCCGATCGGCCCGCTCGTTCTGATCGCCGAGCACCGCACCGCCGACACCGCCCGCAACGGCTCCGATCGCGGCGCCCTTGCCCGCGCTGCCGTAGAGCGATCCGATCGCCAGTCCGCCCAGTGCGCCGAGTCCGGCTCCGGAGATCGCGCCCTCACCGGCGTTGCTGCACCCACCGGCAATCGCCAGCACGCCCGCGAGCGTCCCGACGCTCGCCAGTCGTGCGACTCGTCCGGAAATGGCCTGCTTCTGCATACGGGTCGTCATGGAACACCTCCGCTGAGGTCTGGGTGCCGTTCGCCACGCCGTGCTTCCGGGCGGCTCCGCATGAGTAAACGCTCGATCGGGGCTGATTGTGCCCAGTTCTGACAAAAAATCGTACCGCCCCCCACAGATCAGGGATGCCCCTCCGAGGGCCGAAAACGCCCTCTCCGGCGTACTGACGCATCTATACTCCGTTGCATGGGAATGCTTGGGAGTATTCGGATTCCTCGACTGTTGAGCAGGCGCAATCGCCTTGAGACCCTCGCGGAGCGGGCACGGCGGGAGCACAGCCACTGGCTGACCTGCGCCATGGCCGATCCGGCTCGGTATTGGCGACGGATCCCCACCCGCAGGGTCGATCGGGGCGGGTTCGCCGCACTGACCGCCGACCCCGCCGGACGCGCCTGGACCGAGCGGTGGTGGAGGAAAGCCATCGACGGTGCCCCCCCCGGAGGTCCCGGAACCCCCTCAGAAACTCCGCGGAGACCCCACCGTTAGACTAGGTATCCATCGCAAAGCGAAATCCCGCCCAACATTCGGGCCGGTCGTGCCGATCTCAGGAGCACCATGGCGGAAGCACAACCTCAGACGACGCGCATTCGACCGATGTGGCTCGGCAAAGTCGTCGTCGGTCTCATTGTCTGTTTCGGTTTCGCGGTCTGGTCCGCGTACGACGCCATCTGGCTCTACCCGAGCAAGCAGCGCGACTACATCGAGCACACCGAGCTCCAGTACCTCGGGGCTCTCCGCGCCGAGGGCGCTCGCGCCTTCACCGCCTCCAACGCCTCCGTGCCGGATCCGGCCGCGACGCGACGCACTCTCCGTGACATGCGTTCCGAGGGGCGATCCCCCACGACCGTCGAAGGGGCACGCCTCGAGTGGCTCAACGCCATCGCCATCCTGCACTCGCTCGATGCGCTGACCCGCGAGAATCAGGAAGCGCAGCCCGTCGATCCGACCTCCGGCGCCCCCCACAAGCGCACGCTCACGCTCTACAACAACCCCGAGGCGCGCTTCCGCGAACTCGACACCGCGCGCCAGGGCGTGGGCAATGTCTCCGGCCTCGCGGCGTACGACATCCCGCTCCAGTACCTCTTCCTCGTCGTTTCCTCCGGGCTGTCGATCTGGCTGGTGATTCTTCTGGCGCGCGTCGTTCCGAAGAAGTATCGCTTCGATCCCGCGACGCTGACGCTCACCACGCCCGAAGGGAAGACGATCGTTCCGAATCAGATCGTCGATGTCGATCGGCGCAAGTGGGACAAGTTCCTCCTGTTCATCCGCCTCGAAGGCGAGAACGAGGAACGCCGCTTCGATCTCTACCGCCATATTCCGCTCGAAGACTGGCTCCTCGCCATGGAAAAGGCCTCTCCGCATGTCGAGGCGCCGCCCGAAGAGCCCGAGGATCAGGAATCGGAAGAGCCCGATTCCGCTCCGTCCGACGATGCCGATCAGCCCGAGCGTTCGGTCTCCGGGTGAACGCAGCACGCTCCGAATCCCAATGATCCGGTGACGCCGTCCGGAGATGTCGTCCTGTCCGTCGCACGGAGCACCAGCGCGTGATCGTCACCATCGTCGCCGCCATCATCATGGGCATCATCGGCCTGCTCGGCGTCCTTCTCACGCTGGTGACGCTGCCGGGTACCTGGCTGATCCTGCTCAGCGCGGTGACGCTCTACGCCATCTGGCCGGAGCTGTACTCGCCGTGGACGCTGGTCGTCGCCGGTGTGTTGTGCATTCTCGCGGAGGTCGCCGAGTTTCTGTCCAGTGCTGCCGGTGCCGCGGCGACCAAGGCCTCCAAGCGCGCCATCTGGGCCGCGGTTGCGGGCGGCATCGTCGGGGCCATCACCGGCACGATCTTCCTGCCCTTCCTTCCGCTGATCGGGACCATTCTGGGCGGTGTGCTGGGCGCCGGGATCGCCGCCGCGGTCGCGGAGCACACCCTCCACATCGACCTCCGTCGCAGCGTCAGCATCTACCGTGTCGGGGGCGGCGCCGCCCTCGGGCGACTCTCCTCCACGATCATCAAGAGCGGGTTCGCGATCGTCATCGCGCTCCTGCTCTTCATCGCGGTGTTGATCCCGTGATCATGCTCAGGCGTGGGCGCCCTGCGGCGTGCGCGTCGGCTCCGAGCCGATCCGCTGCAACGGCGTCTCCGAGGCGCCCGTGTCCCAGGTGATCAATCCGGGGATGAATGTCCCGATCAGCCGCTCATCGTGCGGCACAGCGCGCACCGTGAACCCGCGCCGACCGGATCCCGACGGCGAGAACGCCCCGGTGAAGACCGTCCGCCCGTCGCCCTGCGATCCGTCCGGACGCGCATGCATCCGCGTCACCTTCGCGTTGACCATGTCTCCCAGCGATGTCACCTCGCCGTGATACAGCTCGACACTGATCTCCTCGGCCGAGAGCGCCCCGTGGCGCACGACCGCCTCGACATGCACCGGCTTGTTCACCGGCACGGTGACCTCGGCATCCGATGAGACACGCTCCACCGCCACCTCCGGCCAATGGCGACGGAAACGCTCGATCTGCTTGGCAAGCTCTCCCGCCTCGCGCAGACCATCCGCCTGCAACGAGATGCTCAGGCCGTGCGCCAGCAGGTAGAACTGCTCCGTGTAATCGTTCACCATGCGCATCGTCGAGAAGCGCGGCGTCATCACCGAGATGCACTGCTTCATCCGCTGGATCCACTTCCGAGGCAGGCCCGATTCATCGCGCCCGTAGAACTCGGGAAGGATCTGCCGTTCGAGGAGGTTCAGCAGCGCACGATTCTCGATGTCGTCCTGCTCCTCGCTGTCCTCGTAGATCTCGCCCTTCCCGATCGCGAAGCCCGTCTCCGCCTCGTACGCCTCATCCCACCAGCCGTCGAGGATCGAGCAGTTGATCACGCCGTTCATCGCGGCCTTCATCCCGCTCGTGCCCGACGCCTCCATGCCGCGCCGCGGCGTATTGAGCCACAGGTCACACCCCTGCACGAGCCGACGCCCGATCTCCATGTCGTAGTCTTCGAGGAAGACGATCCGGCGGAGATTGTCGTCCGAGGCCGCCATCTTCACGATCTGCCGGATGATCTCCTTGCCGGGTCCGTCGGCGGGATGGGCCTTGCCAGCCACCAGCACCTGGAACGGCCGATCTGCATCATTCAGCAGTTGGCGCAGCCGAACGAGATCCTGCAGCAGCAGCGTCCCGCGCTTGTAGGTCGC
>REDD01000013.1 GCA_007693725.1 Phycisphaeraceae bacterium
CTTCCGGAGCCGTGCTGGGAGTCCGAACCATGCAAACACTCATCGTCGCGCTCGCTGCCGCAAAGATCCTGTTCGCCCAGGTCATGGTGCTGGGCAACGATCACTCACACCGACAAAGCCGGGCAAATGCCGAGTGGCAATTTGCACGCTCCCACGACCATCCATACGAAGAGTTCTTCTCCGAACCGGGCCTGCCGCTCGCATACGCAAATCTTGAGCACTACGCGAGCACGCTCGATCTCACGCAAGAGCAGCGAGACTTCATCAAGGACCGCTACAAGGCGCTCATCGTCGGCTACATGGAGCGATGGGTCGATCTTGCCGAACGACGGACCGATGCTCGCTTCCTGGCGATACCGAGCGCAGAGGCCGAGTACTCGGATGCAGAGACGATCATGCGTTCTCGGCTGCGACAATTTCGTGTCGAGGAACAGCGACTGGCGCAGGAAATTCGCAAAGCACTGCTCGACGACCTGCAACTCATCCTCACGCCGGAACAGCGGGACCGATGGAGCATCTACGAGCGCGAATCCCTCCGAAGAGAGACGCTTGCAAAATACGCGATCTTCGATGACGAGCGCTACGACCTGATCGAGATCACCGAAAAACTCGATCTCAGCAGCGAAGATCGCGAAAAGATCGCCGACATTCTTGAAGAGTACGCGCAGGCAATCCACCCACTCATCACGATGCGCAATGCAAGGATTGATGCCGTCGCGTCAGTACACGACGAATTTATGAACGAGCTGGACCGCTTCAACAAGGCCTATAGCGAGTTGACGCCGAACGATCAGGAACGCGGCAGGCAACTCGCCAGGCAGTATGTGGAACGCCGTCGCGAAATCGCACAATCACTCACGACCGAGGCCGTCGCCGCCCGTCGGGCTTCCGAACGCTTGCGCGACACGAACATCCGATTCCGAAACGATCTGCTCAACATCCTTCCGGAACCCACCCACAAGGCCCTCACCCCAAAGGGGCGACCACAAACGACACGCGCTGTCGTCGATTTCTCACACTCCCGAGCAGAGCAACTCCTCAGTGTCCTCATGAATGCCGAGGCCGCAACATTGATCCTCGAGTCCTCCATTTCCATGTATGCGCTGGACCCGAATATGTCACAGAGCGAAATATCAGGCATGCGCGAGTGGCTGCTGCTGGTCCGATCTGCCGACCCAATCACCAACGATCAACGCCGCCAACTCCGCAGAATCGAGGACCGCCGCCAGCAACGCCGCGAAGCCGTACTCGCGCGCGATTCATCCCTGCGCAATCGAGTCGATAACCGGCCCAACCCCGACATCACCTTCAGCATCCCGACGCCCCACGGCAGACTGGTCTTCAGACGAGGCGGAAGCGCCCCGCAACTCAGCGAGCGCGAACAGGCACGCATGCAGGAAATCCGCACCCAGCTCCACAGGATCGAGCAGGACGCCGTCGACGAGATCCGAGCCATCCTCACCGCCCGCCAGCGCATGGCCGTGGCAACCTTCTGATCCTCCGCCCGCCGGAACCCCCCACGCCCGAAAACCCTCCCCAACCACCCCCTGCGCTCAGGGTGCGCAAACTCAGCACTCATTGTTGATGAATTGTGCATAACTCGCCCCCCACCGCTCACCCCGCGGAATAGCTTTCCCCGACCTCAATAAGAGGGCATTCGCCCATTCCGCATCCCGGCCCGAACTCCGGAGCGACCGTCATGACTCCGAAGCACCAATACCGCTCCGTCTTCATCTCCGATCTCCACCTCGGCAGCCGCTCCTGCCGCGCTCGCGAACTCACCGTCTTCCTCAAGTCCATCCGCTGCGAACACCTCTACCTCGTCGGCGATGTCATCGACATGTGGCGACTCAAGAACCGCTGGTTCTGGCCGCCCGATCACAACGATGTCACCCGACGCATCCTCAAGATGGCCAAGCGCGGCACCAGCGTCGTCTATGTCCCCGGCAACCACGACGAACACGCACGACAGTTCGTCGGGCTCTGCTTCGGCGATGTCTCCGTCCGCTCGCACGCTCACCACACCACCGCCGACGGACGCAACCTCTACATCACCCACGGCGATGAATTCGACATGATCGTCAAACACGCGCGGCTCCTCTCCGTCATGGGCGGCATGGCCTACGACTGGCTCGTCGTCGTCAACCGCGCCTACAACTGGCTCCGCGCACGCCTCGGGCTCAACTACTGGTCCCTCTCGCAATTCCTCAAGCTCAAGGTCAAGTCCGCCTGCACCTTCGTCGCCAAGTTCGAGGAAACACTCCTCGAAGAAGCCCGGCGCAAGGGCTTCGACGGCGTCGTCTGCGGCCACATCCACAAGCCCGAGATCCGCGAGCCGCACAGCGAGATCGCCTACTACAACTGCGGCGACTGGGTCGAGTCCGGCACCGCACTCGTCGAACACCACGACGGCACGCTCGAAATCATCGACGGCTTCGCACTCGTCGCGCCCATCCTCG
This sequence comes from Phycisphaeraceae bacterium, assembly GCA_007693725.1. Taxonomy (GTDB): domain Bacteria; phylum Planctomycetota; class Phycisphaerae; order Phycisphaerales; family UBA1924; genus REDD01. Next base: position 2,460 of record REDD01000013.1, read on the forward strand.
AAGCCAAGGCCAGTCGCGCCCATCAGGATCAGCCCCCCCAGCCGGTCCACGCCCTCGCCACCACACTCCCGCTGCTCGATGAACTCGACTGGGAATCCGAGCAGACCGAGACGCTCGCCGAGCCCGCGCTGGCCTGACATCTCGACCCATCAACCAAGCACCGCCGGACGACCTCGCACGCACACCGCGAAGATTTCCCCGCGCGCTGCCCATATCGTGCATCCCCGCGACCATGACCACTCACCCCGCACCCATCCCGCTCCCCCTGCCGCGCCGGATCGCCATCGCCCTGGCCG
>REDD01000143.1 GCA_007693725.1 Phycisphaeraceae bacterium
GCGGGTCATGGCCGGGCGAAGCCCGGCGTACCATGCCCGCTGGCGGGTTGTTGCGGCCAGTGGGATGCGCTCATGGGGCGGGCGGGTCGCATGAACAAGCCGTGACATCGCGCAGCCCGCAAGCACCAAGGTCCGTCGCTGGCGTGGTCACGGCAGGTCGACACGCGGTCAGAGGCGAGAAGCGTCGCGCAACCACGAAGGCCTACTGAAAGTCCCCGCCCAGCGCCATGTGCAGATCCACCCGCAGGCTCCGCCGCGCCGTCCGCAGCGCCACCAGCGTCGACCGGCCCGCGAACACCTGCCGCTGCAGTTGAAGGACACTCAGCGTGTCCGCCTTGCCCGCATCGGCCTCGAGTGTCCGCAGTCTCAACGCCTCCTCGGCGTCCCGCACCGCCGCGGCGATCAACGCCTCGCGCTCCGCCAGCGCCGCCTCGCCTCCCAGCGCGTTCTCCACATCGAGGAACGCCTTCAGCGCGGTCTGCCCGTACGCGGCCAGCGCCTGCTCCTGCTCGGCGGTTGCGATCCGGACTTCCGCCTCGCGCGCCCCGCCGTCGAACAAGGGCGCAAAGAAGTTCGCCCCCACATTGAAAAACCCGCCGCCGCGGCTCGTCAGGTCGGTCAGACCGCTGTTCACTCCGATGCCCGAAGTCAGCGCGATCCGGGGGAGCTTGGCCAGCTGCTTCGCCTGCACATTCTGGAACGCGCCCCGCACACGCCGCTCCGCCGCGGCCACGTCCGGCCGACGCTCCAGCACTTCCGAAGGAATCCCCGCCGGCACCTCGCCCGGCATCTCGGGAAGCGTCGCCCCGGTGCTCAGCTCGTTGCTCGGATACCTGCCCAGCAGCGTCTCCAGCGCCCGCACCGCCTGGTCGTGCGCGTTCTCCGCGGCCGCCAGCCTGTTCTTGGACGCGTTCAGCTCCGCCTGCGCCAGCCGCACATCCTGTTCGGTCACCTTGCCGGCGGCGCGACGCAGGCCGATCACGCGTGACATCTCCTCCCCGGCCTCCACATCGGCCGCGGCCAGCGACTGCTGCTGCAGCGTCTCGGTCGCCAGGAAATACGCCTTCGCCGCCGCCGCCGCGATCGACTGGCGCGCGAACTCAAAGTCGAGTTCAGCGCCCTCGTACATCTCCGTCGCCGCCGCCGCCTGCGATCGCACACGGCCCCACACGTCCAACTCCCACGACATGTTCAGCCCGACCCCGCGGCTTGTGACCCGGTTGTCGCTCGCGCCGCCCTGCACCACGCCCCCGCCGGTCGCATCCACCACCGGCTTGAGCGACGCGCCCGCCGCCGCCGCCGCCGCTCCGGCCTGGTCCAGCCGCGCCTGCGCCGCCCGCAGGTCCAGGTTGTTCTTCAACGCCTCCCCGACGACCGCCTCGAGTCCGCGGTCGTTGAAAGATTGCACCCAACCGTCGGGCACAGACCCTTGCCGGGCCGCCTCGCCCCACACACCGGGGATCACGGTCGCCGGCAGCGCGTCCGCCACGATCTGGTCCCGCTCAGGCGGAGACTTGGTCGCGCACCCGCTCATCCCCAGGCCCACGGCGCAACCCACGCCGGCCCACGCCCACAGCATCCCGCCACGCATTCTCATGAAACTTCCATTCCGATGCTCAGGGCACGAAGACCCAGTTTTCCCAGCTCTTGATCCGGATGATCATCTTTCGAAGCAGATTCAGGTGATGCTTCTTGCCCGTGTACACCGTGGCCAGCCCGCTCGACCCCGACGGCAACTGGTACCCGTCCAGGTCATCGGTGATCTCCAGCATCACGGGCAGCCGCCCCGCCTGAGCGCCGTCGAGCGTCACGAGCCGGCCCGATGCCGACACCATTCCTTCGGCCAGCACCGGCTGCAGCGACACCACCCTCGCCGAGAACACCCGCCCGGGCGCGCCATAGAACGCGATCTCCGCCTTGTCGCCCGGGTCGATGAACCGCACGGCGTTCTGGGCGAACCCCGCCACCATGTACGGCCCCTCGTTATGCACGAAAACCATGACCTGGTTGAACGCCATCGGCGTGACCATCTGCCCCGGCCGGATCAACACCTGCGTCACGAACCCGTCCGCCGGCGCCCGCACCACCGTCGCTTCGAGCTGGAACTCCGCCGTCCGCAGCTCCGCGGCCAGCCTGTCCACCTCCGATGACGCCCGGTCCAGGTCGTACCGGTTCCCGGCCCCCTGATCGACCAGGCCCTGCTCCTGCTCCAGGCGCGTCTTGGCCAGGTTGTATTGAGCCGCCACCGCGTCACGCCGCGCCTCAAATGGCGTCGGGTCGATGCGGAACAGCATGTCGCCCTTCTTCAGGTCTCGCGCGCCCTCGCCGACGACCTCGATCACGCGTCCGGACACCTCGGAAACGATCGGCGTGGTGATCGAGACCGTCCTCGCATGGCGGGTCATCGGCTGATACCGCCCGAGCCACAGGAAGCCCATCGCCAGGACCGCCAGCAGGATGAACACCGCCGTCACCATCGTCCACAGATTGATGGGCAGCAGCTTGAACTTCTTGAACACGAGCCAGCAGATCAGCCCGTAGATCCCGAACAGCAACTCGATCATGATGCGCCCACGCGTGCCGAGCCCCGGCCGGCTTCGCCGCCACGTTCCAACGCCGCCAGTCGACTCTCCACCTCCGCCAGCGCGGCACGCAAACGCTTCACATCCGCCTCCGCACCCCCGCCCGCTTCGTCCAGCAACCGCACATCCAGCGCCCCACGGTTCGACACCGCCCACAGGAACACCAGCGGCCAGATCGCGTGCAGCGTGAACAGACTCAGCCAACAGGCATAGTGAATCGCGTCCGCCTGCGGGTGCGCCCGCTTCTTGGCGATCCGGTGCGGAAGATCATGGATGAAAATGAAAATGTAGAACAGCGCCGTCAACGACAGCAGCAGCATCCCAAGTGCGACATACTCAAGCATGGTGCAGCGACCTCACCCGGGATCCGCCCGGTCGGAAAACGGTCCGCGATAGTAGCGCATCCCGGCCTCAACCTCGCTCGACGATGAGGCAATGCTCCTGCGGCGAACACCCGTCCCGGTGCGCGGCGGTCTCCGCCGGATGCTCGGACGACACGGGGCTTGGCCGCCGCCCCTGGTCATCATCGCCCGCCAGGCGCCGGGCCTGCCATTGGGTGTACGCCACCTTCGCCTCGGTCTCGACCGCGAAGCGGTGCTTCTTGGCGACACCGGTATCCGGATCTTGGTAGTCAGCATGCCAACCGACACCCCGGATCGTGGTGCAGCAGAGCCGGGGATCCGCTTCTTCAGATCGACCGAGCCGGGTCGCTTCGCCATGGACTGCCCACGCTTCCGATGGGCGGCTCGGGCTGAAAAGATCGTGCAGGTCGAGCCCAAAGAGTCGTGCAAGCGAGGCGACAACCCGGTCTTTGACACCGCAGCGATTGAAGTTCAGTGGTAAAACGTCAGCTGTGGAGCAAGAGCGTCGGAAGCGGGAAGAGGACTGACACTCTCCGTTCCCGACGCTCGACGACGAGGTTGTGACCGAGACGGGTGTTCCGTCCCGGTCAACGGTTCATCTGGGATGCTTCCCCCGGCTCCCTTCGACGCCCTGCCACGCCGCGTACCCTACCTGTCCGGCGAACTGACTTGAAGTTGCAGTTCTATACAGAGAAACGCATAACTGTCAGTCAAAACAAGTGATCACAGAGTGTCCATGTCACCTATTGAATGACAAGGTCCCCGCCGGACATGTCCGACGGGGACTCTGATTGGGCCACTAGAAAAGTGGCCGAGAGATGACTGCGGGGGTCGTTCAGCAACCGTCGGCGAAAGCGGTGAGGAAGGCGAAGAAGTCGTCGGCGTCGATCACGCCATTGTTGTCGAAGTCGGATCGAGGATCGCCGGCGGCGAACAGCGCGAGAAAGAGGAAGAAGTCGTCGGCGTCGATGATGCCGTCCCCGTTGATATCCGCTGGGCACGGATTCGTCAAACGCGGGCTTGATCCGCGGGCGATGTTGCTCGCGGGTGAACCGTCTGCTACGGAGAACCTGCCGCCTGCATAAAGCGCCGGTCCCTGCCCGTCGTTGAAGACCACAAGCGAGCTTACTGTGTTGTCCATCCCCGATCCAAGCGGGGACCACGACGTGCCATTCCAGCGGGCGATATGGTTGGCCGAGTTCCCGCCCGCCTGCGTTAGGTCTCCCCCCGCGTAGAGGGCGGGCCCAAAGCCATCATCGAACACTGTCAGGGCCAAGACACTCGCGTTCATCCCCGTTGACAAACCCGACCAAGAAGAGCCATTCCAACGGGCGATGTTGTTGGCTGTTTGCCCGCCAGCGGTGGTGAAGGCGCCGCCCGCGTACAGCGCTGGCCCAGAGCCATCATCGAACACGGTCAGGGCGAACACTCGTTCGTTCATACCTGATCCCAGAGGGGACCAGGACGATCCGTTCCAACGGACAATGAATCTGACCACTTGCCCGCCCGCTCTAGTGAACAAGCCGCCCGCGTAGAGCGCGGGCCCCGATCCATCATCGAACACTGTCAGGGCCAAGACACTTCCGTTCAACCCCGTTGCCAACGCCGACCAAGACGAACCGTCCCATCGGGCGATATTGTTGACTGTTTGCCCGCCAGCGGTGGTGAAGCTACCCCCGGCGTAGAGCGCCGGCCCCGATCCGTCGTCGAAGACGGTCAGGGCGAAGACGCTTCCGTTCATCCCCGTTGACAACGCCGACCAAGAGGAACCGTCCCAGCGGGCGATGCGATTTGCAGTCTGCCCGCCCGCTCTATTGAACAAGCCGCCCGCGTAGAGCGCGGGCCCCGAACCGTCGTCGAACACCGTTAGCGCATTGACAGCGCTGTTCACGCCGGTTCCCAAGGGCGACCAGATCGAACCGTTCCAACGAGCGATTCGGCTCGCGGCCTGCCCGGCCGTAGAGGTAAAGAACCCCCCCGCATAAAGTGCCGGCCCCGTGCCGTCGTCGAACACGGTCATTGCGCCGACCCGATCGTTCAGCCCTGCTCCCACAGGCGACCACTGGAGTGGGAAAGTGCACCGCCAAAGCGCAAGATTCTGAACACTCAATCCGCCGGCGTTGCTAAAGGTGCCGCCCACGAAAAGGCTCGGGCCATCGCGGAGGACCAACCCAGCGATCGTGTAGACACCCTCCGGCGAGCCCGGGGTGCGCTGGATGCCTACCCCATCGGGCCCGTCCAGCGTCGTCCATGCTGAACCGTTCCACCTGGCGATGGAGTTGACCACCATGCCACCGACCGTTGTGAGCACACCTCCTGCATAGAGCGCCGGGCCGTCGCCGTCATCAAACGACTCGATGCTCAACACGCTTCCCCCAAAGCCACGCCCGTTTGGTCCGGGGAGCGAAGTCCAATCGTTGCCCGTCCATCGAGCCACATGAATTGGACCTTGAGTGTTGAATGCACCAGGACCCGCAGCGTAAAGCTTTGGTCCCGAACCATCATCATGCACGACCAAGGAGTCTACCTGAAAAAAGTAGTTCCCGGTACTCGGACCGCCAGACCCTGTCACCGGTGACAATGTAGCGCCGTCCCATCGGGCAATGTTATCAGCCGGGCTTCCAGCGGCCTCAGAGAAGCCTCCGCCAAGGATCAGCTTCGGACCCGTGCCGTCATCAAACACCGCCATCGTTGTAACCAGGCCGTTCACCCCCTGTCCCAGGGCGGACCAGGCCGAGCCGTTCCAGCGGGCGATGTTGTTAACCGTCTGCCCACCAGCGGTGGTAAAACTGCCGCCCGCGTAGAGCGCGGGCCCCGAACCGTCGTCGAACACTTCAAGAGCCCAAACAGGTCCATCCATTCCCGTTGATAACGCAGACCAGAACAAGCCATTCCACCGGGCGATGTAATTGGCGGACGGACCAGCCGTTAAGGTGAAGTCACCCGCCACATAGAGAGCCGGTCCCGTCCCGTCGTTGAACACCTTCATGGCTCGGACTGTACCATTCACTCCGTTGCGGTCACCAAAGAATGACGTCCCGACCCGACTCCAGGAAGAGCCAGTCCAGCGGGCGATGTTGCTGATAGGGAAACCACCAGCTGATGATGAGAACGTTCCCCCGGCATACAACTCCGGGCCCGTGCCGCCGTCGAATACCGCAAAGGAGTTGATGCGGCCGCCGCCGACTCCGCTCAACCCGGGGATGTCCGCGTTCCACTGGCAAGACGCTTCAGTCACAGAACCGGTCCAGATGCCCAACCAGAGCATCAAGATAAGGCCGATGCATGCCGGGCGCCTGACCGCCGAGGCGATTTGTTCAAACTTCATCATCACAAGCTCCTTGTCTAAGGCGAGACCTCACGAGGCGCGTTCAACGCTGACGCCGGGTCCGCCGGGTCCGCCGGGTGTGTCGTGTGCGCCATTCAGGCGTCACCCCACTTAGCAGCCGGCGGCGAACTGACCTAGGTAGGCAAAGAAGTCGTTGGCGTCGATCAGCCCGTCGCCGTTGATGTCGGCGCGGGGATCGCCGTTGGCGAACAGGGGGAGGAAGAGGAAGAAGTCTTCGGCGTCGACGACGCCGTCACCGTTGATATCTGCGGGGCACTGTCCCGCGCAGGACCAAACAGCAATGCTGTTTGCTGGCGATCCATCCGCGGCTGAGAAAGTGCCACCCACATACAGTGCGGGTCCGCGCCCCGAGTCAAAGACCGCAAGAGACGTTGCTGTCGTAAAACCACCGAGCGGTCTGGTGAGCCCTCCCGCAACCGACGACCATGAGGATCCATCCCACCGGGCGATCCGATTGGCAGGAGCGCCGCCCGCGGAAATGAATATCCCTGCCGCATAGATCACCACTTCCGCGCCATCGTCGAATGCCTGCAGGGCGTTCACCGGGCTGCCCACGCCGGCGCCCAAGGGCGACCAGGTTGAGCCGTTCCACTTTGCAACACGGTTCGCCGGCGTGCCGTCCGCCGTCGTAAAGCTCCCTCCCGCGTAGAGCGCCGCTCCTGAACCATCGTTGAAGGACAGCAGCGCTCCCACCTGATTGCCGAGCCCGCCGCCGACTGGCATCCAGGAAGATCCGTTCCAGAGAGCGATGTAATTTGCAGGGAACCCGCCCGCCGCGGTAAACCGACCTCCGGCGAACAGAGCGGGCCCGGCGGTTGTCTCGTGAACGACAAGAGTTCGTACCCAGTCGTTCACGCCCCCTCCTGCCTGCCTCCACTGCGAACCACTCCACTTCGCCACATGGCTCGCAGGCTGGCCGTCGGCCTCGGTAAAGAGTCCTCCGATGTAGAGCGCGGGCCCGGCTCCATCGTCAAAGACCGCCATTGCATCAACAGAGGAGACCGAAAAGCCGCCGACTCCCTGCCCGACCGGTGTCCATGAGTGTCCGTTCCATCGGGCAACCCCGCCCGCCGGCAAACCTCCTGCGATGGTGAAAGAGCCGCCGGCATAGAGAGAGGGTCCGGTGCCGTCATCAAAGACGATAAGCGATGACACGGGTCCGTTGAATCCCAGTCCCATCGGCGCCCACCCCAGACCATCCCATTTCGCGATGTTGGCGGCTGCGAGTCCGCCGGCGCTGGTAAAGCGGCCTCCAGCAATGAGAGCTGCTCCGTTGCCATCATCGAACACGGTCAAGGCTGAAACGAGGTCATTTACGCCGCCGTCGACATCGGACCAGGAGCAGTTATGTCCCAGCGCCGACATCGCCGTTACTGACTCGACAATCGCGACTGCAAGCACTGCGCAGCGGCTGACATTCCACATTGGTAAGACTCCTTGGCGCCTTCGAAGAACGCCACATTGCGTTTACACAGCACCGGACCCTGTGGGCACCAATGGCGAAGGTGTGTGAGCTGAAGGCGACGCACGCTGTGTCGCCCATACGGTGTCGCTGCAGTGGAAGAGTAATGAGCGCATCGCAAGATCGTGCTCGTGGCATGTATCTGTGTCACGACATGGCTGAAACAACGGCGCGTCGTCTTCGGCGCAGGCACGCGACACCAACAATAGCGAACGCTGAGGCAGTGCCTGGCGCAGGAACTATGATATTATCGATTATCCACGACTGGTACAAGTCAAGGCGAAGAGTGATGGTGGCATAGCCGTAGCCCGGCGGCGACCCGGCGGCGCCGACCGTAAGGCCAACGAGGTCGCCTTCGGCGTTGAACACTCCGCCCCCGGAGTTGCCTGGGGTTGCGCCGCCTTCGAGAGGGTCATTGCGAGACCATCCCGGAGGATAGAAGTTGCTGAGCATATAATCAGAACTGATCGAGATGCTCCCCGCGCGGTCATAGTACAGGTTGAATGCGCGGGCTTGTCCGTCGGGTTCCAGGTATCCGTTGGGCGTCGCTGGCCGTCCATATCCGACGCCGACGAGTGTCTGGCCGAGTTCCGCGGCAGATATGTTCAGGGGAGTCACGCCGGGGATGGGCGACGCCATGTGCAGGATCGCCAAGTCCACGGTATCGAAGAAAGGCAGAGGGAAAGTGACTCCGCCCCACGCTGGGTGGATCACGTAGTCGGCTGCCGCAAAGATGTCGCCTGGGTCGGTAATGTGATTGCTGCCTCGTCCGATCCGTATAGCCGTTGTGAACGATCCCGAGCTAAACACTTGGTGACCGGACACGAGCACGTTCCACGGATCCAGGAGCACTCCGCTGGCGTAGCGCTGTACGCCCCCGTGCTCGCCCGACACCCAAACGCGATGTTCCGCCCAGTTCGTTTGCCGTTGGGCGGCGTTCTCGAGCGCCGCGACGGTATGCATAGTCTGGCCCGGACAAGCGCTTGGCACAAAGAGCGGGACGAGCAGGAGGTTGTATATCCTGTAATGAGATGTCAAGCTCTACCTCCCATGCGGGTCGCGGAAATACGTCCAACGCAAACAAGCATCTACGGGCACAAGTCATGGCGTGCGGCCGCCGCTATTGTGAGGCAACCCGCCGGCCTGCGACGATTGCAGGAATGGTGGGGCGGCGCGTCAGCAGCCCTGTGCAAACAGTGTAAGATAACCAAAGAAGTCATCCGCGTCGATCACGCCGTCTTCGTTGATGTCGGCCCGAGGATCGCCGCTGGCGAATAGCTGCAGGAAGAGAAAGAAATCGTCCGCATCAACGACGCCATCGCCGGTGAGGTCGGCGGCGCAGGGAGAGCCGCCCGAGCCGCGGATGACGAATGGAATCTTTATGCCGAGTGGCTGCCAACCGGTCGAGTCCAGTTGCAGTGTGCTTCCCCAGACCAATCCCGGCTGATTGGGATTGAGCGGATTGGCCGACTGAACCGGCGTCGCCCATGCCGATCCAGAGATACCAATAATGCTGGCGCTTCCAGTGACAGTCCAGTCGAGCCAGTAGGCGCCGCTCGTGAGAGCAAGACTGTTGGCATCGAATGTCATCGTGTGTATGAGTCTAGAAGTATTGCCGAGATTCCCGGAGCCGTTTGACACGCGGTAGATCTGTGTCGGGGCGATAGTGGGGTGTGTAAACACTCCGACTATCAAACTGCCCGGAAGTGCGGGATTGCCGTCCCAGAGTCGCAGTTCGATGCCGCTCCACGACGGTGTGGTGCTGTTGGTTTGATACGCGTACACTGATATGGAGTCGACCGTCCAGGCATCAAGGACCTCAAACCTGTCGGCGACTCGGAAGTGCTCTTGTCCCGCCAGCCGTGTAGCGCTGTATCCGATTGGCTGACCGATGCTCGCCATGCTGACGTCGAAGCCGTTCGCGCCGGCGCCCGGGTGTGTCACCATCCCGCCATTGTTCCAAAGAACATCGGCGAATCCATGAGAACACAACAAGCTGCCCGAGATGAGTGCTGCAAGACCGAGGTTCATGGATGGGTGCTCCTGTTGTCGAGTGGTTGCCTGCGGCCAGGCGTGTCACTTGATGAATGGGTGTTCGTTGGTGAAAGCCGGTCGAAGCGTGGTTGTGGCATTGGCCGGAGTCCCACGGTCTTGGATCGGTGCCGACATTGGAACGGGTGCTGTGGACTGGGGTGTGAGCGTCACTACAGATAAGCTGACGGGCGGAGTGTTGATGCTGAGCAAGCGCGACAGTCCAAGGCGTCAAACGGATAGGAAAGTGCGAAGCTCTTGCTTCGAGGGCATGAAGGCGTATCTGGTGGAAAGCTCCGAACGGCGGTCGCTTTCCCGCTTCCTATGCGACAACGAGATGGAAGCGCGGAAGGGCCTGTGAGAAATATTTCGTTTGTTGGGGGTCAGTTGAGACGGGAGCGGGGGGCGGGACAAGTGCTGACTTGCCCCCGTTTCATGTACCAATCGCTATGAGAGTCCGTTGGTGTTCCTTCGTGTGCCGGAGCGGAGTGGCCCCGGCACACCCGCGGTCCAGCCCGGCCGCGAACGCCGCGGGGGCCAAGTAGCCCAAGGACGAATGCGGGCGGCGGCGATTGGGCCCAGCTGAGGCAGAGGCGAGAAGTTATAGGACGAAACGAGCCGGGGCCGACCTCTCCCCCTGGCAACAGATACTCTTGGAGCCTGAGAGTCTGTCGTGTATATTCCTGCGTGCACCAAGCCGAGGAATCCAATCTTCCGCCGCCCGGGCTCGGACCGCTCGGCGGGTACTCGCGTGAAGAGCTTCTCGCTCAGCTTCATGTGTTGGCTAAGGCTCAGTTTGCGCGGGAACCCGCCGGGCATACGCTTCAGCCCACCGCGGTGGTGCACGAGGCGTGGATCCGCATCGCCTCTCAATCGAGAGGATCGCTTGACTCCGAGGCCGCGTTCCGCCAGTGGGCCGGGAGAATCGTGCGTCAGGTATTGGTCGACTACGCCCGCAACAGGGGGGCGCAGCGTCGCGACGCCCGGCGTCGGACGGCGTTCACTGAGCACGGGGCGCAGGAAGGCATGTCTCAGGAACAACTCGTGACACTTGCCGAGCTGCTCGACCATCTCGCGGCGGTTCAGCCCCGGATGGCGTCGGTTGTTGAGATGCGATACTTCGGAGGAATGCGAGACGCCGACATTGCAGACCGCCTGGGAGTCAGCACCCGAACGGTCCGATCCGATTGGGTCGCGGCCCGGGCGTGGCTCTACGGGAAGATGACCTCGCCGTGATGCTGGAAAACGTTTCCGCGGGGCTGACTCCATGACGCATACATTAAGGTGAGCGAACCGCACGACCATTTCGGGTTTCCGGCCGCGGTCGATCTCGCCGGGCTGCGACGTTTCGAGCGCGTGCGTGATGTGCTCGCGGAGGTCGCCGATCTTCCGCATTCGGCGCGGGCCGCGAGGTTGGAAGAGTTGGCCGGCGCCGACCCGCCATTACAAGCGGCGGTGGCCGCGCTTCTGGCGAATCTCGACGCCGCGGATCGGGCTGGGTTTCTTGCGGACTCTGATCTTGACGAACGGGACGGGCGTCTGGAGGACACTTCCTTACCCGAACGACTCGGCCGTTACCGGCTTGTCCGTCGAATCGGCGAGGGTGGTACAGGCATCGTGTACCTCGCCGAATCGCCGGCGCCGCTGGCACGCCAAGTCGCAGTCAAGCTAGCCCGTTCGACTGGAACGGAACTATCCGCAACCCGGGCCGTCATCGAAGCTGAGGCGCTGGCTTCGCTCAACCACCCCGGGATCGCGCAGGTCTTCGAGACCGGTGTGCTCGAAGACGGTCGGCAGTGGATGGCGTGTGAGTGGATCGACGGAGAACCTGTCGCCGTGGCGGCCGAGCGGCTTGACTGGCGTGGGCGTGTCGGGCTGATCGCGCAGGCCGCCGATGCTGTGCATCACGCCCACCAGTGCGGAGTAATCCACAGGGACATCAAGCCGTCCAATCTGTTGGTAGCGCAGGGCTCGGATGGTCCCCGCGTCAAGGTGATCGACTTTGGTGTCGCCCGTCTGCTAACGGCTCGAGGTGCCGCAGGCGATGTAACCGAGCCGGGTTTGCTCGTCGGCACACTCTCGTACATGTCGCGCGAGCAGCTCAGCGCTGGCGCAGTCGATGCAAGAACAGATGTCCACGGTCTCGGATTAGTCGCTTGTGAGGTGTTAAGCGGAAGTCCCCCGCCTGGCCGGAGCGGAGGCATCGCCGAACTTACCCGTGCGGTTCAATCTCCCACAAGGGTGAGGCTTTCCGGATGTTCGGGTCGCGAGAGGGACCTGGAGGCGATTATCGCCAAGGCGACAGATCCGGATCCCGTCAGACGTTACCCGTCAATGCAACACTTCGGGGACGATCTGCGGCGAGTGCTCTCCCACATTCCGATCGAGGCTCGACGGCCCAGCCTGGTGCATTCGGCCCGCCTCTACGCCGAACGGCGCCCGTGGCTAAGTCGGGGGATCCTTGCGACTTCGTTGCTGATAGGAGCACTAGTCGTTCTGCTCGCGGCGTCCAGAGTCAAGCTGGCCGCGGAGATTCGGGATCAACAACAGCTTGTCGCGGGCCTGGTCGAGGATGCGCTGGCTGGCCTCCGAGAGATTCGGGGTACGCGTGAGTCCCGCATGGCCATGGTCGATGCGCTGATGGTGCGGGTGGAACGTCATGCTGCGGCGGATCCAGATAACGAGCACTTGCTGGCCTTGCTTGCTCGGGTGCTCCGAGAGAGGGGCGATATCGCCGCTGGGATCGGTCGCGATGACGATGCAATAGGGGATCTCACGCGTTCGATGGAGATCTATCGAGTTCTTCACCGCCGTCAACCGACCGGCATCGAACACGGCCGGCGATATGCCGAAGGGCTTGTCCGGATTGGAGATGTACTTCTGGAACGAGACCGCCAACCCGCTGCCGACAAAGTACTCGCGCTCTATCTCCAAGCCATGAATCTTCAGAAACACTTGCTGGGGGCGAATCCAGGAAACATCGGTCTTCTGGACGATCTCTCATGGAGCTACGATCGGATCGGCGAAGTCGCACAGATTCATGGAATAAGCACGCCGAACGGTGATCTAAGGTCGTGGCTCATGGCACGAAATGATCTCTGTTATCGGCTACTGTCCCTAGATCCGGATCGGGCACTAAGCCGGCTCACTGTTGGGACAGGATACCTGCGGCTTGCAAAGTACTACGGTTCCAGCGGGCGAGCGGCGGAGTGCTACCAAGCTGTCACCAAAGGAATTCCTCACATATTGGCGGCCGTGCGATCCGACCCCGGTCGATGGTTCTTCATACAGATTCTCCTCGGGATGTATTCGTGGGAGGTGAATTCGCTGCTCAAGCTCGAGCGGCATGACGAGGTCGCGGCCGCCGCCCATCGATTTGTGAGTGCGGCCAGATCCCAGGTGTATTCGCAGCCAGGCGAACTCATCGCGGAAATGTCGCTTGCCAGTGCGCTCTTTACCGCAGCGCGTGCCCTGAAGACAGTCGGTAATCTGTCTGAGAGCCGCCTTTACGGCGAAGAGGCTCTTGTCCGACTTGAAGCTCTGGAGCACATGGTCTCCCCGGCTCGATGGCGCGAACTGTGTGTGCAACGCGACGAGGTTCTCGCGTTCCTTGCGGCACTCGAGTGATCCTGCCAAGAGAGTTGAGTTGCAAGGTCCGTCATTGCCGGTCGATGTCGCCGTTCGCATTGGCTGTGTCGCCATAATCCGTTCATCTCATGGAAGGCGCGAATTCAGAGGGTTGCGCAAACCCGAAAGGAGACGCAGCATGGCCATGAACGGAAATCGG
>REDD01000096.1 GCA_007693725.1 Phycisphaeraceae bacterium
TCCCCCCCTCTCCGCTTCTTTTTTTGTGGTGTGGGTGGAAAACAGAAATTGAGCGCATCCGGTCAGGCGGGGCGGAAGCCGCGGGAGAATTCCTGCACGCGGTCGGACTGCTGTCGACGCACCGATTCGAGGACGAGGCGGGGGATGCGCCACGACGCCTGCTCCTCGGTGACATTGGAGCAGTGTTCCTGGATGCAGCGGTAGAGGAGCTTGAATGCGTCGCGCGGCTGGTGCATCTGGTCGAGGGCGTCGATGATGTCCTGGCGCGTGACATCGGTTTCGAAGAGATCGGCGAGACTGATGGGATCGGCGTCTGGGGCGCGGCACGCCGTGAGACGCGCGTTGCAGATGTCGTAGAGCATGGCGCCGGTCCACGAGAGGCGCTCGACGAGGTTCTGCTTGTCGAGTCGTGCTTCCTGGAAGAAGGCGGTGGACTCGCGGAAGAGTTCGTGGCGGAGTTCGATCGGCAGGAGCATCTTGATGCCGAGGCCATCCTGCTGGAGGAACTTGTTGTTGAGCAGTGGCCAGACGATGGCGCGCATCCGGTCCGGGGCGCCGTTGACGAGGGTGGGTTCGTCGACGCGATCGACGACCACGATGATGCCGGTGATGCCGAGTGGGCGCAAGACGGCGCGGAGGCGGTCGAGCATGGCGTAGCGGGTGTCGTCGGAATCGTCGGTGGGGAGGCCGGATCCGCGCCGGAGCGACTCGGGGATCAGCGGTACGGCCCGCGCGAGTGAGCGGAGGGAGCGGCCGGTCGTGATGACTTGGCGGTGGATGCGCTTCGCGAGGCGCGTGGCGGACCACATGCGCCAGAACAGGCCGTAGACGACCGCGAGGAGCCATGCGGCGACGAGAAGGATGAACCCGATCTGGACTTTTTGTGAGCCGAGATCGATCTGTGGTGACAGAAGTGCGGCGAAGAAGAGCGCCGCCGGGGGAAGCCATCCCACGGCGGAGAAGAAGAGCCAGAGCAGTGTGCGGAAGTCGGGGGGCGCTTTGAGCTTGCGGCAGAGACGGCGGAGGCGCGAGCAGGTCTCGTCGTCTTCCGCGTAGACCGCCTGAAGCAGGATCAGATTCTGGCGCGTGGTGAAGGGTTCCTGGCGGAGACGCTTGGCGGGTGATTCCGTGAAGGCATGCTGCTGGTGCGCAGCGGTGTCGTTGAGACAGGCATCGACGAGGCGGGTCGTGGCGGTGTGGAGGATGGCGTCGAAGTGATCGACGAGCCGGAAGTTCCGGAGCGTTTCGAGGATGAGTTGGTCCTTGCTGCCGGGACCGACGGAGTGATGCGCCAGGAGGCGGTCGACGACGGGATTGAGGTCGTCGTAGGGGACGAGGAGGATGCGTGCGTCGGGGTGCGCTTGATTGTGGGCCTCGATGCGTTCCTGGAGCTGGAGGCGTATCGCGGTCTTGCCGCTGCCTTTTTCGCCGAAGACGATGGATGTGGATGGGCGTTGGAGATCGCCGACGATCTTCTCGAAATCGGGGTGTGCGGCGTTTGTATCGCCGAGACGGGCGAAGACGGGATCGTGGCGTGCCTCTTCCGCGCGGAAGGGGTTCTCCGTGATGGCCCAGTGCTGGAAGTATGAGTTGATGTTCATCGCTCAGCGGCCTCCTTGCCGTAGCGGATGGTACCCGGCATCAGGAGGTGGTTCGCGCGGCGCGTGCGGCTCGTTCCACAGTGATGGTACGGGCGGGCTCCCAGCCGAGGATCGAGCGTGCTTTAGAGCAATCGACGAAGGAATTTCGTTGGAGGACGGTTTCGACGCCGGGGACGGATTCGTAGAAGCGTGTGGCGAGTTCGGCGGGGGATTCGGGGGTGCGTGGATCGGGTGCCGCGAGCCAGAGCACCTGATGATTCGGGGTGCTGACCTCGCACGCGAGGCGGACGGCTTCGGCGGCATCTTCCATATGGAGATACGCGAAGGCCTCGGCGCCGCCCCAGCGGTAATCGGTCGGTGCGGTGCGTTCGGCGACCATCTCGATGTGGTGCTGCGGCATGAGGTAAGGGAAGCGGAGACTCAGTGCGGTGAGGGGTGACTGGAACTGCTCTGCATTGCAGAGTTGGTCGAGCATGTGCTCGGTGAGGAGTTTGCTCAGGCCGTAGGGGTTCATGGGCTTCGGCGGGAGTGACTCGTCAATGGGGAACCGATCCGGGTAGATGATCTCGCCAGTGAGGTTGCGCTGGATGCCGCCGACGAAGGCCTGGATGGATGAGGAAAAGACGAGGCGCGGGATCCCGGTTTGCAGCGCGGCCATGGCCACACTGGTGTTCATCGCGAGGTTTTCACGGAGCACCGTTTCGCCGGGTGCGGACTCGGCGTTGCGATGGTTTGCGAGGTGGACGATCGCATCGGTGCGGTCGCCGAAGTGATCAAGGGCGCGGTGGATGGTGTAGGGCTCGCGGAGGTCGCCGACAAAGGTTCGGCACGGAGAATCGGCGAGCGGAGTGGCATCGACGCCGAGGACCGTGTGCCCCGCGGCGAGGAGGTTCTGCACGGTCGCTCTGCCGAGCATGCCGCTGCTGCCTGTGACGACGATCCGCACGGATGATCCTTTTCTCGCTGCTGGCGGGCAGATTCAGTGACCGGCGACGGGAGTGCCGAGGAGCGGCATGATTTCCTCGAGGATGGTCTCGAGCAGCTTGGCATCCCGTGCCTCGACATTGAGGCGGAGGAGCGGTTCGGTGTTGCTCTTGCGGACATTGCACCACCAGCCCTCGGTCTTGAAACAGTCGATGGTCACGCCGTCGAGGTCGTCCACGGTGCCGCGGGGTCCGAACTCCGCGCGGAGATCGGCGAGGGTGGCATCTTTGTCCTCGACCTCGAAGTTGAGTTCGCCGGACTGGACATAGCGGCGCATGGGTGCGAGGAGTTCGCTGACGGGGCGTCCGCCTTCGGCGACGGCCGAGAGGAGCACGGCGAGGGCGATCGCGCCGGAGTCGGCGTTGAAGTTGTCTCGGAAATAAAAATGTCCCGAGAGTTCGCCGCCGAAGACTGCTTTGTGTTGAGCGAGCGCCGCCTTCATGAACACATGGCCGACGCGAGAGCGAACGGGCTTGCCGCCGGCTTCGAAAATGGCCTCCTGCAACGCCTTGCTGGAGCGCAGGTCGTAGACGATGGCGGATCCGGGATTCTGCTTCAGGAAGCGGGAGACCAGGAACGCGGTGAGGAGGTCGCAACCGATGGGCTCGCCCTTCTCATCGACCACCATCAGACGATCGGCATCGCCATCGAAGCAGACGCCGAGGTCGGCCTTGGTCTCGACGACCTTGCGGCAGAGGTCCGCGAGGTTCTCCACGACCAGCGGATTCGGCTCGTGGACGAATTCACCGCTGGTGTTATCGAAGTACAGCTCGATGATCTCGACTGCATCGATGTTCGCGCCTTTGCGTCCGAAGATGCGGGGGACCATCGTTCCGGCCATGCCATTGCTGGCATCAACGACGATCTTGAGACCACCGCGCTTGCGGATCGCCTCGGCATCGAGGAACGAGAGGACATGCTTCGAGTAGGCATCCCAGAGGTCGCGCTGCTCGATGTGGCCCGAGACATTTCCGCGAATGCGGTCGTCGACGGTCGCTGCGGCCTTGCGGACTTCGTCGAGGCCCGTGGACTCGCCGACGGGCTTGGCCTTGCGCTTGGAGATCTTGAACCCGTTGTACTTGGGCGGGTTGTGGGAGGCGGTGACCTGCACGCCGCCCGCGCAGTCGAGGTGGTTGATGGCGAAGTAGATGAATGGCGTGTCGACCATGCCGATGTCGATGACGCTGGCGCCGCCGTCGATCATGCCCTGGCACAGTGCATCGCGGAGGGATGGGCTGTGTGTCCGCATGTCGCGTCCCACGACGAGGTGCTTCATCATGGGGGTGCTGTCGCCGTCATTGGCGGCCTCGGCGAGCAGAAACTGAGCGGAGCCGTAGCCGATCTGCCACCCCATTTTCTCATCGAGGGGATCGGGGTAGACGCCGCGGATGTCGTATGCCTTGAAAACCTTGCCGATCATGGGTGGGGGTTGCTCCAATGGGTTGGTAGTGACGCCGTCCTCCATATGGCGGCGGATGGCAGAATACACGGTCTGGCGGTTGTCGTGCCTCGGATCGTCAATCCCATGAATGGGCTTCGTCGGGGCGGTATTCGATGATCCGGACCCCCTCGGGGAGGGCGTCGAGGAATGACCGCCCGTAGTTCGCACGCACGATGCGGGGATCGAGGACAACGACGCGTCCGGAATCGGTCGAGGACCGAATGAGCCGCCCGAATCCCTGCTTAAACCGGATGACCGCGCGGGGGAGGGAGTCGTCGCGGAAGGGCTGGCCGCCGCGGGCACGGATGGCCTCCATGCGCGCCTCGGTGAGGGGACGATCCGGCGGATCGAAGGGCAGACGGGTGATGATGACATTGCGGAGGGCACGCCCGCGGACATCGACACCCTGCCAGAAGGATGCCGTCCCGAAGAGAACGCTGCGGTCATCCTCGCGGAAGTGTTCGAGGATCTGCATCCTGCCACCATCGACACCCTGGACATAGATCGGCATGCGGCGCGTGCCGAGTTCGGGGCGGAGACGGTCGGCAATGGCGTACATGCTCCGGAAGGATGTGAAGAGCACGAACGCCCCGCCATCGGTCTCATCGACATGGTGGAGGATGCGTTCGGCGAGCATGGCGTCGTACGCGGACGATCGGGGATCGGGCATGGTGGGTTCGAGGTGGAGCTCGACCTGGCTGGCGTGATCAAAGGGCGAGCCCAAGACGACGGTCGCGGCATCATCGGGAGCGCCGACGCGGGAGCGGGTGTGCTCGAAGGAGTTTTTTCCGGTGGTCAGCGTCGCGGATGTCAGAACGACGGAAGCATCGAGCGAAAAGAGGTTCTCCCGGAGGATGGGGCCGACCTCGACCGGCGAACACGCGATGGTCGCACGCTCGCCGGGGCCGGAGCGCTTGACCTCCGCCCAGTAGGCGCATCCGGGGAGCGATTGCTCGCACCACGCGTTTGTTTCGAGCGCGATCGTCTGCGCCCGCTCCGCGTACGCGTTGAGTTCGAGACGGTCTTCCTCACGGTCGGTCCGCTCACGGAGACGCCGGAGCATCAGCGCAAGGTCGGTCATCGGGGCGGAGAGCGTGTCGCTGACGGGGTGCTCGGGGGCGATTCGGACGGTGGATGAGGCGCGCGGGACACGGTCCGCGACTTCCCCGAAGAAGTGCAGCGCGACCTCGCTCAGCGCCGCGACGAGGCGGATGGTCCGGTCGATGAGTTCGGTGTCGGAACCGATCTGCAGCGAGGCGAGATAGCCCTTGCCTCTCCGGGTGTGGTAGAGGGTCGCGAGCAGGTGCTGGATGCGGCCCTCGCTGAGTGAGATGCCGAAATGCTCGCTCGCGACATCCTCGACCATGTGCGCCTCATCGAGGATGACATGGTCGTAGGGCGGGAGGAATCCGGTGTTCTTGGCGCGGAGCGCAAGATCGCTGAAGAAGAGCGCGTGATTGCAGATCAGCAGGTTCGCTCGCTCCATGCGTCGGCGCGCCTGCTGGTAGAAGCATCGGTCGTAGTTGGGGCAGCGCCTGCCCATGCAGTTGCCCGAATCGGATTGCACCTTGTCCCAGACCCCGATGCGATCGACGGGCGGGAGCGTCGAGAGGGTGCCATCGTTCGTTGAATAGGCCCAGTCCTCGATGACATGGAGCGACCGGCGGGTCGGGTCGTCGGGAAAGATCGCATCCTGGCGCTTGCTCGCGAGCGCGAGGCGGCGGATGGAGAGATAGTTCCCCCGTCCCTTGACGAGTTCCGCGCGGAACGATGCCATCCCGTCCTCGGAGGGGAAGACACGCTCCAGGAGCGGCAGATCCTTCTGCATGATCTGCTCCTGGAGGGCGATGGTGTTCGTGGCGACGACCACGCGCTCGGAGTGCTCGATGATGCGGTGGATGGCGGGCACGAGGTAGGCGAACGACTTGCCGACCCCGGTTCCGGCCTCGACAAGCAGGCATCCGCGCTGCTCCATCGCCCGGGAGACCGATTTGACCATCTCCATCTGCTGCGGGCGCAGCTCGAAGGCGTCTCCCATCGCCTTGGCGACGGGCCCTCCGGGCAGCAGCGTGTCGATGGCGGTCGGACTCACGGGCGGATTGTACGCGGGATGTTCGGGGCGTTTGCCGTATCAAGAGCTGCGATACCGCGATGGATCACCGTCCCGAGCCGCCGAGTGGTCTTCGCTTGGGCTCCCCGGGCTTGCGGGGGTAGATGCGGGGAGTCGGGCGCGTCTTCAGAAGCACCACGATGCGTCCCGTGGGCGTGTCGATGGTGGCTTCGTGGCGCGCGTGGAGCAGGTAGAGGGCCTGCTTGGCCTCGCTGAGTTCGTCGTCGGCCTTCTGCCCCTTGATCAGCAGCGTCAGGCCACCGGCTGAAGATTCGTCGGGGGCCTTGGCGAAGGGGATCGTCAGCTCGGCGATGACGCTGAGCTTCCCGACGGCCCGCGCAACGACCGCATCGTACTGCTCTCGGTGATCCCGCCGATCGTGGGCCGCATCCTCCGCACGCGCATCGAGCACCGAAACATTGTTCAGCCCGATGAGATCGGACACCGCTCGGAGGAACTCGGCCTTCTTCCCAGTGGACTCGATGAGTGTGAAGCGCAGATCCGGGCGGCAGATGGCCAGCGGGATTCCCGGCAGCCCCCCGCCGCTGCCGATGTCGGCGATGCGTGCGGATTCGGGGACTTCGGAGAGCGGTCCGAGGAGGGTCAGGGAGTCGAAGATGTGCCGCAGCCAGGCGTCGGCCGGGTCCGTGATGGCGGTCAGATTGAATTGCTTGTTCGCTTCGAGCAGGAGCGCGAGGTACTGCCCGAGGCGTTCGAGGTCATCATCCTCGAACACGAGGCCGTAGTCGGTGCAATGCGTCAGGAACTCCGGAGTCGGCGTCAACGGCGGGATGTGGGCGTTGAAGTCGATGGGGGTTCGGCGTGGAGCGTCCGGCGGCATGGGGCAGAGGGTAGCCGGAACGGGCGGCCGGACAAGGTTCACTCGGCGTCATCATCGAATTCGAAGGACTTGCGCGAGAGGTAGGCGGGCCTGCGGAGCGCGATGTTGAGGATGAGTCCGGCCATCAGGAAACCGGCGACGAGACTCGTTCCGCCGTAGCTGACGAAGGGGAGCGTCATGCCTGTGATGGGGAGCAGCCCGATGGTCATGCCGATATTCACCCCCGCCTGCGTCGCGACCATCGCCGCGAGCCCGACGCAGACGAGCCGACCGAAAGGATCGCGGCACATGGCGGCGACCCACAACGCCCCACCGACCCACGCGGCGTAGAGAACGAGCAGGACCATGATGCCGATGAGACCGAACCGGTTGGCGAAGACCGCGAAGATCATGTCGTTGTGGCGTTCCGGCAGTCCGCTGAAGACGATCAACGCGCGGGCGTACGGCTCCGGATGTCCGGCGATCCCTCCCGCACCGACGAGCGTGATGGCCTGCTTGCCCTGAAAACCGCGGTCCTGAATGTGGCGCTCGTCGCCCTCAAACTGATCGATGAGCGCGGCGATGCGGTCCACCTGATGCGGACGGAGCAACGGATACTCGTTCTGCTGCGCGAAGAAGAGACTGAGCACCACGACGACGATGGCGAAGACCGCACTGAGCCCGAGCGCGGAGAAGAGATGGCGGAGCTTCGCGCCGGCGGCGATCAGCATGGCGACCAGCGCCGGCATGAAGAGCACGGCCGTTCCGAGGTCCGGCTGCACGAGGATGAGCGCCATCGGAACGAAGGCGATGAGACTCGGGAGAAACAGGCCGCGGATGCTCCGGTGGTTGCGTCGGAAGCGGAGGTAGCTGGCCATCACGAGGACGAAGGCGATCTTGGCGAGTTCGCTGGGCTGGAACTCCGTGATGCCGATGTTGATCCATCGGCGCGCACCTCCGTTGCGGGGACGGACGATCGACTCGGGGATGAACGGGATCAGCAGGAAGATCAACAGCGCGATCATGAGCGCCGCCAACGGCCACGAGAAATGGATCATGCGCCGGTAGTGCGGGACGACGAGGAGCGCTGCGCCGACCATCCCGATGATGGCGAAGACGCCCTGACGGAACGCGGTGCGCGTCCACTCGCCGGTGCCGAGGCCGGAGGTGATGTTGATGCAGTAGACGCCGACCAGGCAGAGCATGATCGTCGAGAGCATGACGAGCCAGCCGGGTTGCCACCAGACGATCGAAGATCGCGTCACCGCACGGGCGCGGGTCTCGTTCTCCAGATCGAATCGTCCGGAGGTGCGCTGGTGCAGCGTGACGAGATCTGAGATCTGGCGAGGGTTCACAGGTATCCCTCGGTCACGAGTGCGCGGATGATCTCGTTCGCAATCGGGCCCGCGACGCGTCCGCCGCTGCCGGCGAACTCGACGACGACGGAGATTGCGTAGCGGGGCGCCTGCCCCTCGCGCCCGACGAGGAGCACGAACCATGCATGATCGCCGGAGCGAAGCACACGGGTCGTGGTGTTGCCGGCATCATCGGTTTCGGTGGCGACGATCGGCGACGCCGTGGCGGTCCCCGTCTTGCCGACCACATCCACACCGGGGACATTGAAGATGAGCACGCGCCGACCGCCGGGATAGGTGATGTGCCGCCCGGTCCCCCACTCGTCCTTCACAGCCCGTTCGAGGCCCTTGATGGCGACATCGACGGACTCGGGATCGAGCCGAAGATCCGTCGCGTGCGGCGGCGCGTGGCGGAAGAGACGGGGGATGATCCGCTGACCGCCGCGAGCGAGGGTCGCGTAGAAATCGGCGGCGTGGAGTGGCGTGATCGCGATGGGGCCCTGGCCGATGCCCATGAGAATGGCATCGCCGAGGTAGAGGCGTTCGCCGCTGTGCTTCACGCCCGCATTGCCCGGATATTCATGACCGATGCCGAGGTCGTAGGGAGTGCCGACACCGAAGCGCCGGTACCACTCGGAGATGCGCTGCGGCCCGAGTTTCATGCCGAGCGTGTAGAAATAGATGTTGCACGAGACGCAGAGCGCATCATCGGCGTAGAGCGGGCGTCCGAACATGTCGTTGAAGGTCGTGCCGTACTGCTTGTAGATCCACGAGCGGAACTGGTTGGGCCGGTCGGGGAAGAGGTACGGGCCGCTGACGATGGGTTCATCGAGTCTGTGCAGACCTTCGGTGACGGCGGCAGCGAGGATGACCGGCTTCACGATGGAGCCGGGCATGTAGGGGCGCGAGATCGCGCGATTGACCCACGGGGAATTGACCGGGTCTTCGAAGATGGAGCGGGGGTCATCCTGCAGTTGCGCTCTGTTGAAACTGGGCATGCTCACCATGGACAAGATCTCGCCCGTGGGGATGTCGAGCACGACGGCGGAGGTGTTGAAGGGTGTCCCGAGCGGGGCTGGGAGTCCCTGGCGTGTCTCGTGCCACGGCTGGACGACGGCAAGCCCCGACTCGGGCGAAAGCAGGGCCTGGATGCGGGCCTGGAGTTCGATGTCGATGGTCAGTTCGACATCCTGCCCGGGGATCGGTTCGGTGACCTGCTGTTCGCGTGTATCCCGCTGCGTGATGATGTAGCCGCGATCGCCGCGGAGTTGGAATTCGCTCGCGGACTCGACGCCGACGGAACCGACGAGATCGCCGGGGCGGTAATGGCCTCGGTCGATCGTTCCGGTTTCGGGATTGATCCGAGGGCGAGCAAGCACATCCTCGCGCTGGAGCGATCGCATCCAGCCGATGATATGTGTCGCGACTCCATCGACGGTAATCGACTCGGAGGCGTCGCCCAGTTGATCGCGGAGCAGCGGCGGGAAGCCCGAGCGATCGATGACGACCGTCATGCGCTCACGCGGGTAGGCGCGCGAAGCGCTTGAGTGCAGGGACACCATCGGATGCTGATCGGCGATGCGGCGCACCTCGAAGGCGATGCGCTCGTCGATGCCGGAAACGACGGCGTGCGGCATCTGCTGCTCACGAAGCGGCTGCGCGACATCCTGGAGCGTGACTTCGATGGTTCTCTGGCGGTCGCGATTGAGCGCTGCGCGGCGTTCGCGGAGACGGTGGTTCCAGACTGCGTTGGCCATCCGCTCGACGGTCGCTTCGATGCTCCGACGCCGAGCGTCGATGTCTTCGCGGGGAACCCGGCTGGACTGAGCGATGGCGTCCCACATCGCATCGAGTTCGCGCTCGGTCTCCGACAGATAGGGCTGGATCAGAGCATCGCGCCGGTGGGGCTCGATCGAGGTCCAGAGTTCAGTGTGGTTCACCCGGGCGCGCCGGGCGGCTTCCGTGTAGGCCCAGTCCCCGGTGATCGCGTCGTATTCGACCATGACATCGAAGGCGGGGACATCCTGAGCGAGGATGCGCCCGCGACGGTCGAGGATGGCCCCCCGAGTCGTCGGGGTCCAACGCTCGGTGCGGAGGCGGCGTTCCGCCTCGGCGAGGTGGTCGGCGTGCTGGTCGATGCTCAGGCGGGCGGCCTGGACCCCCAGCGCGACCAAACCCACAGCGACCGCTCCCCCGATCAGCAGAAGCCGACGGACGAACATGCTCCGGATGAACCTGGACTGGTCGCTGCCCACGCGGACATTATCGGCGCTTCGATGGGTGGACTGTGCCCGATCGGGGCAGGGAATTTGAGGAAATGGGCGGGCGGCGGTTCAGGAACGCTTGTCGCGGGTGATCTGGGCGTAGGCGTTGTGGTTGTGGATGGACTCGAAGTTCTCGCTGCTGATGGCGTACCAGGTGATCCGGTCGTTCTTGTCCAGAGCCCGGGCGAGGTCGCGGACGATGTCCTCGACGAATTTGGGGTTGTCGAAGGCCTGCTCGGTGACGAACTTTTCGTCCGGACGCTTGAGGCAGGCGTAGACGGGGGCGGAGGCGGCGCCTTCGAGCGCCTCGACGAGGTCCTCGATCCAGAGGGTGTCCGAGGTGCGGACCTTGGCCTCGATCTCGCAACGCTGGTTGTGGGCGCCATAGGCACTGATTTCCTTCGAGCAGGGGCACAGACTCGTGGCGGGCGCCCGGACGGTCATGAGGAAGTCCTCCACATGGTTGGAGGTGGCCTCGAAGGTGACCTCGTAGTCCATCAGCCCCTTGGCCCCGGTCACGGGGGCGGCCTTTTCGATGAAGTAGGGGAAGGACAGGATCAGGTGGGCGGTTTCCGCCTCCAGCCGCTTGCGGATCTCGCGGACCACGACCCCGATGCAGTCGGGGGTGAGGGGGTGGGCATACTCGTTAAGGACTTCGAGAAAGCGGCTCATGTGGGTGCCCTTCTTGTGGTGGGGAAGGGACACATACATGTCGACGGTCGCGACGGTCGCCTGCTCGCCCCCCTCGCGGGTGCGGAGGAGGATGGGGTAGCGGATGCTCTTCACACCGACACGGTCGATGGCGATTTTGCGGTCGTCCGGGGAGGACTGGATGTCCGGGATAGAACCCGATGCCGTGGGCATGCTTGCTCCTTGAGAAACCGGTCTTTCTGGCCCCCGCCAGTCAGGCGTCGGAATGACCGAAACCGGGTGGATAGATCAGTGTTCGCTCAATTTCTTGCAGTGGATGAGCAAACGGCGGGTAGGTCCTCCCTACTTGCCATGGGAGTTTAGGCACCGGGAGACGCGATGCCCGCGGGCTTCCCCGGCCCCTCGTGGACATGACGCTCGACGAGGGAGCCGCCCCATGAGATGCCGATGGGGAGACCGAGGAGCATGCCCGCGATCCAGTCGATCGGCATGATGCGCATCAGCGGGGTTGTCGCGCCCGCGTAGATGGCCTGAGCGAGATTGCCGCCGGTCGTCAATGCTTCGCC
This sequence comes from Phycisphaeraceae bacterium, assembly GCA_007693725.1. GTDB lineage: Bacteria > Planctomycetota > Phycisphaerae > Phycisphaerales > UBA1924 > REDD01. Next base: position 11,793 of record REDD01000096.1, read on the forward strand.
CACGAGGATTCCGACGGCCGCGACGATGGGAACCCCGATGGTGGTGGCGGCGGCGGAGCAATTTGGCTGGGCGACGCGGGCCAGGACGCCACCGAGCACGCCCCCGGCGATGGCCGCCCAGAGGGTCTGCCCGACGAGTTCCGAGCGAGCGACGACCCATCCGGCAACGAGGGCTCCGAGGGCGGCGGTGGCTATGGCCACCAGAGACGAGACCGATGCGAGGGGGGCGTCTCCCGCCATGGGCTCGTCGTGATCTCGAGCGAGGCGGACGATCAGGACCGCGAGTCCCGCAGCGACCAGCCCCAGAATGGCCCCCTCGGCGGCGAGGCGAAAGACCGGCACGGATCCGGTGACCCGGACGAGATCCGTGACGCTGCCTGTGGACCAGCAGGCCCAGGCGAAGGCCAGCCCCATGCAGACCAGACCATCGCGATAGCCGACGAGCCGGGCCGCGAGGAAGCCGATGGCCCCTGCGAGAAGGAGACCGGCCACGCCGAACCCGATGCCCGCCGGAGCGCTGAGGGAGACGAGGGGCGTGACGCCGGATCCCCCATCGATGGACGGGATCAGCCGGAAGAACCAGCCCACCACCGGTCCGACGAGGAGGACAGCGATACCGATGAGGATCCAGCGGAGGATGGCTTTCTGCATGTGATGCTTATATCCGGATCGGTCGTGCTCTTGCCAGTGCGCGGGAAAGTGCCCACAATCGGCTCCCCATGCCTCATCGGCAAACGAACCCCCTGATTTTGACCGGCGATGTTCTGAGCTTCTTCGAGATTGAGCATGTCGCCCGGCATGGTCGCGCCGTGCGTCTGGGCGATGATGCGCGGGCGCGGCTCGAGGCGTCCCATCGTGCGCTCGAACTCGCGATCAGCGGCGGCGAGCCGATTTACGGCGTCAACACGGGATTCGGATCTTTCGCACGCCGACGGGTGGAGTTGGATGAGCTGACGACGGTGCAGCGGAATCTGCTGCGTTCGCATGCGGCGGGCGTCGGACCCCCAATGTCGGAGGAGACGGTCCGCGCGATGCTGCTTCTGCTGGCGGCGTCGTTGTGCCGCGGTCGCTCGGGCGTTCGTGTCGTCGTGGTGGAACGGATTCTGGATCTGCTGAACCACGGTTTGACGCCGTTGGTGCCGAGTATCGGCTCGGTGGGCGCCTCGGGCGATCTCGCCCCGTTGGCGCATGCCTGCCTGGTTCTGCTGGGTGAGGGCGAGGTGGTATACGAAGGAGAGCAGATCTCCGGACGGGATGCCCTGCGGCGCGCCGGGATGGAACCGCTTGAACTCGGCCCGAAGGAGGGGCTCGCGCTCATCAACGGCACGCACCTCATGGCGGGCGAGGCGGCGCTGGCGCTGGCGGATGCGGATCGCCTGATCGATGCGGCAACGCTCGCGACGGCGATGTCGATTGATGCGTGCCGTGCAACGGATGCGTTTCTGGATGAACGGGTGTACGAGGCACGGAATCACGATGGTCCCGCGAGGATCGCGTCCCGCCTCCGGCAGCACTTATCAGGGAGCGAGATCATTCCGAGTCATCGCGAGAATGATCCGAGGGTGCAGGATCCGTATTCATTCCGGTGCTGTGCGTATGTGCTCGGTGCGGCGTTGGACCTGCTCGGCTTTGTCCGCGACAAAGTGGAGTG
>REDD01000145.1 GCA_007693725.1 Phycisphaeraceae bacterium
GGGTGGACGGTGGTCACGGAGGACGGGTCGGCGGCGTGCCACATCGAATGGATGGTCGGGGTGACGGGCGACGGAGGGGTGGTCCTGGGCAGATGAATGGGGGAGTTGCGGGAAAATCATGGGAAAAAGAGGGGGATGCGTCCTCCCCGTCGGGCGGAGGTTGTGCTACACTCTCCGACCGCGCCGGAGACGGCGTCGGGCGCGATCGCGTCCCATGGTGGGCCTCGACGGCGGCTGACGGATCCGACAGTCCGCTGGTCATCGTGAAGTATCTTTGAGTTTCTTTGGCGGAGGTGTTTTCTCTCCGTCTGAATGGAAGGCGTGTGTCATGAAGGTCCGTTCGAGCGTGAAGCGGATCTGCAGCGACTGCAAAGTGGTTCGTCGTCGCGGCAAGGTTCGGGTGATTTGCAAGTCAGAGCCCAAGCACAAGCAGGTGCAGGGCTGATCAGTCCGCACATCGACTCACGGTGTGCGAAAGAATCGGGAGCGAGCAGGTATGCCTCGTATCGTCGGCGTTGATATTCCAGAGCGCAAGCCCATTCGGTACGCGCTGCGTTACATCCACGGCATCGGTCCGAAGCACGCGGACGAGATTCTGGAGCGGACCGGGATCGATCCGTCCAAGCGTGCTTTCGAGTTGAGCGAGAACGAGATCGCGATGGTCTCGACGCTCATCGACTCGGAGTATGTGGTCGAGGGTGCGTTGCGTCGCCAGGTTGCGCAGAACATCTCGCGTTTGCGCGAGATCCGCTGCTACAAGGGCGATCGCCATCGTCGAGGGCTGCCGGTTCACGGTCAGCGGACGAAGTGCAACGCTCGTACTCGTAAGGGACGCAAGAAGACCGTCGCCGGCAAGAAGGGCGTCAAGGGCTAAAAGGCATCTACTCGTCGAGGGATCTACGGGATCTGCTCGGCGCGTGATTCGGAAAGGTTCGCGGCATCGATGGCGAAGAAGCAGAAAAAACAGCGCAAGAATGTGGTGCGCGGCATCGTGCATGTGAAGTCGTCCTTCAACAACACGATCGTGACGATCACGGATACCAACGGAGAGACTCTCTGCTGGGACTCGTCCGGAACGATGGGGTTCAAGGGCTCGCGCAAGAGCACGCCCTTCGCCGCGACGCGGGCCGCGGAGTCCGCGGGCTACAAGGCGAAGAAGATGGGCGTGATCGAGTGCGAGGTGCGGCTGAAGGGCGCGGGCGCCGGGCGTGAGTCCGCCGTGAGCGCGCTCGTCTCCACCGGCATCAAGGTCACGGCGATGGAGGATCACACCCCGATCCCCCATAACGGTTGCCGCCCGCGGAAGCGTCGGCGCGTCTGAGCAAAGTGGAACAATTTCCTGTCCGCCATGGCGTGATCGGCATGGGGCCAGGTTGAAGCGACAATACAGGAGCGACTTCGGGCAAGAAGGAGCCATCGCGCAACGGCAGGCGATGTGTTTCCGTGAGCCACGAGTCGCGGTTCGGAGACCGGAAGAAGCGTTCCGGTGAACCCTGCCGTATGAGACGGAGTTGAATGATGCGAGTGCGTTGGAGAGGACTGGAGCTTCCTCATTCTGTTGTGAAGGATGAGAAGTTCGCGACTGCTGACTACGGCCGTTTCACGGTCGAGCCGTTCGAGCGCGGATTCGGTACGACCGTCGGGAACGCTCTGCGGCGCGTGTTGTTGTCCTCGCTCGAAGGCGCCGCGGTCACCTCGGTGATCATCAAGGGCGCCGAGCACGAGTTCACGACGCTTCCGGGTGTGCAGGAAGATGTCACGGACATCATTCTGAACCTGAAGAATCTCGTCGTCCGTCTCGACGGCGATGAGCCCCGGACGATGCGGCTCGCCGCGAGCGGGCCGGGCGAGGTGACGGCGGATCTGATCGAGGCCGACACCAATGTCACGATTATCAACCGCGATCTGGTGATCGCGACCCTGACCGAGGCGGTGGACTTCGAGGCGGAGATCCGTGTCGGCAAGGGGCGCGGGTATGTCCCGGCGAGCGAGCAGTACAGCGATCCGAACGAGGAGCAGGAAGTCGGCGTGATCCCGATCGACTCCATCTACTCGCCGGTGCAGCGTGTGCGTTACAAGATCGAAGAGACGCGCGTCGGTCAGAAGACTGACTACGACAAGCTGACGCTCGAGATCTGGACCGACGGCACGACGACACCGGAGATGGCCCTCATCGAGGCGGGCAAGATCCTGCGGAAGCATCTGAATCCGTTCGTGCAGTACTTCGAGCTTGGGCGCGAGCGCGTGAGCGAGGATGCCGCGGCCGCCGCGAGCGTGGATGATGAACTCATCCGGAAGCTCAACATGCCGATCGGCGAGTTGGATCTTTCCGTCCGTGCGAGCAACTGCCTGGAATCGGCGAAGATCACGACCGTGGCCGATCTGGTTCAGAAGAACGAGCCGGAGCTGCTGAAGGTCCGCTCGTTCGGCAAGACCTCGTTGCGTGAAGTCAAGCGGAAGCTGCAGGAGATGAATCTTTCCCTCGGCATGCCGATGCCGGAGGGCTATCAGAGCGGCGTCGGAGTCTGATGAGAGTTGTGTGTGATACGCCCGCCCGGTGAGCCACCGGCGGTCATGAGTGAACGGAGAATTGAGCGATGCGTCATCGCAAGGCCGGATACAAGCTCGGACGGACCTCAGCCCATCGCGAGGCGACACTGCGGAATCTCGCGGTGGCCTTGTTTGAGCATGGTCAGATCACCACCACGCTTCCGAAGGCCAAGGCGCTCCAGCCCTTCGCCGAGAAGTTGATCACGCTCGCGAAGCGCGACGACATTCATTCGAGGCGGATCGCGACCTCGAAGCTCGGGAGCGACCGTCGCGCGTTCTCATGGCTGTACCTCGCCAAGGACGCGAGTGACGATGAGCGGGCGATCGTGGAGCGTCAGGCGGATTCGGCCCGCCAGTTCTTCGAGATTCCCGACTCCGACGAGGTGCAGCGCAACCGCTACGGCGAGCTGCGCAAGGCGCCGAGGATCGTGAAGCATCTGTTCGAGAATGTCGCTCCGCAGTACAAGGATCGCGACGGCGGCTACACCCGCATCATCCGGCTCGGCCGGTGGCGGATCGGTGACGCCAGCGAACTCTGCCTGATCCAGCTCGTCGGCCACGAAGATGGGCCGGAGATCGGCGGCAATCTCAGCCAGCGTCGTCAGACCGCGGACAAGCGCACCGCGTTCTACGAGAACATCAGCAAGGGCTGGTCGAAGGCGGCCGCGGCACCGGCAACGGCGACCGCGACGGCCGAGCCAGAGTCTTCGGACGATGCCGAGGAAGCCAAGCCCTCCGAGGGCTGATTTTCGAGCGTCGGGCTTTCTCCAATTTCATCTCGCCGTGTTCGTCCGGCGGTTATCATCGCGCCTATGGCATCCATGCTGGAAGAGCTTGATCGTCTGCAGTCCGAGGGCTTGAAGGATCTCGGAGAGGTTTCCGATGCGCAGGCGCTCGAGCAGTGGAGGATCGTTTTTCTCGGCGGCAAGGGGCGCATGAAGGCGGCTGCCGGGTGGCTGAAGGATGTGCCCGGCCCCGAAAAGCCGGCGGCGGGCAAGCGGCTCAACGAGGTGAAGAACACCCTCGAACAGGCCTTTGAGGATCGCAAGCAGATTCTCGGCGGCGGAACGCCGAAAGCGAGTGCGGGTGGGAAACGGGGGACGGGGCCGGTTCTGGATCTGACCGAGCCGGGGCTGGAACTTCCGTTCGGCAGAAGGCACATCATCAGCCGCGTGCGCAACGAACTGTGCGAGGTGTTCGCGCGGATGGGCTTCGAGGTCGCCGAGGAGCGCGAGCTTGAGGACGACGAGCACAACTTCGTGCATCTGAACATCCCCGAGGATCATCCCGCACGCGAGCCGATCGACAACTTTTACATCGATGAGCCGGATGGAAAAGAGCGCCCCCGCATGCTCCGCTCGCAGACGAGCACGGTGCAGATCCGTGTGCTGGAGGATGCGATCGCCAAGGGTTGGGGGCCACCGCTCAAGTTCGTTGCCCCGGGGCGCGTGTACCGACCGGACACGGTTGACGCGACGCACTCGTTCATGTTCCACCAGATCGAGGGGCTGTATGTCGATCGTCGGGTGACGCTCATCGATCTGAAGACAACGCTTTTCCAGTTCGCGAAGTCGTACTTCGGTCCGGATGCGGAAGTCCGCCTCCGTCCTTCGTTCTTTCCGTTCACGGAGCCGAGCGCCGAATTCGACATGAAGATCCGGTTGAACCCGAATCAGCCGGCGAAATGGGTGGAGCTGGGCGGCTGCGGGCTGGTGGACCCCGCGGTGTTGAGCGCGGTCGGTCTTGATCCCGAAGAGTGGACGGGTTTCGCGTTCGGCTTCGGGATCGAGCGCATCGCCATGGGGCGGTACTCGATACCGGATATCCGTTTGCTCTACGAGAACGATGTTCGCTTCCTGCGGCAGATCTGATCAGCCGACATCACGGCGCTGGAAGAGCAGGATCGCCAGAGACAGCAGGCCGAGTACCTGCACTCCTGTGTACGCCCCCGTCAGCAGCAGGTAGCGAGGCGGGATCGGGTGGCCCTGGGTGATCGCATCCGAAAGCCAGAAGACCTGAAGATTCGGCACGACGGACCATGCCACAAAGGCGACGGGGTTGTGTCGGGTCGGCTGCAGGAAGATGAAGTCTCCGGCCCGAGGCGGGCGGGCCACGGGATGGTTATTCACATTGACGAGTGTGTAGGTCTGTGTGGCGGCATCCACACTGCGGACGACGAGTGCCGAGGGGGCATCGGGATTGCGGACCTCGACATCTCTGATCGGATCGCCCAGAAACTCTCCCTGCGGGGGTACGGCGAGCGCAACTCCTGCGGGATTGGGGCCGTAGTAGATGTTTGTCCCGACCGGGATGATGGATTGCGAGGGGTCTTCCAGCGAGATGGCGTAGGTATCACCGGCGCGGTTGAGTGCGTTGGGGGGGAAGGGCTCCTGGACGCTTCGGATGGTGGCGATGTGGGAGTTCTGAAACGCGAACCTGCCGAGCAGGTGGTTGGAGAGCAGCCCGCCCATGAAGACGCCCGCGCACAGCACAATGGTCATCACCTGACCGAGGCGGGTGGAGGCGGCGATCGCAACAGCGTTCAGCACGAGCAGCGCCATGCCTATGCAGATCGCGGCCATCAGAATCTGCGGCTTGAAGGTCTCCTGCGGGCCGACGAATACCCAGTCCTTGTTCAGGGAGAGGGTGACGAGGTATGCGACGAGTATGGCTGGAAGGAGGATGATGCTCGCCGTAGACGGGAAGACCCAGCCGTAGAAGTAGTTGGTCCACGAGGCCAGCCCGAGCGAGACGAGGAGGGCTAGGGAGGTGAAGACGAGCACGGGTCCGTCGATGGTGTCGCGTGCGGTGGACATGACCTCGTGCCGGATGGCGAAGAGGAAGAAGACGAGCATGATCGTCGCGGCCATGAGGACCGCGCCGGAGGCGCCGAGGAACTTGCCCGTGATGAAAAGGGGTCTCCCGACCGGTTTGGAGATGACCGTGAGCGCGGTCTTGTTCTCGATCTCCCGGGAGAGGACGCTGGTGGCGATGAAGGCGGCGAGGAGGGTCGCGATGCCAAGAACGGTCGCCAAGCCCATGTCCAGCAAGAGTTTATCGTCGCCGGAGACTTCGAGGGCGTCCTCGGTGTACCCCATGGAGTAGGCGGAGAGGAGGACATTGATGATCTGGCCGAGTCCCGCCGCGAGGATGAGGATGATGAAAATCGGTTGGCGGATGCTCTCCACGAAGGTGTTTCGCGTGATTGTGAGCAACTGCGAGAGCATGGCGGCTGAGGTGCTCCTGAGGGGGTGATTGGTGGGACACGGTAGCCCCATGAGCCGGGTCGTGCGAACCTTCGGGCTGGGAGTTCGTATCACGCTGGAACAGGCGGGCCGGTTCGTCCGAACCGAAGGCCATTCGGGTCGCGGTAGACAGTTCACGCTCCAGCGTGGAGAATACCGCCCCCCATCGGTCAGGTTCGTTCGGCGTTTGGCTCGTGGAGTCCAGATGCGTGGCGACAAGCCCGAGCGGGTGTTCTGTCAGCGGCCCGTGAGCCGACCCATCTTCACGGCCGGAGGCATGCAGCTCCGGTCTTCACCCCTGCCGCGTTTCCTGCGGCGTTCTGACCCGACGGACTGGAACGCATGACAGCGGATCACATTGCTTACCAGCGTGCGACAAGCGTCTCTCTCTTTGGTCTGGGCCTGCAGATCCTGTTCGCTCTGCTGATGCTGCTCTACGGCATCTTCGGCCAGGACACCGGGGCGCTGTCGGCGTCGTATGCGATGTTGCTGGGGTGTCTCGTCTGGCTCGGCCTGGTGCTCGTGTTTCATCAGCACCGGTTGGAACGGATCGAGGCGATGGAGGCGGAGGGCTACCGAACCTCCGCGGCGGCGCAATCCCGGGTCTTCGAGGATGAGGATGAGTCGGGGGAGAATGTCCAGGCCCGCAAGCTTGCCTGGATGCACAAGTGGTTTCTGCCGAGCTTGAGCATCGTGATCGCCGCGGGCCTGATCGGGATCGGGCTCGGACTGTTCTTCGGGCATCGGGGGCTGATCCGCTCCGCAGAGTTCACTCCACCCCCCGCATCTGGGTGGGGGCTCGCGGTCGGCGTCGTCATCGCCGTGCTCGGATTTGTGTACGCGCGATATGTCGCGGGCATGGCGAAGCAGCCGGTCTGGTCGCTGCTGCACGCGGGAGCGGCGCAGGCGGTGGGGGCATCACTGCTGGGTGCGATCGTGTTCGTTTCGCACTTCGTTGCCCAGGCGCTTGACAACCAGTTTCTGCTGCGGCTGCTGCCGTCGGTCGTCGACCTGTACATGGTCGCGCTGGGTGTCGAGATCCTTCTGAACTTTGTGCTGACGCTGTATCGGCCGCGCAAGCCGGGTGAATATCTCCGTCCGGCGTTCGACTCGCGGGTGCTCGCGTTTCTGTCGGCTCCGGATCGTCTGGCAGAGTCAATCAGCGAGGCGGTGAACTACCAGTTCGGTTTCAATGTCTCCTCGACATGGTTCTATCGGCTGGTCAGCCGTTCGCTTCTGCTGCTGGTGGTGCTGGGGACATTGATCGGCTGGGGGCTCACATCGCTCGTGGTGGTTCAGCCGGATGAGCAAGCGCTGTTGCTGCGGGGGGGGAAGTATGTGCGGACCATCGATGGGGGCGGCTTGGTCTTCAAACGTCCTTGGCCCCTCGATCAGGTGGTTCGTTTTCCCGCGGAGCGGGTAACCCGGCTCACGATCGGTGGCGAGCGGAGGGCTCTGGATGACACGCGTCGGCCGATTCTCTGGACGACCGAGGCGCCCAGCGGCGAGCGGTACCTCGTCGTGCGTGCCTCCGTGCAGCCGGATGATCGTTCGCTCGCGCTCATGACGATGGAGATTCCGATTCATTATCGAGTCACGGATCTCCGGCAGTACCTTGAGTTCGCACAGGATGGCTCCGGAGAGGATCGCGATGCGATCCGGCGGGATCTTCTCACCGCGATCAGCGAGCGTGAAATCCTCCGGCACATGTCGGGATATTCGGTGTCGCAGATTCTGGGTCCGGAGCGTGGAGACATCGCGAGGAGTCTCGGTGATCGGCTCCAGCGCGAGTTTGATCGCAGCAACGCGGGTGTGAAGCTGGTCTTCACGGGTCTTCAGGGTGTGCGTCCGCCGGCTGCGGAAGAAGTTGCGAGCGCGTTCGAGCGCGTCTTCGGGTCCGAGCGGTCAGCGGAGGCACGGATTCTGCGTGCCGAGGCCTCCGCGATCCGTGAACTAGCGCGGGTGGTCGGTGAATCCGAACTTGCACGCCAGATCGTGGCCGAGTTGGATCGGCTCGATCGGGCGAAGGCCGATGGTGCTGACGCAACGGAGCAACTCGCCATCGAGCAGCGCGTGCGTGATCTGGTCCTTGAAGCACGCGGAGAAGCGGCGAAGCAGATATCCGGTGCGCAGTCCCAGCGATGGGTGCGGCACATGGGCGAGCGTTCGCGGGCGGAGCTTCTTCAGGGCCAGATGGCCGGATTCCGTGCATCACCGTCGACCTACATGATGGATATCTACATCCGTTCGCTCGTGGACGCGATGGCGGGACTCCGGGTCTGGATCATCGAGCCGGAACTGGGCAATGTCGTATTGGATCAGATGGAATTGGATCCCGAGATCACGGGCTTCTCGCCTTCGGATCTTCGTCGGGATGAAGAGAACCCTAACTAGGAGTGATCGGCAGTGCGATCGACTCTACTCATTATCGTTGCCGCGCTCGTACTCGCGGGTTTCCTCGTCTTCATGACGACCTATTCCGTGCGATTCACGGATGCGGCCGTGGTCACGACCTTCGGGCGTGCCGGTGAAGACAGCGTGGTTACGGAGCCGGGTCTCCGTTTCAAGTGGCCCACGCCGATTCAGAGCACGACGGTGTACGACAAGCGACTCCGCGTGCTGAAGGTGCGGGATGAGACGCAGCAGACGGCCGATCAGCGGCAGATTATCGTCGGTGCATTTCTGGCTTGGAATGTCGAGGATCCCTTGTTGTTCTACTCGCGTCAGCGCGGGGCGGGGAACGACCCGCAGGAGCAGTATCGCTCGGCCGAGCAGACACTGACCTCCGTCTTCCGAAGCGCGATGGCCGAGGTGAACCGCTACCGGCTCGACGAGCTGTTCATCCCGGGCGAGGGCGCCGAACGACTCGCCGCGCTCGAGCGATCGATCCTCGATCGGCTCAACCGTTCGCGAGCGGAGGGCGGCGATGAGGTTTCGCAGTACGGCGTCAGCGTTCGCATGGTCGGGATCAATCGGATCGAGCTGCCCGAGTCGGTGACTCGAGATGTTCTGGAGCAGATGCGAGCGGAGCGTGAGCAACTCGCCGCGGAAGCCGAGAGTCGCGGGCAGGCGATCGCGAGCGCGATCGAGCAGAGCGGTCGCGATGATGCGCGCAAGATCCTCTCTTTCGCGGAGCAGGCGGCGGCGGACATCCGGAATCGTGGCGAGCGCGAGGCGGCGGAGTTCCGCGAGATTCTCAATCAGGAACCGCGGCTGGCCATCTTCCTCAGCCAGATCGAGTTGATGCGGGAGTCCATCGGTCGGCGAACCACACTCATTCTTTCGCCGCGTTTCCCGGGGTTCGAACTCTTCGGCAGGGATGGTCTGGAACGATTCATGCCGGATCCCACTGACTCTGAGGTGAGGGTGATTCCGATGACCTCCGGGGATGCCGAACGGATCAGCGACGAGGAGGGCGTGCGGTGAACGACCAGCAGCCACCTCAGGATCCCAATCTCCCCGAGGGCTTTGAGGACACCTCGTCTGCTGCGTACCGGGAGATGCCGGTCGAGCAGCCGCGGGCCTCGCTGATCCTGCGTCAAGATTCGGTGCGTGAGGAGCGCGTCGCGTCGATGGAGGCGGCGAATCGTTCACTCGCGGATGCTTTGCGGATCACCTATCGGTTGCTTCAGGGCGTTCTGGTCGTGCTGGTCGCGCTGTTTCTGTTCAGCGGGCTGCGTCAGATCGATCAATCCGAAATCGGGATCAAGGTCTCGTTCGGACGCATCACCGATCGGAACCTCCAGCCGGGCGCCCACCTGAGTCTTCCTTTTCCGCTCGGTGAGGTGATCCCCGTCTCGACGGCTCAGCGCGTCCTGCGATTCCAGGATTCGTTCACGCACGGGCAGTTCAATCCCGCCGCTCGGCTTGAGAATCAGTCGTTCACGCCCGGGAGTCTGAATCCAGAGCTTGACGGAATGCTTCTGACCGCGGATACGAGTCTTGCTCACGCGACATTCTCGGTGGCGTATCGAAGATCGCGTCCGGCCGAGTATCTCGAAGGTCTTTACACGCCGCACGAGGAAGACCTGATCCGGTTGATCGCGGAGCGGGCCGTCGTGCACACCGTGGCGGGTGTGACCATCGATGAGCTGCTCCAGCGTGCATCTTCGGGGCCGCAGGTGCTGGAGGCGGAACTGACGGACGAAGACAACTCCAATGCCGCGATTTCTCCCGTGCAGCGAGAAAGTTCCATCGAACAGCTCGTGCGCCTGCGCATGCAGTCGGCTCTGGACGATCTCCAGGTTGGTCTCGAAATCGATCAGGCGGCGTTGCAGCAGGTGTTCGCGCCTCTCACGATCCGTGAGGACTTCGTGCGCGTGAATCAGGTCGACTCACAGGCCACTCAGGCGCGTCAGCGTGCCGAGCAGGATCGACGGTCCGGGCTCAACAGTGTCGCCGGGAGCGCCTACGAGGCATTGCTCGATCTGATTGATGACTACGGGCTTCTTCTCGAAGCCGGGAACACCGAGGAAGCGAGCCGTCTACTCGCGGTCATTCAGTCGATCTTCCGTGGCGAACTCCATGGTCGGCGCGTCGAGATCGAGGGTCGGGAGTATGCCGACATACGGCTCGCCGGTCAGGCGGCTTCGGTTTTGAGCGGTGCCCGCCGCTACCGGCAAACAGTCGTCTCGGAGGCCCGGAGGCGGGCGGATACATTCGAGACGAAGCTCGCGCTGTATCAGAGCAACCCGGCGCTCTTTCTCCTGACCGAGTATCGCGAGGCGATGGGGATTTTCCGATCCTACGAACATGTTCAGGCATTCGTGATGCCGCTGGATGCCAAGCTTGAGATTCTGGTCAACAATGACCCGCAGAGCGCTCGGGAGCGTTCGGCCGCGGAGCGAGAGCGTGCATCTCGCGAGGTGCTGCGCCAACGCGAGCGTGCCTTGGGTGTCGGTCGATAGTTCTGCGCCGACGGTAGGCCCGCGAGCGCTCCGGTTCGGCGTGCTGCGGGCTTGGAAGGATGATGCATGCCGGATTCGGTCTCGAATGCAACCAGAGCCAAGGGTTTTTCCGGCAAGGCCGAGAAGCCGATCGTCGCGGCTCAGGATCTGACGAAGATCTTCAAGGATTTCTGGTTGCGTGACCGCGCCAGAGCGGTTGACGGCATCACTTTCCACATCAATCGTGGAGAGATCTTCGGGCTGCTCGGTCCGAACGGCGCCGGCAAGTCGACCACCATCAAGCTGGTTCTCGGCTTGCTGAAGAAGACCTCCGGACGCCTTCAGGTGTTCGGGCGATCTCCCACCGATGTCGAGATCAAGAAGCGGATCGGATACCTCCCGGAGGAGTCGTATCTCTACCCGTTCCTGAACGCGCGGGAAACGCTCGATTACTACGCGAAGCTGTTCCGCCTCGATCGTCGCACGCGGCTTCGTCGTATCGATGAGTTGCTGGACATGGTCGGCTTGTCCGCCGTGCAGCACAGGCAGGTCCGTGAGTATTCAAAGGGCATGCAGCGCCGCATCGGCCTTGCTCAGGCGCTCATCAACGATCCGGAACTCCTGATACTCGATGAGCCGACGACGGGTCTCGATCCGCTCGGCACCCGCCAGGTCAAGGAACTCATTCTTGAACTGGGGAGGCGCGGCAAGACGATCGTGCTTTCGAGCCACCTGCTCGGTGATGTCGAGGACTGCGTGACCCGCATGGTCATTCTCTACGGCGGAAAGATTCGCCAGGAGGGCACATGCGATGATCTTCTCGTCACACGCTCGCGAAGCGTGATCGAGACGGAGTCGCTCGACGAGGCGACGCTTGCGGATATCCGGCGCGTGCTGGAGCAACACCACAAGCGGCTCGACCGGATCTCGGCTCCGAGGCAGCGGCTCGAAGAATTGTTTGTGCAGCTCGTGGAGCGTGCTCGATCCGAGCGGCTTGCAACGAGCGGCGCACAGCACGGCGGCTCGACCGCTTCATTCCTGAAGTCGATGGACGCCGACGACGGTGATCGGCTGCTCGATCGGCTCGTGCGCGAGGATGCCGAGACCGCGGTTCCCAAGCAGGAACCCGTTGAGGCGGAATCGCGGCAGGAGACGAAGAAGGATGCCGTCATCGACTCGCTGTTGGATGCCTACGACGAGGAAGCCGGACAGACGCAATCGGAAACGACCGAACCCACCCCGGATCGCTCATCGCGTCGCGAGTCTGAGCAGGGTCCGGATGTCGATGTGATCGACTCATTGCTCTCCGATGCCGAGCATCGCCAGGGGGATGATGCAGGAGAAGGTGACCGCGGACGATGAACCGTCTGATCGAGCGGCTTGCCCGCCTCCAGAAAGAACGGTCGTTCAAGCTCATCGCGAGCATCTTTGTTCTCGTGCTTGGTGTCTTTGCGTATTCGTCTCTGCTGGTCAGCGCCAACGCACCCGATGCCGAGGCGAGGTTGCTCGTCACAGTGTCCGATGTTGCCGACGGCCTCGTCCGGGATGCACTTGCTTCAACACCGGTTCCGACCGATGAGCAGATCGCAGAGCGATTGGCCCTGCGTGTTGAGCGGCTGGGGCTCCGGACGATCACGCAGGAACAGGCGCTTCGTGCGGTGGAGCGGGCCTACGAGCGTCGAGAATCGCCCGGCGGCATCGCCTGGCTTGAGCAGGGGCCGTTCGGAGCGATCGACGGCCTGATCCGGAACACAATGCTCGTCATGACGACGCAGGGGGGGGCGATCACGGTCGGGGTGGGGATGGCTGCGATCTGCGCTGTCGTCATCGGGGCGATCTGGCTCGGCATCGGCCTGTCGTTCACGGCCCTGTTGCTCGGCGGCTGGGGGATTGCCTGGCCGTTGATGCTGATCCCGGCAACGGCGGGATTCGGGCGATTGCTAATGGGCATCGTGCCGCTGGCCCTCATGTTCATCACGCTCCTCCAGGCGATGCGTGCCGCGCTGTCTCCCTCGCTGCCGCTGACCGCGGTCGCCAGGAATGTCCTGAACGAGGCGGTGCGCATGAAGATCGGTGTGGTCTTCATCGTGGTGATGCTGTTGCTGATGGCGATCATTCCGCTCGTTCAGGTGGAAGATCAGCCGCTGCGATATCGCGTGCAGCAGTGGATGCAGTACGGCCTCGGCCTGTCCTATGCGATCCTTGTCCTGCTCACGGTGTTTCTTTCGGTCTCAACGATCGCGTTCGAGCAGCGGGACAAGATGGTCTGGCAGACCATGACCAAGCCGGTGCAGCACTGGCAGTATCTTCTGGGTAAATGGCTCGGGATCATGGCGCTGAATCTGGTTCTGTTGAGCGTCGCCGCGGGCGGCGTTTTTCTCTTCACGGAGTATCTCCGATTCCAGCCCGCGCAGGGTGAGCGCGCGTACCACATCGACCTTGCGGGAAATCCGACGCGCGGCCCCAACGCACGAGAGCCGTCGACCGATCGGCAGTTGCTCGAACGCCAGGTCTTGGTCGCCCGGATCGCGGCGGAACCGGATCCATTCGAGTTGACTCCCCGGACGCTTGAACGGCGCGTGCGGCTCGCGATGGATCGGATGCCCGACGCGACGGAAGACGATCGTGAGGAGAGCCGGCGCTCGATTCAGGCGGAGTGGGATCGGCTCATCGAGACTCGTCTTCGCGACATGGTCGAAGAGCGAAGGATGGCGGACCCCGGGACCGAGATCACCGAGCAGGAGGTCGCTCAGTT
>REDD01000084.1 GCA_007693725.1 Phycisphaeraceae bacterium
CCCCGGAACCACCCCCGGAACCGCCACCGGAACCGCCACCGGAACCGCCACCGCTCCCCGAACCCCCGCCCTGATGGCCGCCGCCCGATGATCGCTCACCGCCGCCCGAAGCACCATCTCCGCCACCCGATGAGCTGCGCCGTCCGCCCTCGGATTCGCCCGATGACGGCGAGGCAGGGGCCGAACTCGGCGACTCCGATCGCGACCGACTCGCTGTTTTCCGACGCGGCGTTGCCCGCTCCTGCGTCTCGCCTTCTGTCGCGACCGTGTCCGAGGTTGACTTCGCCATGCTGTTGTCCTTCTGCGATCCTGCGCGCCGACACCCAACGCGTCAGAACCGTCTGACCTTAATTCACTTGATGGTGTTGAACGCCATTCAGCTCGATTGGCCTTTGCGCAATCAAACGGTGCCTGCGATCCAACCAGACGACCCGCTCACACGAGACGGACATCCGATCAGAACAAGGTGTGTATCCAGAGTGTCCGGGTGAGATTCCTCTGAGAGAATCACTCCAGGGAATGAACTACACAGTCCCGTTCCCTGCCGGGAACCGGTCCTGCCATCCAAAAGCCCTCAAGGGGGAATGCCAAGGAGAGTCGGGAACTATCCGCCTCGTGCCCTGACCATCTCAGCATACACGCGCTCGACCTCTCTGTCGAGCAATTCCTGAGATGCGCTTTCATTCACGATCACCCACCCACACCTCGCCCGTTTCTCGTCAAGACCCCACTGAACCGCCTCGCGCCTCGCGAAATCATCCTCGCTCCACCCGCGCGACCGCTGCACCCGCTCCAGACGCACCCCCCGCGACGCCTCCACGAACACCACCTCATCGCACTCCCCATCCACCCCCGCCTCGAACAGCAACGGAGCATCGATCACCGCCCCCGGCCGCCCCTCCCGCCTCGCCTCCGCGATCGCCCGCTCCCGACCCACCCGAAGCCGGGGGTGTACCAGACCCTCCAGCCGCCGAAGCTCACCCTTGTCAGCGAAAACGATGTCCGCCACCCGCCTCCGGTCCACCCGACCGTCCGCCCCCAGAATCTCCGCCCCCCACCACGCCACGATCTGGTCCCGCACCTCCGCCACATCCAGCTCCGCCTTCGCGGCCTCATCCGAATCCAGCACCACGAGCCCCAGCCGCCCGAACGACCGCGCCACAGCGCTCTTCCCGCTCCCGATCCCACCCGCCAGCCCGATCACCAGGAACCGCCCCCCCGCACTCCCCTTCCCCGAGCCGCTCTGTCCCTTCGCTGCTTCGCTCATCACGACTCCGCCTCACGGCACGACGCCACCACAACACACACCATGCTACCGATCCACGCCATCGGAGCCCGCGCTGCACAGCCCGAGTGCTCACGCTCGGAGGCCTTGGACGATGCGCTGTCGGCGGGGGAGAAAGCCGGGCTCAGCACAATGACCGCGCCTCGCTCAGGCCTATGGGGTCTGCCTCCTACTCCATCACCACGATACCCAACCCCCCTCTCACGGATGATACTTCCCTGTGAACGCGGAGAAGAGCCGAGTACAGATGCGGCGCACAGGACCGCTCCCGGGAAATGTTCACAGGAAATTTGTGCGAGACCCGCGAAGAGATTCTTTGAGCAGCTCGCCAGCAGCCTCAGCATTGAGGCAGAAATGAGATCAGTTCCATGAATCACCTCAAATCCAGTATTGCGATCATCGCGATCGGATCATTGCTGTTCGCCGTCGGCTGCGACAACAGGAACGAAACAACCACACCCACCAACCGCGACTTGAACACCGATCGTTCGAGCACTGTCCCAACGCAAAGAGATGCGGACAACACGGCACGCAACCGCGGCGATGGTGCAACTCAGAACCTCACGCCGATTGCCCAGTCACAGTCCATGGAGCACATCCGGCTCACGGCGGATATCCGCCGGGCGGTCCTGGATGATGACAGGATGTCCATGAACGCCCAGAACTGCAAGATCATTACCTCCAAAGACGGTGTCGTCACGCTGCGAGGCGTTGTCAACAGCACGGCGGAGCGAGATGCGGTCGAGGCGCATGCCGCCCGGATCGCCGGAGAGGCGAATGTCGTGAATCAACTCGAAGTCAACTACGACTGACCGCTGCCCGCAGTGCGATCAGCACAGTCACCCACCTGGCATTCGCCGCGCCGGCCGCAGCATGCCTGCAACAAGTCTTGCACACCGAATACCCCAAAAGGAGTTTCTCATGAGTCATGCACTATTCTGTCTCGCACCGTCCGAGGTGGCCGCGAACAAGATCGTCGACCGTCTGAAAGCCGATGGCTTTCACGATAACGACATCTCTGTTCTCTTCCCCGACAAGTCCACAACCCGAGACTTCGCCCACGAGAAGAACACCAAAGCGCCGGAGGGCGCCATCACGGGGGCCGGCGTCGGCGGCGCCGTCGGCGGAACTCTCGGACTTCTCGCGGGCATCGGCCTGCTCGCAATCCCCGGCGTGGGCCCCTTCATCGCGGCCGGACCGATCATGGCATCGCTCGGCGGCATCGGGGTCGGTGCGACCGTCGGAGGCATCGCCGGAGCGCTCGTCGGGATGGGTATCCCGGAGATCGAGGCCAAGCGCTACGAAGGCAAAGTGAAGGATGGCAACATCCTCATCTCCGTGCACACCGATGACTCGGACGAGGTCGATCGCGCCAAGAAAATCTTCGAAAGCGAGAACGCCACCGACATCTCCAAGGGCTCAATCGCAAGCG
>REDD01000178.1 GCA_007693725.1 Phycisphaeraceae bacterium
GAGCCCTACGAACACCTCAACACCCGCATCGAGTACACCAAGATCACCCTCCGCACCGACCACCGCCAGCCCGCCACCTCCTACCGGGCACTCATCGACGATGCGGAAAACCCCCAGAACACCCACCGCGCCGAAGCCGGGAACATCGCCCGCATGACCCCAGGGCGACGCCTCTGGCCCATCATCCAGAACGAGCGCGACCGCCTCGAAGCCACCTACAGAATCCCCCTCACGACCGCCAAATCCCTCCAGCGCGACCGTGTCTTCACCGTCGAGTACGCCCTCCTCGGCCCGAACAGCAACTCCGGCATCCGTAAGGTCATGCAGGAGCATGATTTGCGCCTCCCGCCCCGCATCCTCGCCGCCGAGGGCGCCTTCGCCGAGTACCCCGGCATCACCATGGACCCCGGCGACGACCTCGACCCCGCCGACTGGCACGCCGTCGGCCTGACCAAGGGCCCCGTAACCCTTGTCCGTTCGGGCACTTCCAAACCGATTTCCGCCTCCGAATCCGCTGCCCCCGCGACGCCGGAGTAGCGCGCATAGTGTTGGGCCCCGATTTTCGGAGTCATTTCAGGGGTGGGGTTTGCGGCAGGGCGGGAGTGCCGCGATGATGGCCCGCTTGCATGAATTTTGACCGGTCCGCGGCGGATGTGGCCGGGGATGCGCGGAACGGATGCCCGTGAACGATCGAACGCTTGTGACAACCTCTCCCGAGATTTCGGCTCCGGTGCGCCGGTTGGCGGTCGCGCACGGTCTGTACCTGGAATATGTCAGTGCGTTCGGGCACACCGTGCGCGCGACGGAAGATCAGTTGCTCCACACGCTGGCATCACTGGGCGTGGATGTCTCGGATCCCGACGCGGCGTACCGGGATCGGGTGGACCGGGTGCGGGGCGAGCGTGTGCCGCCGGTGGCGGTGGCGTGGGACGGGGTCGGCGCGGTGGCGCTGCGCCTGGGCGACGCCTCGGGCGCGATCGAGTGCCGCCTCGTGCTGGAAGACGCCACCGAGCGCACCTGGCGCGCCGATGCGGGCGCGCTCAAGCGCGAAACGCGGACGGGCATCGATGGCGCGCCGGAGACGATCGCGCTGCTGGAACTGAATGGTGGTGGGGGGGCGGGTGCGCTGGTCTCGGGATATCACGAGTTGCTGCTCAAGCTCGCGGATGGGAGCGAGCACCGCGTGCGTGTGATCAGCGCGCCGGTGGTGAGTTTCCGCCACGAGCCCGGGCGGTGCGACCACGCGTGGGGCCTCTTCTGCCCGATGTACGCCCTGCGGAGCGCACGCACCATGGGCTGCGGCGACCTCACCGAGATGGAGCGTCTCGCCGACTGGCAGGCAACGCTCGGCGGCACGGTCGTCTCGACGCTGCCGGTCCTCGCCTCGTTTCTCGAAATACCCTTCGACGCCAGCCCGTACTCGCCGGTGAGCCGCCTTTTCTGGAACGAGCTGTTCATCGATCCGGTCCGCTGCCCCGAGTTCATGATGAGCATGGAGGCGCGCCGGCGCATGGGCTCGCAGGAGGCGATGGTCGAGCGGATGGACCTCGAAGCGCTCGACAAGGTCGACTACCGACGCGCCAACACGCTGCGACGCTCCGTCCTCGCGCCGCTCGCCGAGGTCTTCTTCAACTCGGGCGGCGCGGACAGCCCGGACTACAAGGCGTTCGAGCGTGACAATCCGCTGCTGGACGAGTACGCGCGCTTCCGCGCGGTGACCGAGCGCCAGCGCTGCGGATGGCCCGTCTGGAAAGACGATCGGCTCAAGCGGGGCGACCTCCGCGAGGGCGACTTCGATCCGGCCGCGGAGCGGTATCACAAGTTCGTCCAGTTCGCCTTCAATCGGCAGTTCGGCGCGTTCGCGAAGAAGCATTCCAGCCGCGGCGGCATCGTCTACCTCGACCTGCCCGTGGGCGTGCGCACGGACGGCTTCGATGTCTTCCGGGATCAGTCGCTGTTCGCGCTGGATGTCTCGGTGGGTGCGCCGCCCGACTCGTATTTCACCGGCGGCCAGTCGTGGGGCTTCCCCGCGCTCCACCCCGATCGCCTGCGCGAGACGCGCTACGACTACTTCATCGGCGTGCTGCGGAACCACATGCGCCACGCGGACTACCTGCGCCTCGATCATGTCATGGCGTTCCACCGCCTCTTCTGGATTCCCGTCGGCGCCCCCGCGAGCGAGGGCGTCTATGTCAAGTACGCAGCGGACGAGATGTACGCGATCCTGTGCCTCGAATCGCACCGCAACCGCTGCCGCATCGTCGGCGAGAATCTCGGCACGGTGCCGCCCTATGTGAACGAATCGCTCAAGCGCCACCAGATGTGCCCGCTGTATGTCGTGCAGTACGAGCAGTCGCCCAAGGAAATCTCGCTGCCGGAGGTGACCGCCCACTGCGTCGCGAGCGTGAACACGCACGACATGCCGACCATCGCGCGGTCGCTCTCGGGCGATGACATCGACGACCGCATCGCCTTCGACCTCTTCCCGGCGGAGGAGCGCGACGGGGCCAAGGCGCACCGCGAGCGGGCCAACGAGGCGATGGCGAAGCAGTTGCACCGCACGGGCCTGATGAAGACCGAGGCGCAGGATCCCGCGCAGGTCCGCGATGCGCTGCACGAGATGCTCGCATCCAGCGAGGCCGACTTCGTCCTGGTCAACATCGAGGATCTGTGGCTGGAGCGCCGCTGGCAGAATGTGCCGGGCACCACGGA
>REDD01000012.1 GCA_007693725.1 Phycisphaeraceae bacterium
AGGGAAGAGCAGGATCGCTTCGCGCTCCAGAGCCAGCAGCGGTGGGATGCTGCGCACCGGGCCGGGCGGTTTAGTGACGAACTCGTCCCCGTCGAGATACCGCAGCGCAAGGGTGGGCCCATCGTCATTGATACGGACGAACACCCACGCCCCGAGACGACGCTTGAGCAGCTCGCCAAGCTCAGGCCTGCGTTCGCCAGCGACGACCATGGGTCCGTAACCGCCGGGAACTCCTCGGGCGTCAACGACGGGGCGGCAGCGCTGCTGCTGGTCGAGGAGGCGATGGCACGGTCACTCGGGTTGCAGCCGTTGGCGTTCGTGGGCCCGAGCGCCTCGGCGGGGGTGGATCCGGCGCACATGGGGATCGGACCGGTTCCGGCGGTTCGCAAGGTGCTGGATCGAGCCCGTCTGACGCTCGGCGATATCGGCCTCGTCGAACTCAACGAGGCGTTCGCGGCTCAGGCGATCGCATGCCTTCGTGAGCTAGATCTGGATGAGGACCGCGTGAACCTGCTGGGAGGTGCGATTGCGATCGGACACCCGCTGGGGTGCACGGGCGCTCGTTTGGCGACCACGCTCGTGCACCAAATGCGCGCCGGAGGCATCGAACGGGGGATCGCAACACTTTGCGTCGGCGTCGGTCAGGGATTGGCCACGGTCTTCGAGCGCGATTAGTCCATCGTCGCCAGCATCTCGAAGCCCGAACGGAAGGCGTCCACGAGTGTGTCAATCTCGGCATCGGTCATGGGCGTGGAAAGTGTCGCTGATCCGCTGTTGATCAGGATGACACCGCGGTCAAACATGTGCTGGAGGAGTGCCTTGAGGCGACGGGCCTGGTCGGGCGTGGCGTAGGCCTCTCGGAAGTCGCTGGGCGCGTGCTGGGTCATGTGGACCCGGAACATCGAGCCGTGGCCTGTAACACACGCGCTCACACCGGTTTCAGCGATGGCTTGCTCGATACCCGCCTTGGCGCGATCGGCCAGCGCGTTGAGGCGAGCGACGCCGGAGCGGTCGAAGAGTTCCATGGCGGTCAGCCCGGCAGTCATCGACACAGGGTTGGCCGAGAAGGTGCCCGAGTGCGGAAAGAGCAACTTCGGAGTGTGGGGATTGAAGACATCCATGACATCGGCACGCCCGGCGACAGCACCGATGGGAAACCCGCCGCCGATGATTTTTCCAAGGGCGGTCAGATCGGGTGTGACGCCGTAGTGCGTCTGGAGCCCGCCGTATTCAGCGCGGAAGGTGATGACCTCGTCGAGCACGAGCAGGACGCCGTGGCGTGAGGTCCAGTCGCGTATGGCCTTGACGAATTCGGGCGTGGCGGGGTTGAGGCCGATGCGGTGGGGCATGAGATCGAGCAGCACGCAGGCGAGCCGTTCGGCGTGTTGGTCGAGGATTGCGATGGCGAGGTCGGTGTGGTTGAAGGGGAGAACGGCGACATCGTCGAGGACGGACTGCGGCGTGCCGTGGACGAGGGGGACATGGTTGGGGTGCTCCGGGCTGCCCCAGTTGGCGGGGGATGGAGCTTGGCTGACTTCGGCGTAGTCGTAGATGCCGTGATAGGCACCCTCGGCCTTGGCGATCATGGGCCTGCCGGTAAAGGCGCGTGCGGCTTTCAGGGCCACCATGATGGCCTCGGTGCCTGAGTTGACGAAGCGGAGCTTTTCGAAGTTGGGGTTCCTGGCGCGCAGGTGCTCGGCATAGCGGACCTCGACCTCGGTGGCCATGTTGAACGCTGTGCCTCGGGTCAGTTGCTCGTTCACTGCGTGGATGATCTGTGGGCAGGCATACCCATGGATGAGTGAAGCCATGTTGTTGGCGAAGTCGAGTCGTGTGACGCCTTCGATATCGGTGACACGGCACCCGAGGGCGTGGTCGGCGTAGACGGGACAGGGATCGCGGAGGACGGCGTTCCGGCTCACGCCGCCGGGTAGGACTTTCTGCGCGCGGGCGTAGAGTTCGGCGCTTCGCGTCGTGGTGGTCTGATCCAATGAGCGGTGGGATGTCATGGTGTGATCCGTTCGGCGTGCTCCGACTTCGGCAGCAGCGGTGCGCCGGTGCGCTGCTGCACATCGTCAAAGCTCACCCCCGGGGCGAGCTCGACGAGTCTGAATCCTTCAGGGGTGATATCGATCACCGCCAGCTCCGTGTAAACGCGGTTCACTACGCC
This sequence comes from Phycisphaeraceae bacterium, assembly GCA_007693725.1. Classification (GTDB taxonomy): domain Bacteria; phylum Planctomycetota; class Phycisphaerae; order Phycisphaerales; family UBA1924; genus REDD01. The sequence continues at coordinate 2,171 of REDD01000012.1, forward strand.
GAGTCCCGTGAGCGGGAGTGTGCACACATCCACGAGCTTGGGCTCGCCGGCTTTGGTGCAGTGGGTCGTAATGACATAGACCCGTTTGACACCCGCGCAGAGATCCATCGCGCCGCCGACGGCGGGGATGGCGCCGGGCTCGCCCGTGGACCAGTTGGCCAGGTCCCCGTTGCGGGCGACCTGCAGGGCGCCCAGCACGCTCACATCGATGTGCCCGCCGCGGATCATGGCGAAGCTGTCGGCGTGGTGGAAGTACGCCGCGCCGGGGAGTTCGGTGACCTGACGCTTGCCCGCGTTGATCAGTTCGGGATCGCCCTGCCCGTCGGTGGGTGGCGGCCCCATGCCGATCATGCCGTTCTCTGTGTGATAGATGATGCGCCGTCCTTCAGGGACGAAGCTCGCGACCAACTCCGGGATGCCGATGCCCAAGTTGACATACGCCCCGTCGGGGATGTCCAGTGCGACGCGAGCGGCCATCTGCTCGCGGGTCCATCCGATTGCTGGTGCCGATGTCATGGGTAGGACACTCCTGCTGCGACCAG
>REDD01000032.1 GCA_007693725.1 Phycisphaeraceae bacterium
TGCGGAGTGTTCCGGCGGGGCCTTCGTAGGCGATGGGGGCGCGCTTCACACCATCCGGCGTGATGAAAAATGGCTCATCGTTTGTGATGATGTTGATCGGCGTGACTTCGTTCTCGTCGTCGGTCCATGTCCACTTCTCGTTCAGATAGATGTCGACGGAGCGGATCTTGGTGGAACCCTGACGCCAGATGGCGGCGAAACCGAGATTGCACTCCGTCATCTGGAAGGGGATGGAGCCCATGTTGAAGGAGTAGCCGGGGGGGGCACTGAAGAAGTCGATGTGGGCGCCCCAACCGGGGGGCGGCAGAGGGGGATCCGGCTGGCCCGCATTGAACCATTCGATCCACTCTTCGAGCGATGGGCCGACGAATGTATTCGGAGGCGTGCCGATGTTGCGGACGGCCCCCCACGGGGAGGGCTCGAAGCGGATCATGCCGCGTGAGGCGTCGCTCCATCGCTGCAGGGATCGCTTCACTGCGGCAATGCCCGCGGCACGCACCTGCGGCCCCTCGGAGAGGAGGAAATCGTCGGCGATGGCGTATGTGAGGACAAAGGGAGCGGGCTGCGACTTGTTGTAGTCGGGCCAGCGATGGACAGAGCCGTTGTTGATGGCGCTGGGCGTCGGGTGGTCGAGGAACGAAAAAGCGACGGCGCACTGCGCGCAGACGATCATCGCTACAGCGACAGCCGATGCATGAAGATGTTGAAATGAGACTCTCACGAGCACAAGCGCCCGATCTGCCCATTCGTCCGGATGACCGAGGCGGACGCTGATCTCGCAGGGGGGCGGTCGAACATCAGCACCCGCGCGAAACACTATCTGCGTCGACGGTAGAGGGTGATACCTCCAGCAAGAGCGATGATCGCAACGGAACCGGGCGATGGGACGCCGGGGATGAGGAGCGGTGCGCCGGTATCCTCAAAGGTGGTTCCGGCGATCGCCTGTCCGGAGGGGCTGAGCATCTTGGCGAAGCCGTCAATGATCGGAGACGGCTTCGTGAAGAGGAGCAGTGTGATTTCTTCCGTATTCTGAAGTTGCTCAACAGCAGCGGGAGACCAGTTCCAGTCGACCGAGCCGAAGAAGCCCGGGACATATTCGAGGTCACTGCCGACCGTGGTGATCGGCCCGAATCCGGCCGGATTCGCGGAGGCGCCGTCGATGAAGAACCCGTGGCCGATCAGCTGGTCGGGGGCAGCGAGGATGCCGCTGCCGCCGAGAACAGGATCGACGCCGGTGAGCCCCCAGGTGCGGAGCGTTTCCACGGTGTTGGTGCTGCCGCTGGTGAGGCGGATGCGGTAGGCGAAGACCATGTCGCCCGGGCTGAGGTTGATGGTGTCGGCACCGGAAGTGAAAGACTGCGCCGTGGTGACTGTGTAGACATCGGAGCGGATCTGAGTGCGGTCGAGTTCGGCGATGGGCACACCGCCGCTGATGACATTGTTGATGTACCCGGAGTTGGTGAATCCGGCGGGGATCTGGAAGTTGTAGCCGGCTGCCTGGACATCGAGGGATTGAACCAAGTTGCCGTAGGTCGATGGATCGGCAGCGGTCTGGAACATCGTGTCGATGTACGAAGCCCCGGCCGTGGTCGCGACGGCAAGGATGACCGTTGCGGGTGCCGCGTTGCGAAGAGAGATCATGAAATCGCCTCCAACTCGTGGAATGACGAGTGCCTGCAAATGTGCGCCGGCGGGAACCCGCCGGCTTGAAAACCGCGTCAGCGCACTCTCGAGCACCAACGCGGACTCTCTCACTCTCTCGGCGACGATTCACGCCGCCGAAGTGAACTTATTTGTCACCGACGCCGACGGGATGCGAGGCCGAAGGCCATCACACCGAGGATCGCCGCGCCGGGAGCGGGGACATTCAGGTCGTCCTGGCCGGGGGTGGTGGTGAAGGCGAGCGCCTGTGCCGTAGCGGTACCGGCATCGATGACGCCGACATCAACGACATTCACTCTGACATCACCACCAGCGATGACATACCAAGTGAGGCGCTCGGTGGTGCTCGGTCCGCCGAGCTTGCCGAATGCCTCGAAATCGAATTCAAGTGTCGGATTAAAGCCGGTGTTGTCCGCCACTGCCTGAACGAGCTGACCGGGTGTTGTCGCGGCCGCATCGGTCAGACGACCATGGGTCGCGTTGATGATGTCGTCGTAGTCAAGCGCCTGACCGGTGTTGAGCCCGAAGTTGAAGAAGTCGATGCCCGAGGGGCCGTTGCCGACGAACTCGTAGACGATGGCGACTTGGTTGACGCCGAGGCCTGGGAGTGACTGGTTGGCATACACCGTCGAGGTGAGGGTGCCCGTAAAGAGTCCGAAAGCGGCGCTGAAGCTCGAAACGAGCTGGTTCACGCCATTGCCGCCGGTGCCGGTCAGGGCAGAATCCAAAATGGGGCTCTGGCCGGCCAGATTGATCGGGACAAGTGACTGTGCCGAAACGAATCCGGGGATATCGGTTGCCAAGGCGTTGTCCGTGAGAACCACGGCACCCGAGGCACTCGCACCGAGCGCAGCAATCGCAGCGCTCACGACAATCGTGTTTCTATGCATCTCTCTTCTCTCCTGCTCAACGGCCGCCTCCGCGGCTGCTGGCGCGTGTTCCCTCAAACCTACACATGAACAGTAATTTCGAATCCGGCCGGTGCAAGGGGGAACCAGCCGTGTTTACCAAGTCTTGGTGTGGAAATCCCGGCGACACC
>REDD01000010.1 GCA_007693725.1 Phycisphaeraceae bacterium
AGACCCGCCCGGATGTGATCCAGGAGATCCACGAGAGCTTCCTGCGGGTCGGCGCGGATGCCGTCGAGACTGACTCCTTCGGCTCGAACAAGCTGGTGCTCAGCGAGTTCGATCTCCAGGACGAGACCTACGAGCTGGCGAGGATGTCCGCGGAGGTGGCACGGGCCGCGTGCGACAAGCACTCGACGAGCGATAAGCCACGCTTCGTCCTCGGCTCGATGGGCCCCGGCACGAAGCTCATCTCCCTCGGCCAAACCAACTGGGATGTCCTGCACGATTCCTACCGCGAGCAGGCCCGCGGCCTGATCGACGGCGGCACCGATGCCTTCCTGCTCGAAACCTGTCAGGACATCCTCCAGGTCAAGTGCGCGGTCAACGCCTGCCTCGACGCCCTCGAAGAGAAGGGGCGCTCCATCGATGACATCCCGATCATGGTCAGCGTCACCATCGAGCAGATGGGTACGATGCTCACCGGCACCTCCATCGAAGCCGCAGCGCACGCGCTGGCGCGGTATCCGATCCTCTCACTCGGTCTGAACTGCGCGACCGGCCCGGTCGAGATGGCCGAGCACATCGCGTGGCTGTGCAAGCACTGGCCGCGCCATGTGACCGTGTACCCGAACGCCGGTCTGCCGGTGCTCGTCGAGGGACGCACGGAATACCCGCTCAAGCCCGGCGCGATGGCCGAGGCGGTGCAGCGCTTCGTCGAGCACGACGGCGTCGGTCTCGTCGGCGGCTGCTGCGGCACCACACCCGAGCACATCGGCGCGCTCGCCGAGATGGTCAACGACCGCCCGCCCATCGAGCGCACACGCGCACCGTTCCGCGCGAGCGCGACCTCGCTGTACGCCCCGACGGAGCTGCGCCAGGACAACTCCTTCCTCATCGTCGGCGAACGGTGCAACGCCTCCGGCTCGCGGAAGTTCAAGAAGCTGCTCGAAGCCGAGGACTGGGACGAGATCATCTCGATGGCCAAGCAGCAGGTCCGCGAGGGCTCGCACATCCTCGATGTCAATGTCGATTACGCCGGTCGCAACAACGCCGACGACATGCGCGAGATCGTGATGCGCCTCGTCCGCCAGGTCGATGCGCCGCTGATGCTCGACTCGACGCAGGTCGCCACCATCGAGGCGGGGCTGAAGTGCGCCTCGGGTCGCTGCATCATCAACTCCGCCAACTTCGAGGATGGCGAGGAGAAGTTCGACGCCATCTGCGAAATCGCGCGCACTTACAATGCCTCGCTCGTCATCGGCACCATCGACGAGGATCAGGAAGCCGCGATGGCCCGCACCGCCGACCGCAAGCTCGCCATCGCCACCCGCGCCATCGAGCGCGCCCAACAGCAGCACAACCTCAGCGTCGAGGACCTCTTCATCGACCCCCTCGTGCTGCCCATCTCGACGGGCATGGATGCCGATCGGCGCTCCGCGCTCGAACTCATCGAGGGCACGCGCCGCATCGCCGAGGCGTTCCCCGATGTCCAGATCACCTGCGGCCTCTCCAATGTCTCCTTCGGCCTCAAGCCCCCCGCGCGCGTCGTCCTCAACTCCGTCTTCCTCCACGAACTCACCGAAGCGGGCATGACCAGCGCCATCGTCCACGCCAGCAAGATCCTCCCCCTCGCCAAGATCGACGAGGCCCACAAGCTCGCCGCGCTCGACCTCATCTACGACCGACGCTCCGAGGCCAATGGCGGCACCGGACTCCCCCCCGCCGCCGAACGCGACTACGACATCGAAGACGACTTCGACCCGCTCCAGGCCTTCATCGAGCTCTTCAAGGATGTCGAGTCCGCCGCGACCGGCCCGCGCGTCGAAGACCTCACGCTCGAAGAACGCCTCCAGCGCCACATCATCGACGGCGAAAAACAGGGCCTCGAAGCGTGCCTCGACGAGGCCATGCAGGCCTACCCGCCGCTCACCATCATCAACGAACACCTCCTCGCGGGCATGAAGGTTGTCGGCGAGCTCTTCGGCTCCGGACAGATGCAGCTCCCCTTCGTGCTGCAATCCGCCGAGGTCATGAAGAAGGCCGTCGCGTACCTCGAACCCCACCTCGACCGCGTCGAGGGCGAGACCAAGGGCAAGATGGTCCTCGCCACCGTCAAGGGCGATGTCCACGACATCGGCAAGAACCTCGTCGACATCATCCTCAGCAACAACGGCTACACCGTCTACAACATCGGCATCAAGCAGCCACTCTCCAACATCGTCGAGAAGTGGAAGGAGACCGACGCCCACGCCATCGGCATGTCCGGACTCCTCGTCAAGTCCGTCAATGTCATGGAGGAGTACCTCAAGGAACTCAACGAGCAGGGCATCACCGTCCCCGTCGTCCTCGGCGGCGCAGCCCTCACGCGCCACTACTGCGAGGACTACCTCCGCTCCATCTACAAAGGCCCGCTCTACTACGGCCGCGACGCCTTCGAGGGCCTCCGCACCATGGACCACATCGCCGACGGCAAGACCGATGTCCTCCACGCCGAGATCGAGGAACGACTCGCCAAGCGCGCCAAGGCCGCCGAAACCACACGCGAAGCACTCGAATCCACCGCAGACTCGGACGATGCCGTCGCCGCGGGAACTTCCGGGGACACTTCCGGGGGCGGGGGCACTGCGACGGCCGTCGAAACCAAGGTCCGCTCCGATGTCAGCACCGAGGTCGACATCCCCGGCGCGCCCTTCTGGGGCGACCGTG
>REDD01000125.1 GCA_007693725.1 Phycisphaeraceae bacterium
AAGCACGATTGATGTGACAGGAACACGACCCGGCCATGGTTGCCGGGTTGTTTTTTTACGCGCGTGGTTGTGGGGGGAGTCAGTCGACGGATTCGATCCAGCCGCCGGCGAGGACGCGGTCGGGTTCGGATGCGTCGTAGAGGACCAGCGCCTGTCCGGGTGCGACGGCCCGCTGCGGTTCGGGGAAGCGGACGGCGAAGCGTCCTGCACGCCCGGATGGAGTGGCGTCGTCGGTGTCCGGGAGGAGGTGTGCCTCGGCGGGGCGTGCCTCGGCGTTGTAGCGGTAGCGGGCGAGGGTCGGGGTCCACTCGGCGAAGCGGGAGTCGTCGATGAGCCAGTTCGCCTCGGAGACGGTGCAGTTTGATGTGAGGAGGTCTTCGGGGTTGCCGATGGTGACGGTGTTGGCGTCGGGGTCTTTGTCGACGACATAGATGGGGTAGCCGAGGGCGACGCCGACGCCGCGACGCTGGCCGATGGTGTAGCGGTGCTGGCCGTCGTGCTCGCCAACGGTGTTGCCCTGTGTGTCGAGGATGCGTCCCTTGCGGGCGAGGTCGGGGCGGCGTCGTTCGACGAGTCCGGCGTAGTCGTTGTCGGGGACGAAGCAGATTTCCTGCGAGTCGGGTTTGTCGAAGACGGGGAGGGAGAGTTCGTGCGCGAGTTCACGGACGCGCGGTTTTTCGAGGCCGCCGATGGGCAGGAGCATGTCGGAGAGGTGTGTGCGGGGCACGCCGAAGAGGACATAGGACTGGTCCTTGGCGTGGTCGATGCCGCGCCGGAGGGCGAGGGAGCCGTCGGGCTCGGAGGTGATGCGTGCGTAGTGGCCGCTGGCGACGAAGTCGGCATCGATCTGTCGGGCGTAGTCGCGGAGCTTGCCGAACTTGAGCCAGTCGTTGCAGCGGACGCAGGGGTTGGGGGTGCGTCCGGCGGCGTACTCGTCGACGAAGTAGTCGATGATGCGGTTGAAGTCCTTCTTGAAGTTGCAGACATAGAAGGGGATGTCGAGCTCGGCGGCGACGAGGCGGGCATCGGCGGCATCGTTGATGGAGCAGCAGCCTTGGTGGCCGATTTTGATTCGGTTGGGGTCGCAGGTGACGCCCGCGGAGTCGAAGGGGGTGAGTTCGTCGAGCGTCTCGCCGGGGGAGCCGAGGCGCATGAAGACACCGACGACTTCGTAGCCGGCGCGGAGGAGGAGTGCCGCGGCGACGGAGGAGTCGACACCGCCGGACATCGCGACGAGGACTTTGGGCTTGGGCGAAGCCATGCCTGACTCTATGCCGGTGCGGCGTGTTGCTTCCGGGAGCGGCAGAGCTTGATGCTGAGGAGTAGTCCCGCGAGCAGAATCAAACCGGCACCGGGGATCGCCAGCGCCGAGAATCCTCCGAGGGAGATCAACGCGGGCCCGATACTCTCCCCCACGCCGATGGTGCGGCGGATCGCGATTACGGGCTGGCCGGTGGGTCGGGCACCCTCGCGGTAGGCCGCGGAGATCGTGGTGTCGCCGGTTGTTTCCGTGCGGAGTTGAAAGATCTTCTGGCCGGAGTAGTGCTTCAGCTCGTAGCTGCCGAGGCGTTCGGGTTCGTCCGAGGGTTCGGGGATGAAGACTTCGATGCCAGCGCCCGTGAGGACAATGTCTGTATCGGGGATGTTGCCTTGGACGAGTTGTCCGTCGATTCGGGATCGTGTCTCAAGGTAGACATCGTAAGACTCGGATCCCGTGACGACGATCTGACCGGGAATGGGCGTTCGCTGTTGCGGGATGAGCGAGTCGGACCACAGGACGAGTGCAAGGATGGCAACGGTGCTCCCGAGGATGATCAGGAGCGTGCCGGAGAGGAAAAGGGTGAGGGGACGGAACAGGCGACGAAAGGTTGGGGCGTTGCGGAGAGGGGAAGCTGTCGCGGTCATCGCCAGCGTGCTCCGGGTGGTGGAAAGGTCTGCGATTGGAAGGCCGTCCGCGTAGGATAGACCCGGCGACGCGTGCGGCGTTCGGGCGTCGGATGGTGCATCGTCATTTCGTGCAAAGGGACTGAGCATGGCGTTGTTTCGCAAGGCGGCATCACCTCGGAAGTCGGATCACGGGGCATCGGCGCGCGTGGGCGGCGGGGCGGCCGGACTGGTGGGGGTGGATGGCGATCTGGAGCCGGCCATCCGTGCGATCGGCGAGGAGTTGCTCGAGCGGGCGCGGGGGGCGAAGTCGGGGGTGCTGAGCAAGCAGTTCTGGTCGGACAAGCTCATGGACTGGTCGATGAAGGACCAGCAGTTCAAGGTGCAGTTGTTCCGGTTTGTCGATGCGTTCCCGGTCCTGCGCCACTCATCGGATGCGGTGCACGAGCATCTGGTGGACTACCTGACGCAGCCGGGCGTGAAGCTGCCAGCGGGGATGGAACTGGGGTTGTCGGCGGGTGGGCTGGCGAAGGGGCTGATGACCAAGACGGTCTCCGGGCAGATCGAGGGGATGGCGCGGAAGTTCATCGCGGGGACGGACGCGGCGGATGCCCTGGGGAGTTTGAAGAAGCTCTGGGAGAGCGACATCGCATTCAGCGTCGACCTGTTGGGCGAGGCGTGCGTCAGCGATGCGGAGGCGGACGGGTACTTGGCGAAGTATCTGGATCTGGTGAACAACCTGCCGGAGGAGGTCGGCTCATGGAAAGCGAAGCCGGAGTTGGAGAGCGATCACCTCGGCGCGATCCCGCGGACGAATGTGTCGATCAAGATCTCCTCGTTGTCGGCGCGGTCGAACCCGATTGATACGGATGGCGCGATCCGGGATCTGAAGAAGCGTGTGCTCCCGATTCTGGAGGCGGCGAAGGCGCGGGGGGTGTTCATCAACTTCGACATGGAGCAGTACGCGCTGAAAGATCTGACGCTGCGGCTGTTCATGGAGTGCGCGGAGGCGGTTGATACGCCGGTGGGTCTGGCGATGCAGGCGTATCTGAAGTCGGGTGATTCAGATGCGCGGCGGATCGTCGAGTGGGCGAAGCGGACGGGGCGCGTGGTGACGGTGCGGCTGGTGAAGGGCGCGTACTGGGATTACGAGACGATCCACGCGGAGCAGATGGGGTGGAAGTGTCCGGTGTGGAACACGAAGCGCGAGACGGATGCGTGCTTCGAGCGGATGAGCCGGACCTTTGTGGAGTCGACGCCGCGGGAAGCGGGGCAGGGTGGCGTGAAGCTGGCGTTGGGGTCGCACAACGCGCGTTCGATCGGTGCGGCGCTGGCGATGGTGGATGCGACGGGATTGCCCCGGAACGCGATCGAGCTGCAGATGCTGCACGGCATGGCGGATCAGCTCAAGAGCGCCGGGACGGCGATGGGGTTGCGGGTGCGCGAGTATGTGCCGGTGGGGGAGATGATCCCGGGGATGGCGTATCTGGTCCGCCGCCTGCTGGAGAACACCTCAAACGAGTCGTGGTTGAAGGCGGGGTTCCTCGACAACGCGGATGCGGCGGAATTGCTGAGGTCGCCGCACGGAGCAAGCGGCACCAACGGCGCGGTGACGAAGCGGGATCTGGTGGAGATTGCGCCGGAGCGGCATGCGTTGTCGGCGGCGGTGGAGGGTGTGGGGGACGGCAAGCCGTTCTTCAATGAGTCGCTGCGTGACTTCGCCTACGCGGAGGTGCGTGGCGCCTTCGCGGAGAAGATCCGTGGCGCAGCGGTGCCCCAAGTGCGGAACGACTCGACCGTGGAGGATGCGCACGCGGCGGTGAAGGTGGCGCACGAGGCGTTCGCGGCATGGCGCGATCTGGATCCGCGCAAGCGTGCGCGGGCGCTGGTGCTGGCGGCGGAGGCGATGCGGGCGCGCCGGGATGAACTGTCGGGAATCATCATCAAGGAGAACGGCAAGGGCTGGGTGGATGCGGATGCGGATGTCTGCGAGGCGATCGACTTCTGCGAGTACTACGCACGCGAGTCGGTCGGGCTGTTCCGGCGCGAGCGGATGGGGCGGTTCATCGGCGAGCTCGATGAGCAGTGGTATCAGGCGCGGGGCGTCGCGGCGGTGATCTCGCCCTGGAACTTCCCGCTGGCGATCGCCTGCGGGATGGTGACGGCAGCGCTGGTCACGGGGAACACGGTGGTGCTCAAGCCGGCGGAGCAGACCCCCGGAATCGCGAAGGTGCTGGCGGAGATTCTGTGGGAGGCGCTGGCGAGCGCGGATGTGCTGGGCTCGCGAGAGGCCGCACGCCGGGTGCTGCATTTCCTGCCGGGGCAGGGCGAGACGGTCGGTGCGGCACTGGTGCGCGATCCGCGGGTGGCGCTCATCGCCTTCACGGGTTCGAAGGCGGTCGGGCTGGACATCATCCAGGCGTCAGGCGTGACGCCGGAGGAGCAGCACTTCGTGAAGAAGGTGGTCTGCGAGATGGGGGGCAAGAACGCGGTGATCGTCGATACCTCGGCGGACTTGGATGAGGCGGTGCTGGGTGTGCGTGCCTCGGCGTTCGGGTTTCAGGGGCAGAAGTGCTCGGCGTGTTCGCGGTGCATCGTGGTCGACCCGGACGGCGTGGATGGACGCCACACGCGCCTGTTCATCGAGCGGCTCGTCGAGTCGACGCGCTCGCTGGTCATCGGTGATCCGCTGCGATCAGGCACGGATGTGGGGCCGGTGATCGATGCGCAGGCGGGCGGCACCATTCGGCGCTTCATCGAGAAGGGCAAGGCGGAGGGCTGCCGCGTCGAACTGGAGATGGAGCTGCCGGGCGATGATGCATTCGTCGCGGAGCATCGCGATCGGTTCGTGGTTCCGGTGATCTTCTCCGGCGTGACGATGGAGCACCGCGTCGGTCGCGATGAGATCTTCGGGCCGGTGCTGAGCATCATGCACGCGCGGAGCTACGCCGAGGCGCTCGCGATCGCGAATTCATCCGTATACAAGCTGACCGGCGGCGTGTTCAGCAGGAAGCCGAGCAACCTGGAGCGGGCCAAGCGCGAGTTCCGTGTCGGCAATCTGTACCTGAACCGCGGCATCACGGGCGCACTGGTCGCCCGCCAGCCCTTCGGCGGGTTCGGCATGTCGGGGGTCGGGTCGAAGGCGGGCGGGCGCGACTACCTCCTGCAATTCATCGAGCCGCGGGCGAGCTGCGAGAACACCATGCGCCGAGGGTTCGCGCCGGAGTTATGAGCATCTTGCCCTGTGAATCTGGGTAAAGAATGACGCCCCCGCCCTGCTCGGGGGCACCTCATGTATAGGGAAATCCCCGGTACGAATCGTAGTGGCTTGCCTAGGTACTTTTTCGGGGTAATTTTTATGTAGGAGTAGTGCGTGTCTGTTTGAACGCATGCACAGGTCCGGTGAGTCGCCGGATCGGAGTTAGAAACCCGTCTGTGTTCACAATCAGCGCTGTGGCTGTACGCGGCATCCCTATGCCCGCCGCGTACTGACATGTCCCGCGGTGATGTGTGCGCTCAGGCAACGCTTGGCTTGCACCACAGGAGTCGGAAAACATGTATCCCTGCACACGGTTGTGCGTCGGCATTTTGAGTGCCTGCGCGGTTGCTGGTATCGGTGCGTCCGCGAACGCGGCGATTTTCACCTTCGGTCAGATCACGACCAACGGCCCGGTGAATATTTCAGGCCAGATCGAGGTGGAACTGTCTGAGGTGGGCGCCGAAGTTCACTTCACGGTCCGAAATCTCGGTCCGATCACTTCGAGCGTTGCGAACATCTACATCGACGATGCTCCGGGCCTGCTCGGATCGCTTCTCGGAATGATCAACGGCCCCGGCGTGAATCTGATCGCCGGCGGCGGCACCGGACCGGACAATCTTCCCGGATGGGGAGGAATGGGCATCACCGCGGACTTCAACGCAGGTGCGGCCGCGCCCCCGCCCGGGAACGGCATCAACCCCGGCGAGTGGGCGACGATGCGACTCTCGTCCATCGGCTCGTTCTCGGACATCGTTGCTGCGATGACGGACGGATCGATGATGTTCGGAGCCCATGTCATTTCCGTCGGCGATGCGGGCGAGAGCGAGTCGATCATGACGCCGACGCCCGGTGCTGCGGTTCTCATGGGCATCGCCGGTCTGTGCGCAGCACGCAGGCGGCGCGAATAAGCCGTCGTCGATTCTCGGACCGTCACAGACGCTAATGATCGCCCCGGCGCATTGCTCATCGCGCCGGGGTCTTTCATTTTTGGGCCATGCGTGGCTTGGACGCTCCCGATATCCGATTCTTCGGATGGAGGATGGTCGGTTATGCCGGAGTGTGATGCGATGAACACACCATTCCGACAGATTGCTGGATCGGGACGCGCTGGATGCCGACGCGGCTTCACGCTCGTCGAGATCCTCATCGTTGTGGTGATCCTCGGGATCATCGCCGCGACCGTCATCGCCCAGGTTTCGGGAATGTCGGTCGAGGCAGCCCGATCGGCCTTCGCGACCGAACTCCGCATCTTCCGCGATGCATGCCACGCCTATCGCGTCAAGTACGGCGACTGGCCCGCGAACGCCGAGTCAGGCGTGCTGCCGTCCGGGCTCGAGGAGTACATCAAGCCGCGTGCATGGGAAAAGGGCACGCCCATCGGCGGCGTGTGGGACATCGAGACGAACTCGTCCGGCATCGGCTTCGGGGTCGGCGTTCACTTCAACGGCGTCGGTACAACCCGCGACGATGAGTTCATGATCACCATCGATGACATGATGGATGACGGCAACCTTGAAACGGGTTCCTTCCGGAAGATCGCCGAGGATCGCTACTTCATCGTGATCGAAGAGGGCGGCTCGTAATCGACACGGACCGGTCGGGCAGCGCGTCTCATTGACGCGCGGGGGATTCAAGAACGAGCGTAACGGGGCCGTCATTCACGAGGTGAACCTGCATGTCCGCACCGAAGATGCCGGTCTCGACGATTGGGGCGTGCGTTCGCAGCGCAGCGACGAAGGCATCGAACGCCTCGGTGGCCTGATCCGGGTGCATGGCGGTGTCGAAGGAAGGGCGTCGGCCCTTGCGCGTGTCGCCCGCGACGGTGAAGTTCGGCACACCGAGGATGCCGACCTTCCCGTCAGCGCCCGCACCGAGCTCGAGCACGGAACGGTTCATCTTGCCGTCGTCATCGGGAAAGATACGCAGGTTGGCGATCTTCTCCGCCATCCACTCCCAGTCGCGGGGTGTATCTCCGGATGCGAGCCCCGCGAGTACGAGAATGCCCCGATCAATGGAGCCCGTGGTCCTGTCATCAACGACGACGCTGGCTTGTAGCACTCGCTGAATGATGCAGCGCATGGGTGCGACTCCGTATGGGCGCTGAGGTTCGGTCGGCGTATTGCATCCGGTCGGGGTTTCCGGCGAACACGGTGCTGCAGGGCGGTTGTTCGCCGCGCGGAATACCTTTGAAACGGAGCAGACTGTGGCCGAGCATACCAAGACATGGCCCGATCTCGCGATCGGCTTGTACGAGCGTCTCACTGGTCGGAATGCCGAGATCACCTACGAGTTCGACAATCTGGAGGTCTTCGTGCCCAGTGGCACGGGCGAGGGCACGGAGCACGCGAAGTGGCGGCTGCACGGCACCCTGCGGATCCGGACACGCGACGGCTCGGCATCGTGAACCCCGCCGACCAGCGATCTCCAGTTCAGCGAGTCCGCTCCATCGAGATTGATGGCTCTCTCACTTTGGAGTCCGCGGGTCATCGCTACGAAGTGCGAGGGGCGGGCGATGCGCTGGTGCTGCACGCCCCCGGACTCCGCGCCGCGATGCATCTGGCCCGATCGGGCCGCCGCGTTCGTCGCGACCTCGGTCGGCTGCTCGCCGGTGCGGCAACGCTCTACGCCGTGACGATGCTGGTGAAAGTTCGCGGGCGGACAATCGCCCGGACCGATGATGGGAGGATCCGTGTCCATCCATTCGCACTGTTGCTGGCCGGGCTTGGTAGGGAGCGTCCATCGGGGAACGCTTCGGGAAGATAGCGATTCACGATGATCGACCCATCCTGCTGACGGGGGCGACCGGGTACATCGGCGGCCGGCTCGCGCCGAGGTTGCTCGCTGCCGGATATCGCATTCGTTGCATGGCTCGCTCGCCGGAGAAGCTGGGCGATCGCGCATGGACGAAAGATCCCGGGGTCGAGATCGTCAAGGGTGATCTCTCGGATGGCGAGGGCCTTCAGCAATGCATCGAGGGATGCCGGGCGGCGTACTACCTCGTGCATTCGATGACGGTCGCCGGCAAGGACTTCGCGCGTCAGGATCATGCACTGGCCGAGCGCTTCGCGCACGCCTCGGAGCGGGCCGGTGTCGAGCGGATCATCTACCTCGGCGGCCTCGGTGAACTCGGCGAGAATCTCAGCGAACACCTCGCATCCCGACGCGAGGTCGAGCGTGCGCTGGCATCCACAGGTGTCCCCGTCACCACCCTGCGTGCGGCGATGATCATCGGCAGCGGCTCGGCATCATTCGAGATACTGCGTTATCTCGTCGAGCGCCTGCCGATCATGATCACGCCGAAGTGGGTCAGCACCAAATCCCAGCCGATCGCGGTGCGGAATGTCCTGCACTATCTCGTCGCATGTCTGGAGACGCCCGAAACCATCGGCGAGGCGCTGGACATCGGCGGTCCCGATGTGCTCACCTACGAGGTGTTGATGCACATCATGGCGGAGGAGGCGGGGCTGCGCCGGCGCGTGATCATTCCGGTGCCGGTGTTGACGCCGCGCCTCAGCAGCGCGTGGATCCATCTGGTGACCCCGGTGCCCGCTCCGATCGCGCGCCCGCTGGCCGAGGGATTGCGAAACCGCGTGGTCTGTCGGGACGACCGAGCGCATCGCCTGATGCCGCAGGACTTGTTGTCAGTCCGTGATGCGATCTCGCTTGCGCTCGGGAAGGTGACCGCGAGCGATGTCGAAACAGTGTGGTCGGCGGGTGGGACGATCCCCGGCGATCCCGACTGGGCGGGCGGCACGGAGTATGTCGATGCGCGAGAGATCGAGATCGCGGCCTCGTGCAGCGAGGTCTTCCGCGCGGTGTGCCGCGTGGGTGGTGGGCATGGGTGGTACGCGGCGGACTGGCTGTGGCGGATTCGTGGGATCATGGACAAGATGGTGGGAGGGCCGGGATTGCGACGGGGCCGAAGAAATCCTGAGAACATTCATTACGGCGAGGCGCTGGATTTCTGGCGGGTGGCGGGGATCGCACGGGACCGGAGTCTGCTCCTGCGTGCGGAGATGAAATTGCCGGGAGTCGCAACGCTCGAATTCTTCATGGAGCCGCGGGGTGAGAAGACGGTGCTGAAGCAGACGGCACGCTTCCGTCCCAAGGGATTGCTGGGCATCGCATACTGGTACAGCGTGCTGCCGCTCCACGGCATCGTCTTCAAGGGGATGATGCGGGGGATCCAGCGGGCGGCGGAGGGCGAAGAGCCGAAATCTGGATGAGGGCTCGCGGGACGGACGATGAGTTGGGCATCCCCGACCCCCGGAAAACCCCGGAAAACCCCGGAGACCCAACGATGCTCACCGATTCCGCCCTCCTTCACGAAATGCAGACCGCTGGCGTTTTTCTCGATTCGCTGGGGCGGTTCAACGACATCACCGGCTTTCTGCATCCGCTGGAGGGATTCGCGCTGATGCGGCTCGCGGCGTCGGGCGAAGGCGTCGGCGAGATCGTCGAGATCGGTTCCTTCATGGGACGCTCGACGGCGTGGCTCGCGACCGGTTCCATGCGCGCCGGGCGTGAGAAGGTCCATGCGATCGACCACTTCAAGGGCTCGCCCGAGCACCAGCAGGGGCAGAAGTGGGAGGTGCCCGAGATCGTGCAGAGCGGATCGACGCTCGAACGATTCCGCGAGAACATCACCAAGGCGGGGGTGGCCTCGCATGTCGAGCCCATGGTCTGCTCCTCGGCGGAAGCGGCCGCGAAGTGGGATCGTCCGGTGCGACTGCTCTTCATCGACGGCGATCATTCCTACGAGGCGTCGCGGTGCGACTTCGAGGCGTGGGCCCGGTTCGTCGTGCCGCGGGGCTACATCGCGTTCCACGACATCGGGTCGTGGGAGGGCGTGACGCGGTTCTTCGGCGAGCTTGCGCAGACGACAACGGAGTTTCGTCAGGTCCTGGCGGTGAACTCGCTGCGTGTGGTGCAGCGGATCGCAGCGCCTGCCGGGGCCATGCGAAAGAGCGCGTGATTTCCGGGGTCCGGGGGCCGGGGGCGGGGAGGGCGTTGCCTGTGTGTGCGCCGGCGGGGATGATGCGCGTGTGAAGCACGATTATTCAGGCATGCGTGTGACGATCATGGGCCTCGGACGCTTCGGCGGCGGGCTAGGCGTGACGCGCGGGCTGGTCGAGCAGGGGGCGGATGTCCTCGTGACGGACACGGCGTCCGAAGATGCACTCGCCGAGCCGCTGGGGATGCTGCGCGGGCTGATCGATTCGGGGCAGGTCCAGTTGCGTCTGGGGGGGCACAATGTCGCTGATTTCACAGATACGGAGCTCGTCGTGGCCAATCCCGCGGTACCACGCCCGTGGGAGAACCGGTACCTGCGTGCGGCGGCCGCGGCGGGCGTGCCGATCACGACCGAGATCCGCATGGCTGTGGAGCAACTGAATCGGGACCGCGTCATTGGTGTGACGGGCAGCGCCGGCAAGTCCACCACGAGCGCGATGATCCATCATCTGCTCGGGTCCGTCGGGGTGCGGTCGTACCTGGGCGGGAACATCGGCGGATCGGTGCTGGACGGGCTGGATGAGGCGTGTGCGAGCGAGTGGGTGGTGCTGGAGCTGTCCAGCGCAATGCTCTACTGGCTCGGCGCAGGCGTGGGAAGCGAAGGGGATGCGGCGTGGTCGCCGGGCGTGGGGGTGCTGACCAATGTCATGCCGAATCACATCGACTGGCACGGGAGCTACGAGCACTACCGCGCCTGCAAGGCGCGCATCGCCGAGGGTGACGGCGTGGTCGTGTACTGCGCGGAGGATGGCGCAGGGGGGCTCGCGGAACTGGTCGCGGGGAAAAGAAAAAGCATCGGTGTCTCGCAGTCGGATGCCGATGAGGAGCTGACGTCTTCGCTCCGCCTCCCGGGCGAGCACAACCGGTTGAACGCCGCTATTGCCCGCGCCACGGTCGAGGCATGCACGGGGCATCGGACCGCGGCGTTCGAGGGATTCCGCGGTCTGGCCCATCGGCTCGAGTTCGTGGGTGAGTTCAGCGGGGTGCGTGTGTACAACGACTCGAAATCCACAACACCCGAGGCCTGTGCCCTGGCGGTCGGAGCTTTCGAGCAGGAGGGAACCCACCGAATCCACCTCATCTGCGGCGGCTACGACAAGGGCGTCGATCTCGGGGGCATGGTGCGGGCGGCCGCGGGCTGCGCTTCGGTGGCGACCATCGGTGCAACCGGAGAGCGGTTGGCCCGGGAGATCCGCAGCGCGGGCGGGCAGGCGGAGTTTGTGCAGACGCTGGAGAAGGCGGCGGCGTGGGTCGGGGGGCGTACGAAGCCGGGCGAGATCGTGCTGCTGTCGCCGGGGTGTGCCTCTTGGGATCAGTTTGCGCACTTCGAGGAGCGGGGATGCCGATTCGTGTCCCTCATTCAGGGGATTTTGAAGCCGGACTGACGACAGCATGTCAGTGGTCGGTGTCCGTTGTCCGACTGTATTCCAAACAAAGCTTGACAGGATGCGGGCCCGGCTGTACCTTCTGGATACCAAACAGATGCGTCCAGTTCGGAGCATGGACGCGGTCAGGAGGCATCGAGTATGGTCAGCACACGCAACGAAAAGGCAGCTCGGAACGGAAAGCCGGGACAGCGTGCGGGTCGGCTGGAAATGCCGGAGGCGGCTCAGGAGGGCAGCATGGCAAAGGCGGCGGAATCGACGGGGACCACAGCAAAGGAAGAGGCACGCCTCAAGGCCCAGCAGGAGGTCGAGGCCAAGCAGCGCCGTGAGTCGCTCACGCGCACCCTGGGCCAGATCGAGAAGTCCTACGGCAAGGGCTCGATCATGCGCCTGGATGAGAACGCCTTCGCCGCGATCCCGGGCATCTCGACGGGAACGATCTCGCTGGACCTCGCATTGGGCGGCAAGGGGGTGCCCGTCGGCAGGATCGTTGAGATCTACGGCCCGGAATCCTCGGGCAAGACGACACTCGCGCTCACGGTCGCAGCGCACGCCCAGAAGAAGGGAGGCGTGGCCGCGTTCATCGACGCCGAGCACGCGCTCGATCCTTCGTGGGCGCGTCGCCTCGGCGTGAATGTGGATGAGCTGCTGGTGTCGCAGCCGGACTTCGGCGAGCAGGCGCTGGAGATCTGCGAGATGCTGGTCCGGTCCAACGCGGTCAATCTCGTGATCGTCGACTCGGTGGCCGCGCTCGTCCCGAAGGCGGAAATCGAGGGGGAAATGGGGGATTCCTTCGTTGGACTCCAGGCGCGGCTGATGAGTCAGGCCATGCGGAAACTGACCGGCGCGATCGCCAAGAGCCACTGCACCGTGATCTTCATCAATCAGATTCGCGAGAAGATCGGCGTCATGTTCGGCTCGCCCGAGACGACCGCGGGCGGTCGGGCGCTCAAGTTCTACTCCTCGATCCGGATCGACATCCGGCGCATCAGCGCGATCAAGGACGGCGACAAGAACATCGGCAATCGTGTGCGTGCTCGCGTGGTGAAGAACAAGATGGCGCCTCCATTCCGCGAGGCGGAGTTCGACATCATGTTCGACGAGGGCATCAGCTTCACCGGCGACCTCGTAGACCTCGGCGCTGCCGACAATGTCATCGACAAGGCGGGCGCGTGGTTCTCCTACGGCGATGTCCGGCTCGGCCAGGGGCGCGAGAACGCAAAGACCTTCCTCCGCGAGAACCCGGACCTGTGCGAGGAGATCCGCCAGAAGGTGCTGGAGGCGCGGGGTGTGCCGGGGTATCGCCCCGGCTCGGTCCGCACCGCCGACGCCGATCAGGATGGCGCCGAAGGGTAGTCTGGACGGAATTTGATAGGTCTTTTGGCTCCGCGGTTGGCCAGAGGCCCAAAGTTGGGATACGTTTGGGGAGAGTCGGTGAATCCCCACCCCGAACCGGCTCGTATCGTCCATAAGTGAAAGGAGGTCGGTTCGGCCGGCCCGCAGCCCCGATACGCTTGTCAATTGATCGGTCTTCGCTATCTTGCGTGGCTCGCAGCATCGCGGCTGTGGCGGAATTGGCAGACGCGCCAGATTCAGGTTCTGGTGGGAGTAAAATCCCGTGGAGGTTCGACTCCTCTCAGCCGCATTTGCCCGACCGGGCGACATCGATCGTGACGCAGATCGCGTTTGGAGACACACAGATGAACAGACACAGTCGTCGAGGATTCACTCTGATCGAGTTGCTGGTGGTGGTGAGCATCATCGCACTGCTGATCAGCATCCTGTTGCCCTCGGTGCAGGCGGTTCGCCAGCAGGCGCGTA
>REDD01000100.1 GCA_007693725.1 Phycisphaeraceae bacterium
AGTTCGGATTTCTGCATGACCGACCCGGTTCTCATCTCCATGATGACGCGCCATGACTCGTTTTGACGGTCCCTCGAGAGGAATGCGATGGCGCGCGAGTTGACGACGGCATCGGGCATCAGGGTGCGTGCATTGATGGTGGCGAGGAAGCCCCACTCGCGTTCTGCGGGGCCCCAACTGGTGCGAGCGCGTCGGGGATCGACCTCGCCGGCCTGGCCCTTCCGGACCTCGACGATCTGGTAGCCGATTTCTTCGGCATCGGACTGGTGGCCGCCGGGACGGGGGCGGTAGACGCGGAGGTGGACGGGGGAATCGGTGAGAACGGCCTCGATGTCCTCGGTGGTGACGGTCTGCATGAAGCGGATGGCGGAGCGGGCTGCGAATCTGCGGGATTCGTCGGCCTCTCTCCGCTCGATCCATCGTGCCGAGGCGATGATGGTCTCGTACATGACCCTTGTTCTGGGGAGGGCATCGGTGGGGGTGTCGAGCTGAAAGATGACGAACTCGCCGGGTTCGGTGCGGACGATGGTGTAGCCCGTGACGGGGTAGGAGGGGTCGTCGGGGCGGCGGAGGTAGACGCGGGCGGCCTCCTTGTCGGAGAACTGGAGGTCGTCGATGCGGTCGAAATCCTCGATGAGCGAGCGGGTCCGGGTCTGGCCGCGTCTAACCTCGAACTCGGATTTCCGCTGATCGATGATGGCGTCGAGGGCGGCGGAGGGGGTGAGGTTTTTGTCGCGGGAGATGGAATTGAAGACCTGGACGACCCAGGTGGAGTCCATGGGCTGGATGACGGTCTTGGATTGGCCTCCGGCGATGAACTCGGTGCGGACATTGGTGTCGATGGGGAGGAAGAGGTTGAGCCCGATGGCCCGGAGTTCGGTTGGTGTCTGGGAGAGTTCGATCGGGACGGGCTCCTGGGCGGCCGGGCGGGGGGCCCGGTTGGGCTGGTTCTGGGCGTAGGCGGCGGTTGTCAGAATAAAGAGGGTGGCGAGCAGGGCGGTCCGGATGGTGGTTTGGGTGCTCATGGTGTGATTATCGGCGCGGTTCGGGTGTGGGAGGAGTGAGGATCCCGAGAAAGTGGAGGGGCCGGGAGGTTGACAAGAAATGGGGAATGCGTATCTTTAGCGACTCGGCTGCGGCGGCCCTCCGTCGGAGCGGTGGTTCAGAATGGTCAATCAGGCAGGTCGGTGATCCGCTTCGCGGCGGATATCACGGCCAACGCGGAGTGGTATTGACTCGGCGTGATTGGATGCCGCGGATGCGGCAAGGGTTCCTATCGGCCCTTCGTATGGGTCGAGATGGATTGCGTGACGGATGTAGAGCTCGATTGAGAGCGAGGCGGCAAAGGGTATGACAGGTACACGCATTCGAATTCGTATGGAGGCGTACGACCATCAGGCGCTGGACGCATCGGCGCGTGAGATCGTCGATCACGCGAAGCGGACGAGCGCGAAGGTCGCCGGTCCTGTGCCGTTGCCGACGCGCATCGAGCGGTACACGGTTCTGCGTTCCCCGTTCATTGACAAGAAATCTCGTGAGCAGTTCGAGATCCGCACACACAAGCGGATCATCGACATCACCGAGCCGAACGCGCGCACGGTCGAGGCGTTGAATCGGCTTGTGGTTCCGGCAGGTGTGTTCATCAAGATCAAGGCGTAAATCAGGGCCGCGGCCCCCAGCAGGGCGGCGGCCTTTTTCGTGCCCCGGGTCGGGGCGAGTTCGAGAATGACGGGTTCCTCTGCCGGTCCGCGTGTCGCGGGCGGGGCAAGAACCTCCCGAGGCGAGAAATCGTTTGTCGGGAAGCGTCGATCGCGGGTATTCGCGACGGCGAGACTGGAGTGTTTGAAGATGCCGCTGACATTGCTTGGCACCAAACTGGGTATGACACGCGTGTTCACGGACACGGGCGCGAGCGTTCCCGTGACCGTGATCCAGGTTGGTCCGTGCGTCGTGACTCAGGTCAAGACGAACGAGACGGACGGCTATGACAGCGTGCAGATCGGTTACGGCGAGTCGAAGGCCCGGACCTCAACGATCCCGGTGATCGGTCACGACGCGAAGGCGCAGACCGGTCCGAAGAAGCATCACCGCGAGTTTCGTCTGCACGAGGGTGAAATCGGGCAGTTCGAGCTCGGCCAGACGCTGACGGTCGAGGCGCTGAAGCCGTTCATGTTCGTGGATGTGTCGGGCACGAGCAAGGGCAAGGGTTTTCAGGGCGTGATGAAGCGTCACAACTTCGCCGGCCAGGAGGCGAGCCACGGCGTCGAGCGGAAGCACCGCTCCGGCGGCTCGATCGGCGGCCACGCGACGAACCGCGGTACCGGCCCGAAGCCCAAGAAGGGCAAAAAGATGGCCGGTCAAATGGGCAACGAGCGCATCACGGTGCGTTCGGTCGAGGTGATGCAGATCGATGAGGAGCGGGGGCTTCTGGTGGTGAAGGGGGCGATTCCGGGGCACAACAAATCAACGGTTGAGATTCGTCAGCCGTCGCGTCTGTATCGCAGCAAGACGCGTCGTCAGGCGGAGCATGCGTCGTAACGGAGTACACGGAGCGTTTGTGACGCGTGCGTGAAATGGTGAGCACGCGTCGGACAATTTCAGACACACGACTCGCCGAGTCGGACCCGGAATGCCGCGATGTGTGAATGCGGCACGACCGGGCGAGGCGACGAGATCCGAACCCCGAAGATCGGGGTCGGAGAGGCGAAGGCAGGGACGAAGATGAAGGTTGCAGTCCTCAACATGAGCGGGAAGGAAGTCGGATCTCTCGAGATCGACGAGCAGTCGCTCGGCGGCGAGATCAATCCTTCCCTGATCAAGCAGGCGTATGTTCGCTACCACGCGAATCAGCGTCAGGGTTCCGCACGGACGAAGAGTCGTTCGATGGTGGAGGGCTCGACGCGGAAGATCTACCGGCAGAAGGGCACGGGCAACGCCCGCATGGGCCAGGTCCGCTCGAACATCCGCCGCGGCGGCGGTCGTGCGTTCGCGAAGACCAAGGTCCGCGAGGAGTATCGCCTGGACATGCCCGTGAAGATGCGTCGGAAGGCGAATCGGAACGCGCTTCTCGCCAAGCTGATGGACAACGAGGTCAAGGTGTTCGACAAGCTGATGCTGTCGAGCCCGAAGACGCGTGAGTTCGAGGCCGTTCTCAAGGCGTGCGGGATCGATCGGTCGGCGCTGATCGCCGTGACGCCGGACAACGAGAATGTGCGGCGGAGCGCGCGGAACATCGAAACCGTTTCGGTGTGCAACAGCGAGCAGCTCACCTGCTTCGAGATGCTGAACCATCGTTATCTGTTGATTTCGAAGGCGGACCTCGAGGCGTGGATCGCGGGCGCGAGCTCGCAGACGGCCAAGGGCGGCAAGGACCGGACCTCGTCCAAGCAGCGTGGCGCGAGCGAGAAGGAGGCGGCGTAAATGGAAGCAATCCATGTCATCAAGCGTCCGCTCGTGACCGAGAAGAGCACCTTCGCGAGCAATGAGCATCACCGGTACGCGTTCCTCGTGGACACCCGTGCGGACAAGACGCAGATCAAGCGTGCCGTGGAGGATCTGTACAAGGTTCGCGTGATCGGTGTTTCGACGAGCAACCGGAAGAGTCCCGATCGTCGTCTGAAGTACGGCCTCGTGACGGGGAAGATGAGCAAGAAGGCGATCGTGCGGGTACACCCGGACGACCGCTTGGAACTGTTCTGAGTGTGGATGGAGCAGAAACGGAATGTGACGGCCTTCCAGGCCTGATGCAGTGAAAGAGAACGACGGGACGATCGAGCCATGCCAATCCGCATCTACAGACCGACGAGTGCCGGGCGCCGCAACGCCTCGGTGAACATTCACGCCGAGGTGACGAAGAACCGTCCCGAGAAGTCTCTGACTGCGCCGCTGACCAAGACCGGCGGGCGGAATCACCACGGCATCATCACCGTGCGGGGTCGCGGCGGCGGTCACAAGCGCATGTACCGGAAGATCGACTTCCGTCGCGCGGACCGCATCGACATCCCCGGAGAGGTGATCGCGATTGAGTACGATCCCAACCGGACCTGCCACATCGCCCTCGTGCAGTACGAGGACGGCGTGAAGCGGTACATCCTCGCGCCCAAGGGTATCCGTGCTCGCGTGACGGATGAGAGCGGCAAGGTGGTGACTCCGGGGACGAAGATTCTGGCTTCGAACGAGGCGATCGAGCCGTCCGTCGGGTCGTCCATGAAGATGAAGTACATCCCGACGGGTCTCGAGGTGCATTGCGTGGAGCTGACTCCGGGCAAGGGCGGCCAGATGTGCCGTGCAGCGGGGATGTCGGCACGCCTGACGAACCGCGAGGGTCGTTACGCGACGCTGGTGCTGCCTTCGGGCGAGATTCGGCGGGTGTCGGTCGAGTGCCGTGCGATCATCGGGGAGGTCGGGAACTCGGACCACGCGAATCGTCGTCTGGGCAAGGCGGGCAAGAGCCGTCACCTCGGCCGTCGTCCGAAGACGCGCGGCGTGGCGATGGACCATGCGACGCACCCCCTGGGCGGCGGCGAGGGTCGAAGCAAGAGCGGTCGTGCTCCGGTGAGCAAGACGGGCGTGCCTGCGAAGGGCGGCAGCACCCGCAACCGGAAGCAGCACAGCGAGGATCTGATCATTCGCCGGCGTCGCAGTCGGCGTTACGGACTGTTGAAGTGATTGAATGGCGGCGATCGTTCGGTGAATTGAACGAGGCCGAAGGTAGGAGCGCACGATGGCAAGATCGCTGAAGAAAGGGCCGTATGTTGATGAGCGGCTCTACACGCGGATCGACAAGTTGAATCAGCAGAACCGGCGTGAAGCGGTGAAGACCTGGGCGCGTGCGTGCACGATCGTTCCGGAGTTCATCGGTCACACCTTCAAGGTTCACAACGGTCGTGCGTTCGTGGATGTGTTCGTGACCGAGGATATGGTCGGGCACAAGCTGGGCGAGTTCGCGTTGACCCGGACATTCCGCGGTCATACGAACAAGAAGGAAGGTATCAGGTCGGGTCGCTGACCCGGTTTTCTACGGCGTTCGCCGTGATGAAGGGATGATGGTGCAGCGGTGAGACTCAACTGCACAAAGTTTCGGCAACTCGTGAAGGAATCCGGCGTCGATGTCGAGGCATTGGCCGGTGCGCTCCCGAAGGAGACGGACCGATCGAAGGCGGAGCGCGAGGCGCAGCGTCGCGTTCGGAACTGGATCGCGGGTCGTGATCACCCGCGTGCGACGCGCGAGGACATCGCTGCGCTCGCGGGCGTGCTGAGCGTGGAGCCGGGCCAGATCGCTCGGTTCACGAGCATGAGCCGCTTCCAGCGCACGAGCCCCCGCAAGGCCAGACTTCTGGCGGATCTGATCCGCGGGCGTCGGGTCGACGAGGCGGACACGCTGCTGCGTTTCAATCCGAAGCGTGCGGCGGTGATGGTCCGCAAGGCGCTGCGTGCGGCGATCGCGGATGCCGAGCAGAACGAGGTTCCGATCGACCGGCTGTATGTGTCCGAGTCGCGGGTGGATGAGGGAATGATCATCAAGCGTTTCCGTCCGAAGGATCGTGGACGGGCGCATCCGATTCAGAAGAAGACGAGCCACATCGTCGTCGGTGTTGAGGAGTTGGACTAATGGGTCAGAAGACGCATCCATTCGGACTGCGCGTGGGCATCACCGAGGCGCACAAGAGCCGCTGGTACGCCCCGAAGGCGCTGTACGGCGAGCTGCTCGTCGAGGACTACAAGATTCGTCAGTTCCTCGACAAGCGTCTGAACCGGACGCCGCCGTTCGCGGCGGTGTCGGATATCCACATCGAGCGTACGCGCGAAGAGCTCAAGGTGATCATCAAGACGGCGCGGCCGGGCCTGGTGATCGGTCCGAAGGGCGCCGAGGTCGATCGTCTCCAGGAGGAGCTGCAGTACATGACGGGCCGGAAGGTCGCGATCTCGATTCTCGAGATCAAGAACCCGGACCTGAATGCTCAGCTCGTCGGCGAGGCGATCGCCGAGCAGATGAAGAAGCGTGCCTCGTATCGTCGTCTTGTGAAGATGCGTGCGGAGGCGGCGATGCAGGCCGGTGCTCAGGGTGTTCGGATCCTGCTCGCGGGCCGTCTCGGTGGTGCCGAGATGAGCCGTCGTCTGGATACGCGTCTCGGCTCGATGCCCTTGAGCACGCTCCAGGCGAACATCGACTACGGCTTCGCGGAGTCGTTCACGACCTACGGCGCGATCGGCGTCAAGGTGTGGATCTACAAGGGGATGTTCGAGGCGGGCGATGATGAGGAAACCAGCACGGCCGCGGGCGGTCGTGCCCGTGCCCGCGGACGGCGTTGATTGAAGTGAATTGATCCGGCGATGCCGGTTGAAGGTGTAGAGGTAAGGACTGAGCCATGCCACGGATGCCCAAACGAGTCAAGTTCCGCAAGGAGCAGCGTCGCGCCCGGGATCGGCGTGCGACGAAAGGAAACTATGTCGCCTTCGGTGAGTACGGCCTTCAGGCGCTGGAGGGTGTGTGGCTGACGGCTCGCCAGATCGAGGCGGGTCGTATCGCGGCGCAGCACTATCTCAAGCGTCAGGGCAAGGTGTTCATCCGTGTGTTCCCGGACAAGCCGGTGTCCAAGAAGCCGCTGGAGCAGCGGATGGGCAAGGGCAAGGCGGAGACGGAGTACTGGGCGGCTCGTGTGAAGCCCGGGACGGTGCTGTACGAGATCGCGGGCGTGAACGAGGACACCGCGAAGCGGACGATGGTTCGTATCGCGATGAAGATGCCGATTCGGACACGGTTCATCGGTCGTCGTCTGACGGTCTGAGTCTGGTGCTGAAGGAGACGGTCGAATGAAAGCGGCGGAAGTTCACAGAATGAAGGACGAGGAGATCACGATCGAGATCGATCGTCTGCAGCGGAAGCTGTTCGATCTTCGTTGTGCGGTGGTGACGGAGAAGATCGAGGATCCCAGTCTGTTTGGGAAGGTTCGTAGAGATATCGCCCGTCTGAAGACGGAGCGTCGGGCGCGTCAGATCAAGAAGACGGCGAAGGCGTGATCAGGATTCATGAACCCCGGATGATCGGGGTCGAGGAGCAAGCATGAGCGTGGCTCAAGACAATTCAGCACAGTCCGACCAGATCACGGGTTCGCGCGTCGGGACCGTGGAGACCGACAAGCGGGACAAGACCCGCAAGGTTGTCGTTCAGTATCTGGCGAAGCATCCCAAGTACGGGAAGTACATGAAGCAGCGGACGGTGCTGCATGTTCATGACGAGCAGAACGAGTCTCGCGCGGGCGACCGCGTCGAGGTGGCTCCCTGCCGTCCCATCAGCAAGACAAAGTCGTGGCGGCTGGTCCGGATCGTGGATCGGGCGCCGCAGGCGTAAGTGTGTTCGGAATCGTGGTTTGCACGGGCGAGCGCGTCCGTGATCGAGAGACAGGTAGCGAGCAATGATCCAGCAGGAATCTCGTTGCGAAGTAGCGGACAACTCCGGAGCGCGTGAGGCGTATGTGATCCGCGTGCTGCGCGGTTCGACCGCCCGCGGCAAGTTCACACGCAAGACGGCGGGCGTCGGCGATCGAGTGATCTGCTCGGTCAAGAAGGCGATCCCCGGTGCGGATGTGAAGTCGGGCGATGTCGTGCGTGCGGTCGTCGTGCGGACCTCGTACCCGACGAAGCGCTCCGACGGTTCCTCCGTGCGTTTCGACAGCAACGCCGTGGTGCTTATCGGTAAAGAGGGCAACCCGGTCGGAACGCGTATTTTCGGTGCGGTCGCCCGAGAGCTGCGCGACCGCGGGTACATGAAGATTGTGTCGCTCGCGACGGAGGTGGTGTGAGATGCCGGTACATGTTCGCAAGGGCGACGAGGTGATCATTCTGGCGGGCGACTACAAGGGTCGCACCGGTCGCGTGGCCCGTGTGCTCACGAAGCAGGACCGCGTGGTGGTGCAGGGCTCGGGCATCGACGGCATCGTCCGGAACATGCGTCCGACCCGGGTGAATCCCCAGGGCGGCCGGATCGAGATCGATCGCTCGTTCCACATCAGCAATGTCGCTCCCGTGGTGGACGGCAAGCCGACGCGCGTCCGTTTCGAGCGCAAGAAGGACGGGTCGAAGGTTCGCGTCGCCGTGCGGGGCGGCAAGGAGTTGGGGGCGGTTTCCCCGGCACGCAAGGGCAAGTGAGAACGGATCAGGACTGAGTTCGCAGAAGGCGGTTTGACAGATGGCCAAGGACAAGAAGAACAAACCAGGTGCGGATGACGCGGCGGCGAGTGCCCCGTCCGGTCCCGCGGCTCTCCAGACGCGGTATGTGGAGCATGTCGCTCCGCTGCTGAAGGAGAAGTTCGGCATCGACAATCCCATGGCGCGCCCGGAGATCGAGAAGATCGTGATCAATGTGAACATGGGTCGCCATCTCGACGGCGCCAAGCTGCCCCCGAATGTGCGTGAGACCGTTGTCAAGACGCTCACCACGATCTCGGGCCAGAAGCCCGTCGTGATCCGGGCGAAGCAGAGCGTCGCGAACTTCAAGGTCCGCGAGGGATTCGAGACCTCCGCGATGGTGACGATGCGTCGGGACCGCATGTGGAATTTCCTGGAGCGGCTGATCCACCTGGCGACGCCCCGTATCCGCGACTTCCGCGGCCTGCCGACGACCTCGTTCGACAAGCAGGGCAACTACTCCATGGGGCTGACCGAGCAGGGGGCATTCCCCGAGATTGACATGGCGTCGGTGACATTCACCCACGGCATGCATATCAACATCGTCTTCAAGGGCTCGAATCCGGAGAAGAGCCGGTTCGTGCTGGAGGAGCTGGGGATGCCGTTCCGCAAGCCGGAGACGGCCCGGGCGTAATCGAGGTTTCAGGTATCGACGGACTGAAGAGTGTTTGACGGACAGAATCGCGTGACCGAGCAGATTGATTGAGGAGCGGTCGGAATATGACAACCAAGGCACAGATGGCCAAAAGCAGGCGCGAGCCGAAGTTCAGCACGCGGAAGGTGCGCCGGTGCGAGATCACCGGTCGTGCGCGAGGCGTGTATCGGAAGTTCCGCATCAGCCGGATCATGCTTCGTAAGCTTGCGTTGGAAGGCAAAATCCCCGGTATGCGTAAGGCGAGTTGGTAAACCGGCAGGAGCATCTGGAAGACAGGCGGCGCAGAGCGCCGAGAGGATGGTCGAATCGGATGGCAGTGAACGACCCCATCGCGGATATGTTGACCCGGATCCGCAACGCTGTACGGAACCGCGTGAAGAGCGTGAGCGTTCTCAACAGTAAGGTGTGCCGCGCGATCGCGCAGGCGCTCCAGGACGAGGGCTACATCGAGGGCTTCGAGTTGATCGACGACGGGCGTCACGGATTGATCCGTGTTCGTCTGAAGTACGGTCCTCACGGCGAGCCGCTGATCAGCAATGTTCAGCGCGAGAGCAAGCCGGGCCGTCGCGTGTACCGGAAGGTCGGCGAGTTGCATCGCCCGCTGGAAGGTCTTGGAATTTCGATTGTTTCGACGAGCAAGGGTGTGATGAGCGATCGTCGGTGCCGCGAGGAGCGGACCGGCGGCGAGCTGCTCTGCACCGTGTATTGATGTACCGGGGCGTGCGCCCCCTGTAAGGATGCGAGCGATGTCTCGACTTGGCAAAATGCCTGTTTCGGTGCCCTCGGGCGTGAGCGTGTCCATCAATGGTCGCAAGGTGACCATGCAGGGCAAGCAGGGAACGCTCGAGTACACCCATCGTCCGGAAGTTCAGGTCCAATGGGACGAGGGCGAGAAGTCCATCTCGGTGGTCGTGGACCCGAAGGATGCCGACAACCGGAGCGTCCGCGCTTACTGGGGCATGACGCGTGCGTTGCTGGCGAACATGATCAAGGGCGTCTCCGAGGGATACGAGCGGACCCTTGAAGTGGTGGGCGTCGGTTACACGGCGGAGGCGGCGGGCACGAAGCTGCGGCTGAAAGTCGGGTACGCCAACACGATCGAGATGGCAATCCCCACCGGCGTGAATGTCAATGTCGAAAAGTCTGTGATCAAGGTGCAGGGTGCGGACAAGCAGGCGGTGGGACAGTTCGCCGCCGCGGTTCGCGCCAAGCGGAAGCCCGAGCCGTACAACGGCAAGGGGATCAAGTATTCGGACGAAGTGATCCGACGCAAGCAGGGCAAGGCATTCGGCTCGTAATCGAGCGTGCCGATGGCAAAGGTTGGTGCAAGATGAACAGTCAAAAAGCCAAGCAGATGCGTCGTACGCGTCGTCAGATGCGGACTCGCAAGCGTGTTCGGGGGACGCCCGAGCGTCCTCGCCTGTGTGTGTACCGCTCGGTGCACCACATCTATGTGCAGGTCATCGACGATCTCTCCGGGCGGACCCTCGCCTCGGCGTCGACCGTGGACAAGGCGTGCTCTGCGAGCAAGCCCGGGAACTCCACAGCGGCGGCGGAGGTCGGCAAGTTGATCGCCGAGCGAGCGAAGTCGGCGGGCTTGAGCACGGTGGTGTTCGATCGGAACGGTTTTCAGTATCACGGTCGGATCAAGGCGTTGGCCGAAGCGGCACGCGAGGGTGGTTTGCAGTTCTGAGCGTCCTGAGAGGATGTAAGGCCGGAAGGCGGGATCGAGCGATATGGCGCGGATGATCGAAGAGCAAAGCAATCTGGACACGAACACCATCGGGGTGTTTCGCACCGCTGCAACGGTGAAGGGTGGACGGCGTTTCTCGTTCTCCTCACTCGTGGTCGCGGGCGATCGCAACGGTCGCGTCGGTCTCGGCTACGGCAAGGCGAACGAAGTGCCGCCGGCCATCGAGAAGGCGAGCAAGGAAGCCCGCAAGAAGCTGAAGAAGATCACGCTTCAGGGCGGAACCATTCCGCACACGGTGATCGGCCGCAGCGGAGCCGCATCGGTGAAGCTCATTCCCGCTTCTCCCGGTACCGGCATCGTCGCGGGCACGACCGTCCGTGCGGTCCTGGAGCTCGCGGGCCTGACCGACTGCATGACGAAGTCGTACGGCTCGAACAACAAGCAGAATCTCGCGAAGGCGGTGCTCGACGGCCTCGAGCAACTCCGATCGAAGTCGGATGTCGAGGCACTCCGCGGCATGGATCTGGGGCTGACGGAGATCGAGGAGAGAATCGAGCGCAGCCGCGCGTTTACGACGAGCGAGCCCGGTCCGCAGACCAAGGCCGCCGGCAACGGTGTTTCGGAATCCAATCAGCAATCCAAAGAATCGGCGCCGGCTACCGGTCAGTCCGAGAGTCAAGCGTAAGGGAGCAGTGCACCATGATGATCCATGAGATCACAGTGCAGGCCGGGAAGTACAAGGCGCGGAAGCGCGTCGGGCGCGGTCGCGGCAGCGGTCACGGCAAGACCTCGGGGCGTGGCCACAAGGGCGCCGGAAGTCGTGCCGGCTATTCACAGCGGATGGCGTTCGAGGGTGGCCAGACCCCCCTCTTCCGGCGTATCGCGAAGCGCGGCTTCACGAATGTTCAGTTCAAGACCCAGTTCTGGATCGTCAATCTGGGCGACATCGCAGCGCACCCGGACTTCGCCAAGGGCGGCAAGGTCACGCCGGAGGCCCTCGTGAACGCGGGTCTGATCCGTGACGAGAAGCGTCCGGTGAAGGTGCTGGGCGATCTGAGCGGGGCCGATTCGCTGGGCGTGAAGCTCGATGTCGAGGCGGCCCGGGTGTCCGACACCGCTCGGAAGCTCGTGACAGATGCGGGCGGGAAGGTCGAGGAGACGGGGACCCGGCGTGACCGGGTTCGCGGGGTCGATCGCAACAGCGACGACCGTTCTCCGAAGAACCTCCGGAAGAAGCCCAAGCGGCGTGCGGCCAAGAAGTTCGATGTTCCGGCGAAGGCGAGTTCCAAGGGCGAGTCATCGCAGGACTGATCGTTATTGATGAGTTGGTGACCGACCAGAGGTCGAGGACGGGCAGGGCAGGATGCTTCAGGCGCTTGTAAACATCTTTCGCATCGCGGATCTGCGGGCGAAGGTGCTATTCACCCTCGCGATGCTGGCTGTCTATCGCATCGGCTTCTGGATCCCCGTGCCGGGTGTCGACCAGCAGCAGTTGCGTGAGTTCTTCACGCAGCAGGTTGAAGAGGGTGGGGCGTTCGGGCGCCTCGCCTCGTTCGTTTCGGTGTTCTCGGGCGGGTCGTTCGGACAGTCGACGATCTTCGGCCTCGGCATCATGCCGTACATCTCGG
Source organism: Phycisphaeraceae bacterium (assembly GCA_007693725.1). Taxonomy (GTDB): domain Bacteria; phylum Planctomycetota; class Phycisphaerae; order Phycisphaerales; family UBA1924; genus REDD01. The sequence continues at coordinate 12,164 of REDD01000100.1, forward strand.
CGGCGATCATCTTCCAGTTGCTCGCATCCGCGTACCCTCCGCTGAAAAAACTGCAGCAGGAGGGTCCGAGCGGTTATCAGAAGATTCAGGAGTGGACCCGGTACACCACCGTCGGTCTCTGCGTGATTCAGGCGGTCGGGTGGCTCTCCTTCATCCGGGCGCAGGGGCTGATCTACAGCAACTGGGCAGCGAATCCGCTTTGGTGGGTGATGGCCATCTTTGCCATGACCGCCGGAACCGTCTTCCTGATGTGGCTCGGTGAGCAGATCGACAAGTACGGCATCGGAAACGGTGTCTCGCTCATCATTACCGCGGGCATTCTCGCTGAGATGCCCAGCGCCTTCCGCTGGGTGATCGTCAACTCGGAGATCGGTCAGATCGGTCCGATCGGCAATTTTCTCGGCGTGCCGGCTGGCGCGACCCCGCAGCTTTCGTGGATGAATGTCATCTTCCTGGCTGCGGCATTCACCTTCGTGGTGGCCGGTGCGGTCCTGATCACCGTGGCCCAGCGGCGCATCCCGATCCAGCAGGCGAAGCACACCCGCGGGCGGATGGTCTACGGCGGGCAGCGCTCCTACCTGCCGCTGCGTGTGAACCACGGCGGCGTCATGCCTCTGATCTTCGCTTCGTCACTGATGATCTTCCCGTCGGTGATCTTCGCCGCGTTGTCCGGGCCTCCGGGTTCGGATTCCGGAATGGCACGGGTCTTCGAGTGGTTCTCTGATCAGTTCCAGATCGGGGCATACCCATATCTGGTCGTCTACATCATCATGGTGTACTTCTTCTCATTCTTCTGGACGACCGTGCAGTTCAATCCCGAGGACATGAGCAAGCGCTTGCGCGACAACGGCTCATTCATACCCGGATTGCGCCCCGGCCCTCGAACCGCGGAATACCTCGAAACCGTGATGGAACGCATCACCTATGTCGGTGGCGGCTTCCTGGCGGTGATCGCCGTGATCCCGATGGTCGTGAACCGAAGTCTGAACATCGACTTCATGGTTGCGCAGTTCCTCGGCGGCACCGGTCTACTGATCACGGTCGCTGTCGGCCTGGACCTGATCCAGCGCATCGAGGCGAATCTCCTGATGCGGAACTACGCAGGGTTCCTTGGCGGCGATGACCGCGGCGGGAAGGGGACGCGGATCCGCGGGCCTCGTTCGTGAGTCGAATGGGTCTTTCTTCGCAG
>REDD01000094.1 GCA_007693725.1 Phycisphaeraceae bacterium
GACATCGCCGGCGACATCGACGGACAGATCTACATGCGAGACTTCAAGCTCATCGACCAGTCCCACATGATCGTCTCCTACATCCCCGAGCTCGCCAACGGCACACCCGGACTCTCCTCCGGCGTCGAACGCGAACTCCAGCACGCCTTCGAGCACACCAAGGATGTCTATGTCGTCTGGAAGCCGAAGAAGAGCCCCTCGCCCTTCATCACCGAGACGGCGACACGCATCTTCAAGTCCACCGAGGAAGCACTCAGCCACTTCGAAGAGAACAACCTGCTCGCGCAGACCAATCTTTTCGGCAACTGAACATCATCAGACCGCCGTCCCCGTCAGCCACTTCATGATCACGAGGTAGAGCGGGATCCCGAAGGCGATGTTGAACGGGAATGTGATGCCCAGCGCCATCGGCAGGTAGATGCTCGGATTCGCCTCGGGGATCGCCAGACGCATCGTCGCGGGCACCGCGATGTACGAGGCGCTCGCGCACAGAATCATCAGCAGGAAGCCGTCGCCCGCAGACATTCCCAGCAGCCACGCCAGCCCCGCGCCGATCGCCGCGTTGCCCAGCGCCAGCGCGATCCCTGTGAAGAGCGCGAACATCCAGACCCGACCGAGTTCGCCGAGCCGTTCCGAGGCGCGCATCCCCGCTTCCAGCAGGAACAGCACCAGGATGCCGTGGAAAATGTCCTCGCAGAAGGTCTCGAGCGCGGCCCAACCACGCTCCCCGGTCAGCGCCCCCACGACCATCGAACCCAGCAGCAGAAACACAGGGCCGCTCAGAAGCGATTCGCGCACAAGCGATCCGAAACTCGATGCGTGCTTGCGGACCGCCGCCGCCGTAGGCGGCTGCTCCGCCCCGCGACTCGTCACCACACGGTACAGCACCACCGCGGTGATGATCGCGGGAAACTCCATCAGCGCGATGGCCGCGACCAGATACCCCGAGTAGTCGATCCCCTGAGCGGAGAGAAAGTTCGCCGCCGTGATGAAGGTGACCACACTCACCGATCCGTACGCCGCCGCCGTGGCGCAAGAATCGGCGGAGTTGAAACGCCGGCGGAGAAGCGGATACGCGATCAGCGGCAGCGCTGCCGAGAGCAGCATCATCACCACGAGAGGCACCACCACGCCCCAGCTCAGCCCCGCCGCCGCGATCGAAACACCCCCCTTGAAGCCGATCGCCCACAGCAGGTACAGCCCGAACAGACGAGGCAGCGGCTCGGGGATCGACAGATCAGAACGCACCCACCTGCCGAAGACGCCCAGAAAGAAAAACAGAATGGGCGGACTGAGCAGATTGTCGGACAGCAATCGAAACATGCACGCCTCACACGCCCCGCGGCGGCACAAACATACCGAAAGCCGCGCATCGCCGCCCCCCACCGATGCACCTGTGCGATACCCTCAGGCATGGGCAAGTCGAAACCCTTCGATCCCGATCAGTTCAGCGTCACCCCCGGATCCCCGGTGCGCCTTTCGGACCGCCCCACCCGCCAACCCAGCGGCTTCACCACCAAGTCCGAGGCGGCCAAGGCGCTGAAGCAGAACATCCGCCATCTCTCCGATGCGCAGGAACGCCTCTGGGCGTCCAAGGAGTACTCCCTGCTGATCATCCTTCAGGCGATGGATGCCGCGGGGAAGGACGGCGCGATCAAGCATGTCATGCGGGGCATCAACCCGCAGGGATGCACGGTCACCGCCTTCGGACCGCCGAACGAAGAAGAACGACTCCACCACTTCCTCTGGAGATCATTCCGCCACCTCCCCGAGCGCGGACGCATCGCCATCTTCAACCGCTCCTACTACGAGGAAGTGCTGGTTGTCCGCGTCCATCCGAAGTGGCTCGACAAGCAGTGGATCCCCAAAGCGCAGAAAGACGGATCGTTCGACGACCTCTGGAAACAACGCTTCAACGACATCAATCGGTACGAAAAGCACCTCACCGACAACGGCACCACCGTGATCAAGCTCTTCCTCCATCTCTCGCGGAAAGAGCAGCGCAAACGGCTCCTCTCCCGCCTCGACGATCCGCACAAGAACTGGAAGTTCACCGAGGCCGATGTCCGCGAACGCGCCCACTGGGACGATTACACCCACGCCTACGAACAGATGCTCACCCACACGAGCACCGAGCACGCGCCGTGGCACATCATCCCTGCGGACCGCAAGTGGTTCTCCCGCGCTGCCATCGCGGAGACGATCGCTGCGCACATCGACAAGCTGGCCCTCAACTTCCCCACCGCCGATCCGCAGCTCGTCAAACGCTTCCCCGAATTCCGCAAGGCGCTGCTCTCGGACTGAGCAGCGCCCCCGTGAATCCGACCCGTCAATCCGTGAGTGCGGGGGTGGGGAGCTCGGGATCCGGGGGTCCGGGGGCCGTATCACACATCACTGAATGACCCAGAACACATCGGACCTCCCGGACACCGAGCCCCCGACCCCCGGCCCACAGAATCTCCGACAGCGGCGAACACACGCCACGGAAACACCAGCGGGCTGGCCGACCGCATGCGCAGGGGTCCTGCGGCGACCATCCGCAATCCCATCAGGGCGGCACAAGGCACGCCCCGATGGGCTCTCTCTCGCTCCCACGGGGCACAGCCCTCCACACTCGGGGGCCGCCGTGGGCTGACTTCACTGGACTGGTGAGGAGTCGGAGTGTGCACTCCGAACATCCACGCGGGCAGCGACCAAGTCCCCTCCGTGTCGCTGCGGAAGTGGGGCCGGGCTCGGGATCCGGCCCCACTTCAAGCAGCAAGCGGATTCCATTCTTCAACTAGGTATTCGCAGGGGATCGGGCATAGGTTTCGCCCAGTCAAAGACTTACGCACCATTTCACCCCCCCGATCAGGGGCGCACCGCCCCCCTCCGTCCGATACCGTGAACAAGCAATGCCCAGATACCGCCTCACAGTCGCCTACGACGGCACCAACTTCCACGGCTGGCAACGCCAGATCATGCCCGCCGACCTCGCCCACGCGCACGGGCACACACTCCCCTCCAACGAGGACGGACGCATCGAACTCCGCACCGTCCAGAAGGTGCTCAACGATGCCATCGCGAGCGTGGTCCGCGCCCCGATCGAAGTTCTCGGCGCCTCCCGCACCGATGCCGGCGTCCACGCCTTCCACCAGACCGCCGCCTTCACCGTCCCCGAGGACACACCCCGCCCGCCCGATGAGCGCCTCATCGACGCCATCAACGCCCGCCTCCCCGATGATGTCATTGTGCACGCCTGCGCGCGCACAAACGAGGACTTCGACCCCATCTCACACTGCATCGCCAAGGGCTACCGCTACACCCTCCACTGCGCCCGCACACGCCCCCTCTGGGACCGCGCCTCCGTCGCCCACATCCGCGAGGAACACGACCTCCCTCGCATGAGGGAGGCCGCGGCGCTCCTGATCGGCACCCATGATTTCGCTGCCTTCGCCGCAAGCGGGCACGGACGCGAGTCCACCGTCCGCACCGTCATCCACTGCGCCGTCCACGAACTCCCCCCACCCGCCAACGAGCCCATCCCCGCCCAGCGCCTCGCCATCGACATCGCCGCCGACGGCTTCCTCTGGAACATGGTCCGCATCATCGCGGGCACGCTCTCCGAGGTTGGTCGCGGTCGCATGGACCCGGAGCGGATCACGGAGGCCATCGAATCCGGGAACCGGCGTCTGGCGGGCCCCACGCTCGTCCCCGACGGCCTGTGCCTCATGTGGGGCATCTACCCGCAGGACGATCCGCAGGCCCTCGCAGAGCGTCACGGGTTCGACCCCGCGATCCTCCACAATGTGCCCCAGAGGGGCGGAGAAGCCACGGAGAGCACGGCTTGATCGTCCTGCACATCTCCACACGATTGATCGTCGGCGGCTCTCAGGAGAACACCATCCTCTCCTGCGAGGGACAGTCCCGGCTCGGCCACGCCGTCCACCTCGCCTTCGGCCCGCAGTTCGGCCCCGAGGGCTCCATGATCGACCGCATCGACCGCTTCAACAGCCGGACCGACCACCCCATCCGGACCCACCACCTCGCGCACCTCGTCCGCGAGGTCGCCCCGCTCACCGATCGGCGCGCTCTGGGCGAACTCGCCGACCTCATCCGGCGCATCGAGCCGGACATCGTCCACACCCACTCCTCCAAGGCGGGCATCCTCGGACGCATCGCCGCCTCGCGCATCGCCCGCAAACGCCCGCCCGAACGCCCCCTCGGCATCGTCCACACGATCCACGGCCCGCCCTTCATGCCCATCGTCGGTTCGCCCGCAGCCCGGCTCCGAACCCGCCTCGAAAACACGCTGTACACCCTCGCCGAGCGGTACGCCGCTGGGCATTGCCACGCCCTTGTTTCGGTGGCTGATGCCATGACCGAGCAGTTCCTCGCCCGGCGCATCGGGCACGCCGCCCAGTACACCACCGTCCGCTCGGGCATGGAGATTGCACCCTATTTCGCACCGCTGGCGCGCACAGAACGCGTCACTCTGCGTCAATCGCTCTCCATCCCGACCGATGCCACCGTCCTGATCACCGTCGCCCGCCTCGCGCCGCACAAGGGGCACGACGACATCCTCGACGCCATCGCGGACGACCTCCGCGCCGACGCCCGCCTCCACCTGCTCTGGGTGGGCGATGGCGCGTGGCGCCGGCGTCTGGAAGAACGGCTCGATTCGCTGGGCATCCGCGAGCGGGTCACGCTCACCGGCCTGGTCCAGCCCGATGCAGTGCCGGGGTTTGTGCGCGCCTCGGACATCCTGATTCATCCCTCCTCGCGCGAGGGGCTGCCGCGCACGGTCGTGCAGGGGATGCTCGCGGGTCTTGGCGTGATCGCGTACGACGCCGACGGCACGCGCGAGGTCTGCATCGACGGCGAGACGGGTCGGCTCGTGCCGGTGGGCGATGTCGGGGCGCTCCGCGAGGCGATCCGCTGGATGGCTGCGGATGATGACCGGCGCACACGCCTGGGCACGGCAGCTCGCGAACGCTGGCGCGAGGCGTTCACGAGCGAGAAGATGGTCGCGGAACTCGAAACAGTCTACGCTCGCGCCCTCGAAGCCAGCCGCAGGAGCCGTTCATGACCAAGCCCTCCCCCCGCAAACCCAACATCCTCGTCGTCGGCCCACACCCCGACGATCAGGAACTGGGCATGGGCGCGACCATCGCCAAGCTCAGCGATGCCGGACACGACATCCTGCTGCTGGACATCACCAACGGCGAGCCGACGCCCCACGGCGACCCGATCACCCGCGCCAGGGAATCTGCGCGGGCCGCGGAGATTCTCGGCGTGCGCCGTCGCCTGCTCGGGCTGCCCAACCGCTTCGTCACGCACACCATCGAAGCACGCCACGCGGTGGCGGGCGTCATCCGCGAGCATCGGGCGGAGATCGTCTTCGTGCCGTACTTCGAGGATGCGCACCCCGATCATCGGGCGGTGACGCGGATCGTCGAGGATGCGCGCTTCTACGCCAAGCTGTCGAAGATCGATCTGCCGGGCGAGCCGATCTATCCGCGCTGGTTCTTCTACTACTACGCGACGCACCTGCGCTGGGTGGCCGATCCCTCTTTCTGCATCGATGTCACCGGCTACGAGGAGCGCAAGCGCGACTCGATCGTGGCGTACGAGACGCAGTTCGTGATCCCCGAGAAGAATCGTGTCGTTGTCGAGTGGGTGCAGGCAGCGCTGACCTACTTCGGCAGCCGCATCGGCACCAAGAGCGCCGAACCGTTCTTCACGAAGGAGCCCGTGGGTCTGACGGACCTCGGCTCACTGATCTGAATCTTCCTCCGGCCAGCCGTCGCCGACGGTGCCGTAGACCACGACGACATCGCTGCGCGCTCCGAGCATTTCGCGGAGGTCCATGATCCAGCCGTCGCGCCAGGCAATGGCGACGGGGTAGCCCGGCTCGATGGAGCAGATGGCTATGTCGCCGGGGAGGATCTGTGTCACCTCGAAACGGGCGAGATAGAACGGACGCACCTCGTATTTGTACCTTCGCACCCACTTGCCCTCGCGTCGGACCGAGACGCCCCTCTGCGTGCGAGTGCCCACCATCCACTCTTCCTGCGCCGAGGCATCCCGCCAGTCGTGGAATGCATGCCACTTCCGGTACTCATCGCCGGACTGACCATGAAGCATGTCGCGAAGGAACGGCTCCGCCGCGAGCCGGACCGGAATTCTGAAGTCTCCGGCGGCACCTTCACGCTCCGAGTGGGGATCCTCGTCGATCCATGCCTGACCTTCCGGATCGGTCTGCAGCACGAAGCGACGCTGTTTCATCGCCTTCGCTGGAGCCGACACCATCTCACCATTGACCAGCACGGGAACCGAGAGCGTTGTTTCTCTCGCTTGCGCCTGACGCACGAAGCCGTCCTCACCGATGAAAACCAGCACCGCATCGCCGACGGTGCTCAATGCCGTCGAATCCTTCTTGATCTCCAGATCCGTCACGAGCGAGGGGCTCGCGTACGGGCTGTACGCCAGCGCAAGCAGGGCGTACGAAATCACATGGGCGATCACAACCGCGCCCCATGCCCGGTTGCGCCGATCCTCCTCAAAGGCAAGACGCAGGATGGGCCACTCGATCAGGATCGTCAGCACGAACGCCGGGATGAGCAGCACCCACGGCACCACCCACCACCACTCCATGCCGCCGGGGATTGAAGCGAGCGACTGTTCTCGGAATATTCCGGAGAAGGCGACACCTATCAGGTACGAAAAGAGGTTCGCGATGATCACGAGCGCGATCGCCATGCCGAGTTGCGCACCCGCTACGCGCAGCACGACCAACTCCAACAGCATGATAATCACGAGCAGCACGACACCGACCGGATCAAGCAGAGGTCCCTGCGCCGCCCCCACATTCGCGCTCGCGTACGCTGCGGGCAGCAACACCCCGGCCCCGAAGCCCAGCAGGCACCACCCTCGCATCCGGTCGTTCAGAACGCCCATGACGAGACAACATACGCAATATCTCGATACGGGGTCCCCAGGCCCCCGGAACCCCGGAACCCCGCCCAAAACGGCGCGACGCCCGGCGTTCTCCGCACCGGGCGTCGTCGGCCTTGAGGGTTTCTCTCCGGAGCGTTGCACTCCGTGGGAGAGAGAGAGAAGCAAATTGCCCCCGCGCCAATGGAGGCTTCTGACGCGGGGGCCGAACCAGGGAGGGTCATCCGACCTCATCTACCTTCCGATTCAGCAACGCCCCGGGCAATCCGGCGGGCCGACGCACCCGCTCCGAGGGTCCGGTCCTGACGGTTGCAGTAGACTCGGTCCCGCCCAGCCGTGCCTACTCGTCCGAAGGGCACATTTCCCGGACGCGCCCCATACCACCCCGAGCGGAAAAATCCCCCGGAAATCCGTTATGCCGACCTCGCACATCGCCGTGTACCCCGGCTCCTTCGACCCGCCGACCTACGGCCATCTCGATGTCATCGAGCGTGGGCGTCGCATCTTCGACCGCATCGTCGTCGGCGTCGGGCGGAACCCCGAGAAGGCCACGCTCTTCACCGGCGAGGAGCGGATCGCCATGCTCCAGACCCTGACTGATGAACTCTGCCGACGCGAGCCCGATGCCGCGCCCGTCGAGGTTCTCGGCTTCGAGGGCCTGACCGTCGACTTCGCCAAGTCCGCCCACGCCACGGTGCTGCTCCGCGGCATCCGCAATCTCTCGGACCTGCAGTACGAGGTGCAGCAGGCGGTGACGAATCGCGAGCTCGCCGCGCTCGAGACGGCCTTTGTGGTGGCGGGGCAATCCTTCGCCTACACATCCTCCGCGCTGATCAAGCAGATCACCGCCATGGGCGACGACCTGAGCGTTCTGACGAGCATGTGCCCGCCGATGGTCATCGAACAACTCAGGGCCAAGAAGGCACAGAATCCCGAATTGCTGCGCAGTCTCCGCAGTTGACCTCCACCGCCCGAAGCCGGGCACACACGACGCATGACCACCGAACTCCGCATCATCTCGATCGGCGCGTGCGAGATGCACGATCTCTGGGGCGAGCGCAGCGCGGCCCGCACCGGCCACGCCACGACGACGCTCATCACCTCCGGGCGGACGCGCATCCTCGTCGATCCCGGTCTGCCCGCGCAGGCCCTCGCCGCACGACTGCGGGAGCGGGCCAACATCGCCCCGCGCGACATCACGCACATCTTCCTGACCTCCTTCCGTCCGGATACGCGCCGGGCGCTGCCGCTGTTCGAGGAGGCGATCTGGTGGATCAGCGAGTCGGAGCGTGAGGGGGTGGGCGTGCCGCTGGTCAGTTCGCTCCAGCGCGCGGAGGAGGCGGGCGACAAGGAACTGGCCGACACGATCCGCGCCGAGATCGAGCTGCTGCGTCGTTTCGAGGCCGCGCCGGATCATCTGTGCGACCGCGTGGATCTGTTCCCGCTGCCCGGCGTCACGCCCGGACTCGCGGGGCTCATCGTCGCGGACACGCGCCACACCACCGTCATCTGCGGCGACGCCATACCCACCACGGAACACCTTGAGCAGGGCGCGGTCCCCAAGTGGAGCGCCGATGCGGTGCGCGCGCAGGAATCCTTCGCCGATGCGGTCGAGATCGCCGACCTGCTGATTCTGGGACGCGACAACATCGTCGTGAACCCGACGAAGCGTCCGTTCTGAGGTGTCTGCGGCTCGGCGAACTCAGCCGGGGAACTTGCCCTCGGCGGACCACTCGCTGATGGGCTTGCGCGGCGAGGGCTGTTCCATCTCGCGATACCCCTCGGGCAGATTCGCCGGATCGCCCGGCTTGCCGACCGCGAGCATCGCGCAGATCGAGAAGTCGTCGGGGATGTTGAGGTCCTTCCGGGCGCGATCCCAGTCGAAACCCGCCATGCCGTGGACGACCAGCCCCAGGGAGATGCCCTGAAGAGCGAGCGACTGCCACGCGGACCCCGCATCAAACACATGGACCGCGTTCGGGCTGTTGTTCTTGCTGAAGGTCTTCTTCGAGACGATGAGCGCGAGGACGCCTGCATCCTGTGCCCACGCCTGATTCGCCTCCACGAGGAGATCGAAGAGCTTCGACCAGTGCGCTGTATCGCGGAAGGCGTAGACGAACCGCCAGGGCTGCTCGTTGTAGGACGAGGGCGACCAGCGTGCCGCCTCCAGCAGGCGTGACCACTCCTCGCGTGAGACCGGCTCGGCGCTCATCGCCCGGGGCGACCAACGCTTCGGGAAGACATCGAGAATCTGGTGGTCCGGCTTGCGATGCTTGGATGTATCGATCTGGAGCACATGCGCCATTGGTGGTTCTCCTTTGAAGAGGTGTTCTGAGCAACCCTAGACAACACCCTACACTCAGTCATGGGCATGAATATTCCACACCGGCTCCGGCTGCTCGGCGCGTGCTTCCTCGCGGCGTTCTGCCACGCATCCGCGCTGGGGCAGAGCGACAGCCCCCCCACAACCGGCGAGGGGCAACCCCAGTCGATCCCGGACGCGATCGCTCGACACCCCGGCTTCATCCTCGGCCAGCGCGCCAACAGCATCATCGCGGCGCGGACGATCAACCCGATCGTCGTCATCGTGGATTCCACCGATGATTACCTGAGTGCCCTCCAGCTCTGGTCGCCCCGGGCTATCTTCCCGATCCTCATCGACGACGGTTCGGATGCAGCGCAGGAGAACATCGCCCGTTTCGTTCGCGCTTTCGAGCCCGGGTCGATCGTCCGATGGAACGACGCCGCCGATGCGCCGGCTTCGACGATCCGCGAGCGGACCGAGCGCGCCGTTCGCGCGGCGTGGGACATCGATCCCGAAACACCGCTCATCGACGGCTGGCGCGCCATCGGTCTCACGCCCTGCGCCATCGCCATCACCTCCGAGCAGCACGCGCCGTGGACCGCCGCCGCGGCGCTCAGCGCGGCAAGGGGCATGCCGATCGCGTGGATCGATCGTCGCCCCGGCAATCCCAACGCCATCATGACGCCCGAGGATGCGCGGTCGATCGCCGATGCCGCGTCGACGCTCGCGAACGATCTGGGGCTGTCGTGGCGGGCGCTCGCAGATGACATCGACGGCGTCGCGGTCTGTCTCCGCATCCCCGGACGCATCCGCGAGCAAGGCGGCGACAACGATGCCTTCCGCGCCTTGACCGATGTCGTCGGGCGTCATGCGGACGGATCGCGCTGGGCGTACGCGGGATGGGTCTTCGCCGATGAAGCGGCGAGCGCGTATCAGGCGATGTGCTCGATCTTTCTGAATACGAACTCCGCGTGGCTCTTCGACGGCTACGCGCCCGACTTCGCGCCGCCGTACAACCTCGCCCGGGCGGCGGGCGCGTTCGAGCAGAGCGGCTGGGAACTGACCTTCACACCCGCCGAGGCGGGACACCGCAACGCGTGGCGTCAGCGGACGCAGCGCGGCATCGATGCGGGATTCATCCATGTCAACAGCGCCGGGCACTCCAACTGGTTCAACCTGAGCGACCAGCGCGTCTACGCCTCGGACATTCCGGCGCTGAACCGACCCGCCATCGTCCATTTCATCCATTCCTTCTCCGCACAGAGCCCCGCGAACGAAGCCACCATCGCCGGACGATTCCTCGACCACGGCGCGTACGCGTATGTCGGATCCATGCACGAGCCGACGCTGGGCGCGTTCCTGCCGCTGGATAACCTCATGGCCCGCCTCGGCGTCGGGATGCCGCTCGGCGCGGCCGCGCGTGTCGATGGTGCGCCCGAGTGGCGCATCCAGATCTTCGGCGATCCGCTGGTCTCGCTCGTCCGGCGTGGCGAGCGGCTCGGCGAGGCATCACCGCCGGAGAACGCGCGTCCCGTGCGCGAGCTGATCCGCGAGCAGCTCCAGGCGCGGCGCATCGTCGATGGCGTCCGCAACATGGCCATGCTCGGCCAGGATGCGCAGGTCATCCGTCTCGCACGCGCGACCCTCGCCGACTTCACCAGCAAGGGGGGCGACTCGGACCTCGGGCGCGACGACATCGCGAAGCTCGCTCGCGCAGCGCTCCCCGTCGCGTTCCGGAATGGCGATGCAGAACTCTTCGCGCAGCTCTATCTCGCGCTCGACCCTGCCGATGCCGAGCGTCACGATCTCCGCGCCATGCTCTGGCAGATCATGCGCCCCGAGATCCGGGGTGGCGATCCGACGCCGCTGCATGTCTCGCTGCTCCGCGCTCATGTCCGCGGCGAATCGATGGTCGAGGATGCCGCGGAACTCCGGAGTGCGATCGAGCGGGTCCACGGCAGCGCGGCCGTCGCGGACTTCTACGGACGACTCATCGACCGCGCCCCCAACGACCGCATCCGCAACCAGCTCACCCGCGACTCGCCGCGATGATGCCCCGCGTCACTGCGTGATCCGACGCACCAGCGCGTACCCCGTCTCGTTCGCGTCACGCCCCCGCTGCTGCACACGCGCGTACAGCGAAACCGTGCGGTCGGACGGCAGATCCGTCTCGACCCGGTGATCCACGAACGCCTGCGTCACCATCTCGTCGCGACCGGGACGGACGAGCGTCAGAAACACGCGTCCCTCGCGCCCGATCAGTTCCTCGCGGTCCAGCTTGACTTCCCACCCGCCGCTGGGAACGCTCGCCACGAAGACATGCCGCTCCGCTTCGATCTCGTGATTGATCGTCGGCCCGGTGTAGGGACGCGATGCGTCGACCAACTGCGGCGGATCGCCCTGCGAAGCGCGGGGCTCCGTTCGGCACCCGCCGAGCACCATCGCCGAAACCGCGCAGGCCATGCCCGCGACCAGCACAATCCGAAAAGACCGCCGAGACCGTTCTTCGCAAGCATTCCTCATGCGTGATTTGTACCACCCCCGGATCCGCTCCGTGGACCGCCCGCCCGTCAAAGCCGGACATCCACGCCTTTTCCGCCATCCCTGCACGAAACCGCCATCCCCATGCGCCCGCCCGCAACCGGCCGATACACTCACTCCATGTCCAACCCGGACCGCCCCAACGATGCCGCCCAGCGATTCCGACACCCGTGGCGAGCGCTCCTCGCGGGCGCGCTCGTCGGCCTGATCGCCTTGGGTGTCTCCGCGTGCAGCGTCCTCTCGGATGGACGATCCCCCGACCGCTCCCGATCGACGCCCCCCACCATGTCCGAGGCCGAACGCCTCTACCAGCGGTACCGCCTCGCCGCGATCGAGGGCGAGCCGATCATGCGCGTCCGCATCGAACGCGCCGCCGAGACCGCCATCATCGCCGGACCCGCACGCATTAATGTCACTCCCGGCAGCCACCAAACCAGCCCCCGCGCGGTGCTGGCCACGCCCGTCCGGGTCGCCATCGACGACTCCGCCTGGATCCTGACCGACAGCGCCGGACAGGCCCACCGCATCCAGCGCGCCACGCGCGGCTCCTCGCCCGGCGACCCCGGCGAGCGGCTCATGGTCGAGCCCAGCGCCCCCGGCGCTCTCCTGACCGTCTCCGGCTCCCCGCTCCCCGGGATGATCTCCCTCCACGGGCGGTGGGACAGCGCTCCCAACCGCTTCGATGTCGTCGAGCATGTCCCCATCGAGCTCTACCTCCCCGGGGTCATCTCCAAGGAGCTGTACCTCCACTGGAAGCCCGAGACCTTCCGCGCCCAGGCCATCGCCGCCCGCTCCTACGCCCTCCACGAGCGCCAGCGACGCATGGCCCTCGGACACCACTTCGACATCGAGAGCACCACCAACGCACAGGTCTACATCGGGGCCACGGAGCACGATGTCTCCCACGCCGCGGTCGAAGACACGCGCGGCAAGGTCCTCACCTGGCGCGGCAGCATTCTCCGGGCCTACTACTCCTCGACCGTCGGGGGTCGCGCCGCCTCCGCACGCGAGACCTGGCCCGTCACCGCCGGGCAGGAGTTCAACCTCGCCGCACCCATCCAGGCCTCGCCACGCGACGACTCCGACTCCATCTCGCCATTCTTCCGCTGGGAAGTCACCCGCCCCACCGACGACCTCCTCGCGCGCATCCGGGCCTACGGCGAGAACCGGCAGAACATCTTCCGCCGACTCGACTCCATCCGGACCATCCAGCCCATCGCCTTCAACGAGTTCGAACGCCCCACCCGCTACCGCATCATCGACGATGCCGGAAAGTTCTGGGAGATCATCGCCGAGGAATTCCGCCTCGCGTGCAACTTCCCCGTCGATGGACGACCCGGCGTCACGAACCAGAACCGCATCCCCTCCAGCGACTTCACCGTCACCATCAAGGACGGCGCCGCGACCTTCAACGGACGCGGATTCGGGCACGGCGTCGGCATGAGCCAGTTCGGCGCCGAAGCCATGGCGCGGCGCGGCGAACGAGCCGAGGCCATCCTCATGCACTTCTACCCCGGCGCACGCATCGAACGCGCCTATTGA
>REDD01000018.1 GCA_007693725.1 Phycisphaeraceae bacterium
CCCGATTCCCCCGGCAAGCTCAGCGCACGCGGCCCCGAAACACACATCGCACCAAGACAGGTCGGCGCGGTCGGCATGGTCATCCACGAACTCATCTCCAACGCGCTCAAGTACGGCGCACTCGGCGCAGAAGGCGGCACCGCCGACATCGAGTGGGATGTCACCACAGACCCCAAGGACACCGCAGTCCGCATCCTCGATCTCCGATGGCGCGAGTTCGGCGGCCCGCGACCCCACGAAAACCTCAGCCCCGGACTCGGCAGCCAACTCCTCGAGGGCTTCGCCGGCTTCGAACTCCGCGGCTCCATCGAACTCCGCTACCCACCCACCGGCGCCGACCACCACCTCATCGCTCGACTCGACCCCAGCGACAGCACCGAGCGCGACGACCCCATCGAACTCTCCGACCCGGAGCATCCCCTCCAATTCCGACAGCACGCCAACAACGCCCACTGAGCCCTCCACGACAACCACCCCAAAAATGAACACGCCCCGCGACTCTGGAAGTTGCGAGGCGTATTCGCGACGGCGGTGTGGTGGTGGTGGTGGTGTGCGCCGCCGCTGGAGATGGTGGTGAATCTCAAAGACCGTCGAGAAGCACCCATGGCATCCGTGCCGAACAAATGGTGGCCCCGCCTTCCCTGGCGAAACCCTCGAAAGGTCCGGAACGGCTTTTCAGCCAAACCGGACGGCTCGATCAATCGTGCCGCGGAGCATCGCGCCAAGCCATCCGATCAAGCACCGGCAGGCGTCCGATCGAACACGCCCAAGTGGTGCCCCGGCGCTTCCATGCACCGGTACCGGATGAACCCGACACGCCGAGTCCTTTCAGTCGCTCCTCCACCCGCTCGAACTCGACGACATCCCTGCGCCGGTTCGGCACCCAAAACGGGTGGTTTCGCACGATTCGAATCCCGGTCATCACCCTCTTCAGGTGGTGCCGCAAGCCCCCGAAAAAACACCCTCAACCCCTCAAACACCCTTCTTTTTCGCCTGCATCCGACGCATCAACTCCGGCAGCTTCGCCAACCGCTCTCCCTTGCTCTCCAGCCACGCATCCCGGTCCCGAATCTCCAGCCGATCCCCCAAGCCGACCAGAACCACATTCCGACCCAGCCCGACCATCGCCAGCATGTCGTCCGGAACCCGTATACGACCCGCGGAATCGGGTTCGATCCGCTTCGACAACCCGAACAGGGTGGCCTGAATCTCCGCCTCGTCCTCGTCCGGCATCAGGGTGAGCTCGCCGAGGTTGGCACGCTCCAGAAAGCCACGCTCCGTGTAGAGCCGGATGATCCCCCCGACCCAGGGGATCGCCTGCCACGCCGCGCCATCGCGGGCTGTGTCCCAGCGGGAGCGGAACTCGGCCGGGATCGCCAGCCGTCCCTTCTCGTCGATCGCGTGTTCGTAGTGCCCTGTAAAGATCACGCATTCGGTCTCCCGCAACACGGGACACCTTACGACACAATCCCCCACCCCGCAACACATCGCCCCACGAATGCCGCAAACCTCACGGATTCCTCAACTTGGCCACCGGGCGGGGCGGTGTTATCCACACTCTTTGCACGCGATACGGGCACTCATTGTGGGGAGCGTACGCCCGTTTGGGGGCGCCCGCGCCTCCCTACCATCGGGGCCATGACGACCCCGGCACGGACACCATCGGCGAGCAACCGGCTGGGGCTGGACTATCGCGCCGAGGCAGAGCGGCTCGGACCGCCCGTCACGCCCATCATCGACGCCCACGCGCACATCAACGGCGGTGCCTCAGCACGCGTCTACGAGGAAGCACGCAGGGCGTACGGTGTGGTGCATGTCTTCAGCCAGACCCTGCCGTCGAACGCCGAAGATGTGCAAGGCGTGCTCGGCGACAGCGTGTCCTTCGTAGCCGTGCCGGACTACACCGCGCCCGACCGACTGCACGCGCACCGCGAGGGGTTTCTCGACGACATCCGGATGTGGCACGGACTCGGCGCGCGGATGGTCAAGTTCTGGTGCGCGCCCCGCGGACGCGACTACGGACGCGAATCCGGCGATGAAACGCTGATGCTGCTCGACAATCCGTGGCGTCGCAGACAGATGGATCTCGCGGCATCGCTGGGCATGTCGTTCATGGTGCACATCGCGGATCCCGACACATGGTTCCGCACCAGGTACCGCGATGCCGCGCGCTACGCCACCAAGCACGAACAGTACGAGCCGCTGGAACGCTTGGGGGAGGAGTACCGCACCATCCCGTGGCTGCTGGCGCACATGGGCGGATCGCCGGAGGATCTCGGGTTTCTCACCGGATTGCTGGAGCGGAATCCCAACTTCATCATCGACACCTCCGCGACGAAGTGGATGGTCCGCGAACTTTCCAGGCATCCGCGCGGAGAATTGCTGAGATTCCTGCAGCGATTCCGGGGGCGCGTGCTCTTCGGATCGGACATCGTGACGCACGATGCACACCTGAGCGACGATCCCGGGCCGCGCGGCATGGGCGAGCAGGCCCGCAACGAAGCGGAAGCGTTCGAGCTGTACGCCAGCCGCTACTGGGCGTACCGGACGATGCTGGAGACGAGCTACGAGGGCGAATCACCGATCGCGGATCCGGATCTGGCGATGGTGGAGCCGGATCGCTTCGACGCCATGTCCGCGCCGATGCTGCGCGGGTTTGCGCTGCCCCCGGAAGAACT
>REDD01000120.1 GCA_007693725.1 Phycisphaeraceae bacterium
TCGGCGCGAATCTCGACACCGGCGGCGGAGAGTTCCTGAGCGAGTCGCGGCAGAATATTCTTGGCGACGGCTTCGTGGACGAGCAGGGTCTCGACCGCGTTGCAGACCCCGGGGCGTTGGACTTTCGCGTTCAGGACGATGCGCACGGCCTGATCGGTCATGGCGTCGAGGTGTTGATCGATGTAGATGTGGCAGAGCCCCGCATCGTGCTTGATGACGGGGATGCGTGCGTGTTCGACGACGGCGTCGATGAGGCCGGGACCGCCGCGGGGGATGCAGAGGTCGATGAGGCCGCGCAGTCGGACGAGGGCCGCGATGGCGGCTCGATACGAGGTATCGACGAAGGTCATCGCGTCGGCGATGCCGCGTGCTTCGAGCGGCTGCCGGATCGCCTGCACCACCGCACGGTTGGTGTGCGCCGCCTCGCGTCCGCCCTTGAGCAGAACGCAGTTGCCCGACTTGATGCAGAGGGCGGCGGCATCGCTCGTGACATTGGGCCGACTCTCGTAGATGACCAGCACGACGCCGATGGGAACGCGTCGCTTTTCGAGCCGCAGCCCGTTGGGGAGTGTGCGCCCGTCCACGACCTGGCCGAGGGGGTCCGGCTGGTGGGCGATGTTCGCCACGGCATCCGCCATGGATGAAAGACGAGATGCATCGAGGCGGAGACGGTCGATGAGCGCGGGGCCGAGATCCGGATTCGCGGCGATGTCCTCCCGGTTCGCGCGCAGGATGTCGGGCGCGTGATCCGAGAGCGCTGCGGCCATGTCGAGCAGGATTCGGGTGCGATCGGCGCCGGTCATGGCGGCGAGTCGGTGGCGTACCGAGGATGCCCGCTCGGCGTACGAGCGACAGAGTTGATCGATGTCGGCGAGTGGCGCCGTCATGGTGCGATTCTCTGGACGGTGAAGCGCGCGGAGCCGACCGGGGAGGTGACCGTGAGGCCCTCCGGCAACGGCGCCGGGACACCATCGGCCAGAACCATGATGCGGAGGGGCTTGGAGGTGATGCCGCTCGCCAGTTCGACATCGGACAGGGAGAAGGCGGCGAGGAGGCGGAGTTGGCCGCTGCGCAGTCGCTCGATCAGTTCGCTCGGACCGGAGAGCTCGACGCGGACGAACTGATCGGCCTCGTCGAGGATGACCCGCCAGTCGCTCATCTCGATGGGCGGGAGAAGCACCTGCACGGGCACGGAACTGAAGGTTTCGGTCTGGAGGGTGCTGCGGACCGTGAATTCGAGTGTGGCTCGCCGGGTGAGGAGTGTCACGCCGCGGGTATTCGCGAGTTCATCGGGGAGCGCCAGCAGGATGTTGCCGATGGTGTGAGGGCCGGGCGGCAGGGCCCGTCCACCGGCCGTGGTGTGCCGTGCAATAACGGCGGTTTCCTGCGGAATGGTTGCTGACGCGGAGCGCGGGAGGCGGACCTGGGCTGTTGCGGGCGTGATCGAGACTTCGCCTTCGACTTCGATGCCGGGCAGAAGCGGCACGATCGGAAAATCTCGCTGAACAAGCTCCTCGATTTCGACGGTGATCTGCTGGGGCTGTACGAGTTCGATGGCGACTCCGGTGGCGCGCATGAACGGCTGCTCACGGAGGACATCGATGAGGCGGAGTGTGTGGCGGCCGTCGGTATCGGGGATGCCCGGCATGCCCGGTTCGAGCCGCAGATTGCCTTCCAGTGCCGCCCGGGCGCGCTGGATGGAGGCTTGTGCACCACGGAAGCTTACTTGGAGCCGACCGTCGAAATCGGGGGTTCGGACGAGGAGACGCTCCCGATCTTCGGTTCCAACGCCGAACTCGACGCGCACTGCCTGCTCGGCATCACCGAGACTCTCCGACTCGGCGAACAGCCAGATCACGAATGCGAGCATCAGCAGGATGAGACCGGTGCGGATTCGGCTAATCACGGAAGGCCTCCTCCTTCCCCGGCGGAGCTTCCCGCGGATTGTTGGACGGCTCCGGCGCGACATCGCCCTCGCGCGTGACCTGGCGGAGGCGCTCGAGCAGCTCGCGCCGCAGGACTTCGGGTGTGAGCCAGCGATCGAGCTTGGCTCCCTCGGCGAGACTGATCGCGCCGGTCTCCTCGCTGACGACGACAACCAGAGCATCGGTGGTGCGTGCGAGCCCGATGGCCGCGCGATGGCGGGTGCCGAGGTGCTGGTCGGACATTTCTCCGGCATCGGCGAGCGGGAACTGTGCCGCCGCGGCAACGATGCGGTTGCCGCGGATGATGACGCCCATGTCGTGCAGGGGGGTGCTCGGCCAGAAGATGGTGCAGAGGAGCGGAACCGAGACATCGGCGTCAAGGACCCGTCCGGTCTCGGCGGTCTCGCGGAGCCCGACCTTACGCTCCATGGCGATGATCGCTCCGAACTTGTTCTTGCTCAGGAAGGCGCAGGCGTCGACGACCGCATCGACGACCCGCGGCATCTCGGGATCGGCCCCGCGGAAGAAGGGCGTCTCACCGAGGCGGATCAGAGCCCGGCGGAGTTCCGGCTGGAAGGTGACGACCAGAGCGATGGCGGCGATGCCCAGAAACTTGTCGTAGAGCACGCCGAGGCGGGGGAAGGCCTCCGCGGCGACGACACGGACGACGATGGTCGCCACCACGAGGATCAGGAGCAGGCCCTTCAGGGCGCCGGCGGCACGGGTGCCGCGGACAAAGCGGTAGATGGCGTAGATGAGCAGCCAGAGGATCCCGACCTCAACCACGACCTCCCACCATGCGTATTCGCCCAGTCGAGAGACGAGTTGGGTGAGTCGATCCATCACCGCGCGGTTCCAGCCCTTCGGTTCGCAGCCTGTTCGTGCCGAGTATATCGGCGTGGGCGGGGGGAATGACGCATCATTTCACGGGTTGTGATGGGGAGATACGCGGTGTGGATGGGCTCGGCGGTTGCAGCACGCGGATCCCGGCATCGCGTACCCTTGGGCGATGCCCGCGAGCGTGATCGAGTTTGAGCAGACTCCTAATCCGAATGCCCTGAAATGCATGGTCGACCGGACGATCTGCGAGGACCGGCTGTCGTATTTCTCGCGCGAGGCCGCCGCGGAGCACCCCGTCGCGCGGGCTCTCTTCGACATCGAGGGCATCACCAATGTGATGCTGCTGGGTGACTGGCTGACCGTGGGGAAGCGGAGCGATGTTTCGTGGCGGACCCTCAAGCCCAAGATCCAGCGGGCGCTCGAATCGGCATCATGACAAAGGCGCAGGGCAAAGCCGTCGCAAAGGATTGTGGGCGTGCAACGCGTATCACAACAGCGCTGACGCAATGGTTTCGCGCCAACGCGAGGGATCTCCCCTGGCGGGCGACCGATGCAAAAGGGCGACGGAACGCGTACCACGCGCTCGTCGCCGAAGCGATGCTGCAACAGACCCAGGTTTCCCGTGTTCTGGAAAAGTACAGCGCGTTCATCGCACGATTCCCCGATGTGCACGCTCTCGCGAATGCCACGGAGGAAGAGGTGCTCAGCGCCTGGTCGGGACTGGGCTACTACCGGCGAGCGCGTCATCTTCACCATGCGGCGAAGAACATCTGCAAGAATCACGAGGGAAAAGTGCCGGAGGATGCCGAGTCACTAAGGCGCTTGCCGGGCGTCGGGCGATACACCGCGGGCGCGATCGCCTCGATCGTCTACGGGCACGCCGAGCCCGTGGTCGATGGGAATGTCACGCGTGTTCAGCTCCGGCTGGAAGCATCCGATCAACGCCAAGGCGAACCGGCGACCGAGCGATGGGCATGGAAGCACGCCTCAGACCTTGTGGCTCGCGCGGCGGATCCGGGCGCTTTCAACGAGGCCATGATGGAGCTTGGCGCGACGGTCTGCACCCCCGGCGTCCCCCGGTGCGAGGCGTGTCCGCTCCGGAAGGCGTGTCGGGCGGCCTCGCTGGGACTGGCATCGACGCTGCCGGTGCCGAAGGTGAGGGCGGGGCGTCGGGCCGTCTACCACTCGGCGGTCGTCATCCGGGATCGGCAGAACCGACTACTGATCCAGCGACGCCCCGAGCGGGGACTCTGGGCGGGTATGTATCAGGCCCCGACCGTCGAGCGGGAGGATCGTGCCGCGACCGCCTCGGAGATCAAGAAGTGGTTTGGGCTGGCTCGAATCGTTGAGAAGGAGCGATTTGTGTTCCTGACGACGCACCGGGAGGTGCATTTCGCGATCTTCACCTCGTCGCCCCCCCCATCGCCCCCGGCTGCCGCCCGCTGGGCGTGCCCGAGCGAGATCGCCGCCCTGCCGCTGGCCAACCCGCACCGGCGGATCCTGCTGGGTGAGGAGACGATTCAGACTCGATGAATTGGGCGGAATTCGGGCTCGGCGACTGGTCATGCGGGTTTCTGGTGTTATCCTCACCGTTCCTCCCGGACGCGGCCTCCGGGAGCATCGCGAAGGTCTGAGCGGGCGTGTGCCCCGCCGCGAGAATGAGGAAGGCCGAAAGACAACCGGTTGCAGGCCCGCACGACGGGCTGATTCGCATGGCCGACGAGTTTCGGCGGGTGCGAGCGACCGAAAGGGAACACAACCAAAATGATGATTGATGAAGTGCTGATCGCATCCCTCGGGATCGCCGACAAGGATGCGGAACAGATGCTCCGCGATGCGTACGGCGATGCAGTCGCCGATGGCGAGATGGATGCCCTCCTGACCGACTCGATGGAGGACCTGAGCGGACGCGACCGCATCCTCACCGGACGGATCATCGGAGTCGCCGGGGACTCGGTGGTCATCGATGTCGGCCTGAAGTCCGAGGGCCTGATCGACAAGGACGAGTTCGATGATCCCAGCGAGATCCGCGTCGGCGCGGAGATCAAGGTGCTGCTCGAATCCATCGAGGATGAGAGCGGGCTCGTCTCGGTCAGCAAGCGCAAGGCCGACCGGATCATCAACTGGCAGCGGTTGATCGACACCACGCACGAGGGCGATGTCGTCACCGGGCGCGTCATGCGGAAGATTAAGGGCGGACTGCTCGTCGACATCGGCGTGCCGGCGTTCCTTCCCGCATCGCAGGTGGACATCCGTCGTCCGAGCGAGATCGGCGAGTTCGTCGGGCGTGAGATCCGGGCCGAGATTCTGAAGATCGATGAGCCGCGCCGGAACATCGTCGTTTCCCGCAGGAAGCTCATCGAAACCGAGCGCGAAGATGCCAAGAAGCGGCTTCTGGACAATGTCACCGAGGGCGACATCGTCCGCGGCACGGTCAAGAACATCGCGGAATTCGGCGCATTCGTCGATCTCGGCGGCATCGACGGCCTGCTCCACATCACCGACATGTCATGGGGACGGATCAACCATCCTTCCGAGATGCTGCGGATCGATCAGGAAATCGATGTGAAGATCCTGAACATCGATCGCGAAAAGGAAAAGGTCGCGCTCGGTCTGAAGCAGAAGGATACTTCGCCCTGGGAGGAGATCGAGAAGAAGTACCCCGTCGGCTCGCGGATCCGCGGCACGGTGGTCAATCTGATGTCCTACGGCGCGTTCGTCCGGATCGAGGACGGCATCGAGGGTCTGGTCCACATCTCCGAGATGTCGTGGACACGCCGGATCAACCATCCTTCCGAGATGGTGAGCCCGAACGAGGAGGTCGAGGTCGTCGTTCTCGACATCGACAAGAACAAGCAGGAGATCTCGCTCGGCATGAAGCAGACCGAGGTCAACCCGTGGGAACTCGTCGCGGAGAAGTACCCGCCCGGAACGGTCGTTCAGGGCGCGGTGCGGAACCTCGCGAACTACGGCGCGTTCATCGAGATCGAGCCCGGCATCGACGGCCTGCTGCATGTTTCGGACATCTCGTGGACCAAGAAGGTCGCGCATCCCAATGAGATCTACAAGAAGGCCGACGAGGTTCAGTGCGTCGTCCTCGAAGTGGATCAGGACAAGCAGCGCATCGCCCTGGGCGTGAAGCAACTCACGCAGGATCCGTGGGTCGAGGCGATCCCCGGCGCGTATCGCCCCGGCATGGTCGTCCGCGGCACCGTCACGAAGATCACCAACTTCGGCGTCTTCGTGGAACTGGAAGACGATCTGGAAGGTCTCCTGCACATCTCCGAGCTCTCGGATCACAAGATCGAGAACCCTCAGGATGTCGTGAAGGCGGGCCAGGAACTCGATGTCAAGATTCTGCGCGTCGACACCGGCGAGCGGAAGATCGGACTCTCCCTCAAGCGTGCCCAGTGGGGCAATGTCGAAGAGGGAGCGACCGAGGATCGCCAGGGCCGCGTCAACATGCCGACCCGCGGCGGCATGGACGAGCACGGCTCGCTCGGATCGGACAAGATCCAGTTCTGATCGATGCCTCTGATGCAAAAATGACAGGCCCCGCTGGAACTCCGGCGGGGCCTGTTTCGTTCAATGGGATGATGGACAGGTGTTGCCGATGCTGGATGTCAGAACCGGTTCCGGGCGGGAAGTTGGATCAGCACATCGCCGCGAAGGTGAGGATCGTCAGGATCGCGATTCGCTTGCGGTTCTCGGTCACGGTGAAAATCAGGTTCGCAGCACGGTACAGAGCCATCGGGGACTCCTTCACTCAGGTCTTTGGTTGTCGAATTCCGAGGAACTCCGAAGTACTAGACCAACCAGCGTGCCAAACCGGTCCGCCGACCTGAAAACCCGGTTTCTGCTTCCCCAGAGGGGGTGAAGCTCCGAGAATGTCATACTACCGTGTGCCGATTGAATCGCAATGGTGACTGGAGACAACATGGAGCGTCGCTCCCAGCCAACACAAAACCGGACCCCCACCCCCGCCCCCGGCCCCGGAAACATTCTCGGACGCTTGCTGGGTGCGGGCGTGGTGGGGTTGCTGCTAGGGCTGTGGACCTCCACGGGCGTGGCGGGCGTCCCCGCAGCGGAGTCCATGCTCGACGCCTACGCGGGCATCGAGCACCGCATACAGGGGGAGGCGGGGGATGAGCAGCCCCTCCCGGATGTCGGGCAGGCCGCCAGCGTCACCTTCCGGCTCCGGGGCGAGATTCTCGGGCGTTCCGGCGTGGTGCTCCGGGATGGGCACGCGCTCGCCGAGGCGTTCGAGGCGGCGTGGTCCGATGCGCTGGAACTCCTCGCCGAACGCGAGGAGGAAACCGGTCTGCAACTGCGTGATCTGGTGACGATCGAGGTCGAGGCCGGGGATGCCCTGACCCCGCTGATGGGGGCGACCTTTGCATCGGCGGCGGCTCGTCTTTCCCCGGGGCTGGACGGGGTGGCGATGCGTGCTTCGGGGAAGTGGACCGCTGTCTTCCCGGGCGAGATGTGCAAGTTCGGGCTGTCTCCCGATCGGGCGGCACGCCTCTGCGCAGCGCGGCTCGAGTTGCCGCCGCTGGAGTGGGAGGAGCTGCGCTCAACGACGGGGGCCGCGCTGTACGCCTTCCGGACGCAGCGCCTGGTCCAACTCGCCCCGTCGACGGCCCCGACATTCCTGTTCCGATGCAGCCCGCTCCTCCCGGCAGAAGCGATCACGCTCGAAACGCTCCGCGGGTTCGCGGCATCGTGCGCCGATCACATCGCCCGGCGCGAATGGCTCGGACCGGAACCTTTCGGACTGCGGGCGGACTTTTCCTCGACAACCGGCTACACAGAGGGCCCCTTCTCCCCGCCCCGTCCGCAGGCGATGGCGGCGTACGCCCTGAGCCGGTACGCCTCGCTCTCATCGCATGATGATGAAGAGCGTTCACGACTGCTGGATCGGAGCGTACGGATTCTGAGCGACCTGCTGGAGGTTCATCCCGCCGAGGAGGATCCGTTCACGGATCTCCCCTCCCTCTCGGCATGGGTTCTCGCGGCATCCGCCTTGCACGCGTCCGGCGCAGCGGAGGATTCCTTCGAAACACTCGCGGATGCGGCTCTGGATGGGGTCGGGCGGCTGCGTGTCGCGTACGCCGACGAGGCGGAATGGCGGAGAGTCAGCCCCGCAGAAAGGGCCTTTGTCGCGTACGCGATCGCAGTCGCAGCGAGGTGGCACGACGATCACGAGGCGTTGCGAGCCGAGGCGGAGGGTCTTGTGCGGTCGATCCTGCGCACGACGCCGACGGAGCAGCTCGCCGCAGTGTCGCCGTGGCTTGGTCTTGGCGTGATCGAACTCGCCGGGGACGGTCCGATCGGTGCGTCGATCGCGCTGCGCGAGTTCCGTGAGCTGGCGTGGCGGTTTCAGGTCGGGGTCGGCGAGGTCGACAGCGCCGGCGAGATGGACCTGGTGGGCGGCGTGGTCTTCACGCGTGGCGGTGCGCCGCGTCCAGACTGGCAGACGCTCCGGGTTGGGTACCTGGGCGCTGCGATGCTGGGGGATGCCCGGCTCACGAATGATGACGAGCTCGCCCAGGAACTCGCCCGGATGCTCCAGATCAGCCGGTTTGCCATGCAACTGAGCATCACGGGGCGGGAATCCGGCCTCACGAAGGATCCCCGGCGGAGCGTGGGAGGCGTCAGGAGGGCGGCCTGGGATCCGATTGTGTCGCTGGATGCCACGGCGTTATCGCTGCTGACGGTCACGGAACTGATCGAGGGCGTGGAACGCCGTTCCCGTGCAAAAATTCTGGATTCCCGGGAATGATGGAACCCGCGACATCGTTACGAATCGAATCCAAATAAAGCGTCTAGGATTTCTCAGTACGGAGGATCCTCGGGGGCCGTTCCCCGAATATTCTGGTTGAATGAGGTGAAGCGTGTTCAAGCGAAACAGGGTCTGCGAGAGTGTCTTGGCGGGGCGGCTGCTTCTTGCCGCCGGCATCGGGCCGTTGCTCGCAGCAGCGCCGCTTGTCTGTGCGCAGCAGCAGCGGGTGGCGGATCCCCGGGCGGTCGCCCTCGATCGATTGAGCCGGCCGATCTCCGTCTCGCTTGAGAACGAGCGGCTGGAGGATGTCATCAAGTTCCTCGCGACCGTGAGCAACACCACGATCGATCCGCTCTGGCTGGATGACAGGGGCTCGACGGGGCTCGACCGCGATGCACGCGTCTCGGTGCGTGCCCACGAGGTTCCGGTCCTGACGGTTCTGGAGCGCGCGTTGCAGCGTGTGCAGGATTCGTTTGATGGGAACTCGTGGTCGATGACCGAGGACGGCATCATCGAGGTCGGCCCGAAGTCACGGTTGAATCGTCGCACCGAACTCAAGATTTACGACATTCAGGACCTGCTCTTCCAGATTCCGAATTATGCCGACGCTCCGGAGATCGACATCGATCAGGCGACGCAGCAGACCGGTGGCGGCGGCGGAGGCACGGGCAGCATCTTCAATCAGGACGATCAGGACGATCGCGAGCAACGGCGCAGCACGGAAGACCAAGCGTCGGAATTGATCGACATCATCATCGAGACCATCGAGCCGGAGCAGTGGCGTGACAACGGCGGCGATGCCGCCACGATCCGCTTCTATCGCGGCACGCTGATTGTGCGGGCGCCGGACTACATCCACCGTCAGTTGGGCGGCTACGACTTCTGGCCGCGCGGGTTGTCGAGGCGTTACTCGGATCGGCAGCGGCAATTTGACCGCTCCGAGAACCGCCCGTCACGCACACGATACTCGGGCTCGGGCGATGCCGGGCAAGGCGGCTCTTCCCCGTGACCGCCACGATCACTCACTGCTTTCTGTAGAGGCGGCGTTTCCGAATTTCCTCGATGACTCGTGGCGTCAAGGCATCGCGTACAGCGGCTGCCTCGTAGTTCTCTTCCGCGAGGGCCTCGCGAAGCTGCGTGGCGTTGATGTCCAGAATCGGTGTCTGCACAACGCGTGAGAGCCAAACAGCGCACTGTTCGGGCGGTGCCTCGGTTTCCAATGCTCGCCGGAATGATTCCGGTGTCGCGTAGGGAGGACGGAGCATGACCACGGGTTCCGCGAGTCCTGCGATCTCATCGGGCTCACGCCATCGGTGGAATGCGACCGCCTGATCGGCGCCGATCAGGAGCCGGAAAGTGATCTCGGGCGGCACTTCTTTTCGCAGCGTGCGGAGCGTCTCGATGGTGTACGAGGGGCTGCCCGCCTGCGCCGCTTCGATCTCGATCGTCGCGATGCCAACCTCAGGGGGATGAGGAACGCCGTCCGGCAGTACCCCCTGATTCAGGGAGTCCCGTATGGCTGCCTTAAGCAGGGTGATGCGATCGGCATCCGGGATGGTCGGCCCGGTCTGCTTGTGCGGCGAGCGGGCTGCGGGGATGTACACGAGACAGTCCGCCCCGATCGCGTTGCATGCCGCGAACGCCGGCTCGATGTGGCCACGGTGCGGCGGATCGAAGGTGCCGCCGAAGAGCAGCACATTCTTCGCACCCCCGGAAATCGGGATCCGCCGGACGGAGATCATGCCCCGCCCTTCTCGATGTGGAGCAGCATCCGATCCGTTGCCTCCGCGAGATGACGAGAGGCGATGCGTGTCGACTTCGCCAGGTGAGCGAGTTCGCCCAAGCCGGTTCGGCGAGTGGCGAGTGATCGGAGCACGCCCGTGATGCGTGTGTTCCCGTTGGCGGTGAGCCAGTCGGCGATGTCGTCCGGGAGCGTCTCTTCCGGGCCATCGGAGACCGCCCGGACAACCCCCCACTGTCGATCGGGATAAGTCTGCACCGTCTGTGCGAACGCCGACGCCTCCATATCGATGAGCGATGCTTCGGGGTATCGGTTGGCGAGATCCGCCTTGGACTCGATCGTGCAGGCCGGGAGGGCGAGGGTCAGGAGCGTTGCGGGATTATCGTCGGGAAGCGCGAGGGAGGGGGTCCACTCCGATTGATCCTCCTCGCCGATCACGCGGTGGATCGCAGGTGTCGGATCGGCGGACGAGCGGATCGCTCCGGCGAAGCCGACGAGCAGGAAGATGTCCGTCTGCGACGCCGCGGCATGTACCGCCTCAACGATGGGACCGAGGCCGATGCCGGTTTGCACGATCCGGGCACGACCGCGGCTGCACGCCTCAACGGCCTTGCGCTCGACGCTCATCGGGCAGAAGATGGTGATTCGCTCTCGCACGGACCGAGCGTAGCGATCCGAAACCGAGTCGGCGTGGCCGGCTCAGAAATCCAGATCGTGTTCGAGCAGCATCAGTGCGGGCGCCTCGCCGCCGCCGAGCATCGAGGAGAGATCGAGCAGCGGGTCGATGCGGTAGAGGGCGTCCTCGTCGATGTCGAGCGCGATGGGGTTTCCGAGGGCGTCGTAGACATTGAATCGGGGCTCGGGCGTCGCCGCGAGGATTTCGACCCGGAACTGCCTGCCCTCGAGGGTTCCGAGTATGGCGCGGGGCTGCTGCTGCTCATGCTGGCGGGCGACTGTGTCGGAGGGGGCGGGGGTGATCTCAGACGGGCGCGCGGTGGAAGAGCCGGGGTGGATGACCGCCGCGGCGGCGAAGAATGCCAGCAGGAACCCGAACGCGATCAGGGAACGGGCGACGGGTGCCGGGACACGGCTGAGTGTCAGTCTGATGGGTTCCATGGTGAATAGATCGGCCGAATCCATCCGGATCTACGCCAATTTCGCCAATAGCGGGCCTCCGTTTGAGGTTGGTGTGGTCCGGGGGTACGATCCTGCCCCCTCATGCCCGGCACTGGCGAGCCGGGCGGGCGAATCAGGTCCGAAAAGGCCCCATCGTCTAGTCAGGTCCAGGACGCCAGGTTTTCATCCTGGAAACCGGGGTTCGAATCCCCGTGGGGTCACTTCCGCACCCTCCGCACAACTACGCCCAGCACCGCCCGGCACCGTAAGACACGGTGTCCGGGTAGGTTGCGCGCCCTTCCGTTGCTCGGCGTTGTCGTGCGTAGCTGTACGGTGCGCCGCATTTTGTGACACTCGCGCGCCGCATTCTGTGACACCCTGCCCCGTGGCCTTCATCCAGTCCGCATCCGTCACCTGCAAGTAGTGTCCCGAAGCCACCGCCCGTGAATTGCCAATCCATGCACACGCCGTGGCGAGCGGGTACTCGGCTGCCAGTTCGGTCTGGCGACTGGCCCGCAGATTGTGGAAAAGTCTCGGCCACGGGGTGACCCCCGCCCACTTGAGGATCCGCTTGAATTGCGTTCGGAGGTTGCTGGAGTCGCTCCACCGCTGCCCACCGAACACCAATACCTCGCCATCCTCGGCAAGCTCGAAAGCGTCTAGCAGGGGCGTGCGGAGTTCGGGGAACATCGGCACCCAGCGCCCGCCGTCCCCGTGGTTCTTGTTCTTCGGGGATCTGATCCAGAGCCGCGCCCCCTCAAAGTCGATGTCTCCCCACTCCATCGCCGCAATCTCGGAGGGAATCCGTAGACCGCCGTAGCGAGCCAGTGATACCAGCAATCGCCAATGGGTGTTGGGTGCGGCCTCGATTGCTTTGGCGATTGTCTCCCGCTTCACGAAGTGTGCCCGGTCGGGGTTGCTCATCGTGCCAGCCGTCACATCGGCAAAGGGATTTCGTGGGTTTGTCGTGTAGTCCATCTTCAGCGCGTACTTGAACACCTGCCGCGCGGTCTTCACATCCTTCGATACAGTCGGGGTCGCGTACTTGGACGCTACCAGACTGGCCCGCCAACGCTCAGCATCGAGCGGGGTGATTGTGTCCGGGTCGGTGTCCGCGCCGAACATCGCCAGCATGGTCCGCTTGACGCGTGCATGGTGCGTGTAGGTGCGTCCCCCGTTGTTGGCTTCCAAGTGTTCGGTGAACGCCTCCAACAAGCCCGCCATCGTGCGTGTCTCCCGCTTCACACGGGGAGCCACAAGGCCCGTCCGCGCCACGCGCCCGTGGTACTCGTCGGAGAGCGCAGCCAGCCACTCGGTGACCCGGTGCGGGGTCGGTGTCCCCGTCAGCACCGCCACGCTCAGCGCCTGCACGCGCTCATCAATCTGGCGAGCCACTTCCAGACTCCCCCGCCCCAGCCGGATGGTCCGCCTCTGCCCGTCCGCGCCCTTCACCAGTACACGCCGAGTCCCGCCTGCATCGTTCGCCACGCTCATCGGGTCCGCCTGTCTCCCCCTTCGGGGGTCAGAGTACCAGAGACACCCCCCCCTACCCTACGAATCGGGGGACAACCGCCCAAACCGCCCAACCGCCCAAAACCGTGGATTCCAGCCCATAAACGCCACTTTTCGCCGGGCGGTCGGGATTTCCCTACCGCCCAAACCGCCCGGACAACCGCCCAAACCAGACCACTAGACGGCCTCGATGAGCCAGTGGCGCGACTTGTCCAGCTTGTCGGGTTGGGTCACCTTCACGCCCACCGCACCGAGAGCAGGGACCAACCGTTTGAGCCGCCCGCTCATGCCCCGTGGCGTATCCGGCCACGCCCGGCCAGCGTCACTCGGGCGGATCTCATTCAGCAGGTCACCC
>REDD01000011.1 GCA_007693725.1 Phycisphaeraceae bacterium
AGCGAAGGATGGCGGACCCCGGGACCGAGATCACCGAGCAGGAGGTCGCTCAGTTCCGCCAGACGATTGTCGCGCAGCTCGATGGACTCTCGCGAGCGATCGCTCCCGGCGAGCGACGGGATTTCATCTTCGATCTGACGCCGGTAGCACGCCGGTTGAGCGGGATACGATCACGAATCCAGCGGGAGATCGATCGTGAGATCGACCTCCGTATCCGCGAGGGCACCGCTCGCGAGGAGGATCGGCAGCAGCTTGAGATTGAAATACTGACAGAGCGGATCGATCGTGGCGACATCCCGCCAATGCCGGAGTTGACGCTGCGGTACAAAGTGCAGGCGGGATCGAACGATCCAACCGCGATCTACCGTTTCTACTTCCTGCTAAACGGATTCCCCTATCCGGAGCCCATGGGCGATCAGTTGCGACCGGTTTCGGCAGCGCTCAACCAGTTTCAGACGCTCTCGTTCCCGTCGTTTTTCGTTCCGGACAGCGGCATTCTGGAATTGTCGATCATCAGTGAACGCAGCAATCCCCGTGTTTCCGTCTTCCAGCCGGGCGACCTCCAGATCCTCTTCCCCGCCGGCGGGTACGAACTGAACTTTGTCCGTGTGATCGCGGTCCTGTGGATCAAGCTGGGATTCATCGCCGCCGTTGGCGTGCTGACGGGGTCTTTCCTGGCGTTCCCGGTGGCGTGCCTGGTGACGCTGGCCATCATGTTCATGGCGGAGAGCGCTGGCTTCTTGCGCGAATCGCTCGAGTACTACCATGTCGATGATCATGAGGGGAACATCAAGCCGTTCAATGTACTGGGTCGCGCGATCTCGTTGCCCATCTCGTGGATATTCGCCACTTATTCGGATCTGAAGCCGATCGAGCGTCTGGTTGATGGCCGGCTGCTGTCTTGGCGAAGTGTGGCCTGGGGCATGAGCGTGATCCTGGCGTGGACCGCTGCGGTCCTCCTCGTTGCGTGGGCGATCTTCCGCAAGCGGGAACTGGCGATCTACTCCGGAAACTGATCCTCGGGCGCGAGTCGGGTGCCCGCACCGAAGAATTGCAGGTTAACGGCCGATTTCTCCAGATGAACTAACGAGATTTGCCGATTTTCCTCACACAAAATTCGACACCGAACATTCTCCGATTTCCGGCGTAGTCATTGAGAATAAGGCGTACGGACAACAGGTTGACATGATGCCTCAGTAGCACTCGGGACCAGCCATGACAAAGACAGACAACATTGTCCAGATTTTCGCAGCGATCGTTCTCGTGGCATGCCTCGCCGCATCTGCCGCACTCGGCACGGCAATCAGTGCGGAGGCCGGGCGGGCGCAGTTGGTCTACACAGACCGCGCCACGGATGGAGATCCCCCCGCGGTCGCACTCGGCATCGCGATGGGGGCCTTCCGCGGTCTGTTCGTGAATTATCTGTGGCTCAGGGCGAACCACCTGAAGGAAGAGGGCAAGTTCCACGAGGCCATCGAGTTGTCTTCGGCGATCACAAAGCTCCAGCCGCGATTCCCCCGCGTGTGGGCCTTCCACGCGTGGAACATGGCGTACAACATTTCAGTTGCGACGCCCACGGCGGAAGAGAGATGGCAGTGGGTGCAGGCGGGGATCCGCCTTCTCCGGGATGAAGGCATCCCGATGAACAGGAATGATGTGCTGCTCCACAAGGAGTTGGCCTGGATTTTCATCCATAAAATTCAAGGGTTCTCCGACGACGCCAACCGCTACTACAAGCGGCGCGTCGCGGAGGAGTGGACATGGGTGCTCGGTACGCCCCCCGCGCTTCCGGAGAACACTCAGGAAGCGCGCAGCATTATGAATTCGTGGTTCGCTCGGGTCGCGAACGCCCCGGACACTCTGGAAAGCGTGATCAACCGTGAACTCGCGGAGCGTCGTGCGGCAGTGCGCCCCGAGGAGCGCGATCAGGTCGTCTCCAAGGTGAGGGAGTTGGTCGACCGCATCCGTCGCGAGGCGGGGCTGCAGCTCGATCTTGATCTGCTCCGGCTGGTCGCGTACTACGAGGCCTACCGCAGCGCGTGGTACGCTGATTCGGGAACTCTCAGGATCTCCCTCGCAGAGACACGCAGAAACCGGGCGTTGGAAGCATTGCTCGAGGATGAGCGGTTTGCTGACGCGTGGGATCGACTGATACCGCATGTTCGCAAGCGCGTCCTCATCAATGACTACAACATGGACCCCGGCAGAATGCTCCGCTACATGGAGCGTTTCGGACCGCTCGACTGGCGACACCCCGCTGCGCACGCGGCCTACTGGTCGGCCAAGGGTGTCGAACTCGGTCTCCGCCGAGAGGGCGTCGAGGGGTTCAATACCGTGAACACCGATCGCATCACCGTTCACGCGATGCAGGAACTGTTCCGCACCGGAACAATCTACTACGACCTGATCACCAACGATTACTCCACGCTCATCAACCTGCACTACACAGACACATACGGCGAGATCGTCGAAATGCTCGCGGCCCGCGGCGGGTTGACGGAAGATACACGCCAGCGTGCGTACACCCTCATGTCGGCCGGGTATGAGAACTTCCTCAAGGATGTCGTTCGCACCTACTTCCGGATGGGTGACATCGAAACCGCAGAACGGTATCGGCAGAGGTACATCACCTGGCCCGGCAGAAACATCAACGATCCGCGCGAAT
>REDD01000009.1 GCA_007693725.1 Phycisphaeraceae bacterium
GATGGTGTGAAGCGCGCCCCCATCGCCTACGAAGGCCCCGCCGGAACACTCCGCACCTTCTCCCCCGACCCGAACGAATTCTCCCCCCGTTCATCGCCCAACTGCTCCGGCCTGAATCTCACGGTCGATCTCGAAACGGTCCTCGTCCACGAGATCGGCCACGCGCTCGGACTCGACCATCCGGATGAAGCCGCCGCCAACAACAGTCTGACGCTGGATGCCTATCTCTTCACCCCCGAGTCCGGTCCGCCCTCCTCCTTCTCAAGCCGTGTCATGTACTCGCTCTACACGGGCGTCAAGCGCAAGCTCACCGATGATGAGATCGGCGGCCTCGTCTACCTCTATCCCCCCGCGCTGCCCGGTGATCTCGATGCCGACGGGCAGATCACCATCGCCGACTGGACACGCGCCGCCGCCATCTACGACGGGACCAAGCCGCCCAATCCGTGGGATGTCGTGCTCATGGATTTCAACACCCGCAACGGCATGATCGATCCCGATGAATTCCGCCAGATGACGCTGTGGATCCTTGATCCGTTCAACAACCCCCCCGGAATGGTTCCTTCTCAGTCGGGGGGTGTGATCGAGAGCCAGTTCCGCACACCGACATCCATCACGGTTGACTGCATCGCGACCCCCGACGATGTCGGTGTCGGCGGCGTCATCGCGGTCACCCTCACCATCGAGAACCCCGACCTGCGTCCCGTCTCCGGCTGGGAGATCAAGCTGCAGTACGACTCCGAGGTGCTCAGCAACCCGCGCTTCGCCGGTCCGCCCACATTTGTCCCATCCGGTACATGGGCTCCGCTGCAAGTCTGCCAGCCAGCGCCCGGCATCGGACAGGCACGCCTCATCCGTTTCGCCTTCATGAGCGATTCTTCGCCCTCCGGCAATCTCTGCACCGTTCTCTTCGACATCGATCTCAACGAAGCCGCCGGCGTCTGGGATGTCCTCTTCGATCCCGTCGATGTTCAGATCACCGTCGACGATCCCTTCCCGCACCTCTTCGGCCTCAACCCCAACTTCCCCGAGGAAACCCTTTTCATCAATCCCATCCTCGTCCCGGCATCCAATTTCGACATCAATCAAGACGGCGTCTTCGATGCCGAGGATCTCTACGACTTTGAAGCCAACCCCATCGATGTCATCGGCGATGGTCAAGTCACCGATGCCGACCGCCAGCGCCTTCGCGAGTTCCTCCGGCGCGAGGAAACCGAGATCATCGCCCCCGGCAGAGCGCCACAGCCCGGCAACGACTGATCCCGCACGCACACTTTCCAGGGAACAACGCCACACAGCGGGATATCTCCCCACAAGGAGGTATCATCGGGTCATGGCACGCAAGCCCACCCTCACCGACAAGCCCCTGAACATCCTGCTCGTCGGCGGCGGCGGACGCGAGCACTCACTCGCGTGGCGGCTGAAGAAATCCCGCTCCTGCACCAACCTCTGGACCACACACCCCGCCAACCCCGGCATCAAGGCCATCGCCCGCCCGATGGGCTTCGAATTCAATCTCAAGGAGTTCTACCGCGTCGAGCAATTCTGCCGACGCGAATCCATCGATCTCGTCGTCGTCGGTCCTGAGGATGCCCTCGCAGCCGGCATCGCCGATGCACTCACCAACGACAACACCGCCGTCTTCGGCCCCTCGCGCGATGCAGCCATGCTCGAAGCCGACAAGGGCTTCGCCAAGCAGCTCATGCGCTCCGCCTCCATCCCGACGGGCGAGGCCCGCGTCTTCCGGCACCACGAAGAAGCCCTCGCCTACATCCAGTCGCGTGAGACGCCCCAGGTCGTCAAGGCTTCCGGGCTCGCCGCGGGCAAGGGCGTCTTTATCCCCAAGTCCCTCGAAGACGCCGAGGAGGCACTGAGCCGCCTCATGCGCCAGCGCGAGTTCGGCGCGGCGGGCGACACCGTCGTCATCGAAGACCGCCTCTCCGGACCCGAAGTCTCCGTCTTCGCGCTCGTCGATGGACGCAACATCCTCATGCTCGACGCCTGCCAGGACCACAAGCGCATCGGCGATGGCGACACCGGCCCCAACACCGGCGGCATGGGCGCCTACTGCCCGACACCGCTCATCGATCCCTACACACTCCAGCGCGTCGAACGCGACATCATCGTCGCAACAGTCGATGCCCTCCGACGCGAAGGCATCGAATACCGCGGCGTGCTCTACGCCGGGCTCATGCTCACCCCCGCCGGACCCAAGGTGCTCGAATTCAACGCCCGCTTCGGCGATCCCGAGTGCCAGTGCCTCGTCCACCGCATCGGCGGCGACTTCGCCCGGCTCCTCTACGCCACCGCAACCGGACGCCTGCAGGACCTCACCGACGACGACATCTCCTCGACCAACCAGCACACCTGCTGCATCGTCCTCGCCAGCGCCGGCTACCCCGGCCCGTTCAACCGCGACCTCCCCATCGAGGGCATCGAGGATGCCGAGGGCGTCTCCGGTGTCACCGTCTTCCACGCCGGAACCAAGCGCGCCTCCGGGGGGCAACTCCAGACCGCGGGCGGGCGCGTGCTCAATGTCGTCGGCACCGGCGCCTCGCTCGTCGAAGCGCGCGAGCGTGCCTATCAAGCCGCGGAACTCATCCGCTTCGATGGCAAGACCCTCCGCACCGACATCGCCAATCAGGCCATCGCCC
>REDD01000224.1 GCA_007693725.1 Phycisphaeraceae bacterium
CTGGATGGCGATTCGCAGCGCATGGGCCGCGTGTTGCTTCGAGACGCCGAGTCCGGGCTCATCCTGCGCGAGCTCTCCGGAGCCCGACCGTGGGACGGGTTCGGCGTCGCCGCGGTTCTTGTTGATGACGCCGATGGCGCCATTGTCGCCGTCAGCGCCATGTGGGATCGCGGCGCCGGGCGCGTCTACCTCTACGACCTGGTCGAAACGCTCGCGACCATCCCCCATGCCGCGGAGCCGCACTTGCAGATCGCCGGGCGCCATGGCGAAATCTTCGGCGTCGGGCTGTTCCACCCAAGTCCCGAAGACCTCGTGGCCCTCGCCGAAGCCGCCATCGAGCCGCGCAACCCCGCGACGCTTGCCGAGCTCCCGCTGCTCGGCGTCCACTCGGTCTTCAGCGTCGGCCACGGCGACGGGTATGTCCGCCGCAGTGTGCATGACGCCCGCACCGGACAAGCGCTGCTGGTCGAGAGCGATGAATCCGCCCTCGCCCGCGGCGCCATTCTTCTCGGCGCCGATCTGAACCGCGACGGTGTTGTCGACGCCGACGATCTGGCCGTGCTGCTGGGTCAGTGGGGCCGTGTGTGCCCGGCGGACGCCGCCGACTGCCGCCTGCTGGGCGACCTCAACGGCGACGGCGTGGTGAACGCGCAGGACCTTGCGATTCTGCTGGCGAACTGGGGCCGGCGCGTGGGCGAGTTTCCTGATCTTGACACCGATGGCGAGTGGTCGCCGCTGGCTCGGTTCTACTGCAATCCATCCACAGGTCTGTGCGAACCCCCTCCCTGCCACCCGGACTGTGGAAATGGCGGCGGTGAAGAGCCCTGCGATCCGAGCTCGCTGACTCAGTGCAACAACCCGCCCTGCCTCGGCGACGATTGCGGCGGTGGGGGAGGTGACGGCGGCGGAGACGATTGTCCGGAGCCTCCATGTAACGATTGCATGGAGCCGCCGTGTGATGACAATCCGTGCACAGACTGTCCAGGCGGCGGAGAATGTGAAATCTCGATCGTCACGTGCGCTGGTATGGATGTTCCTGAGTACGTCTGCGTCGGCGTGCAACTGTGCCTGCTCGCCGTCGGCGGCAGTGGGGAAGGCGAATTCAATTGGTCCATCTCTGGCGACGGTGGCGCCGAGTTCGCTGACGGCCTTGACACAGGGCCCGAGATCGTTGTCTTCATAACCGGCCCGGGCGTCATTGAAATCACTGTCACACGAGGATGCAGTGACACCGTCGTGTTGACCATTTTCGAAGCCGGGATAACGATGCCTGATGGCGTCGCCATCACCGATGGAAACGGAGAACAATCGTACATTGTCCTCGTCAACAACGACGACGACAATATGAACGGCGTTCCGGATTTCAACGATGATGAGATCGAAGGAGAGGACGATTTTGCGCCCTTCAACCTCAGCTTCGCGCCCTTCACGCTGCTGGAAGACGTCACCGAATGGAGCCTCTCGCATCCCAGTGGTCTACGCGTGTGGTATCGCGTCGCGGACGGGAATATACTTGCGGACGCCGAAGTGTCGCCCGACGAATACTTCGACAGAATGATCAATGGCGAGCTGCACCGGATGCTGCCTCCGTATACAATGATCGAGTCAATGCCGCCGACGCAGACGCTCTATCTCGAGGCGATTGCCGCAAGCGCAGTCATCGGCGGACATGCTGTTGATTTCCGCGTATGGATTGATATTGGCAAAGGTGAGACGTTTTTATGCGTCGGCCAACTGCCGCTGACGGCGGTGCGATTGGACATCTTTGACCTTCGCCATTGGGATCCGAAGTGGGATCCCATCGACGACAGGGTGTATCTGGAGGATGACAATCTCGATGCGCCAAAGCCTGCGGCCCGGGTTGGGGGCGCGATCACGGACGGCGCGAGCATCTGCATGATCCGGATGCGGCCGGACCTGTCGGATGCGTCGGAGACGATTGAGCTGGAGGTGCGGCGAAAGGACGCAGCGTTTATCGACCGGCCGGACATACTCGGCGGGCTGGCGGAGGCGGATGCGAACATGCTGCCGCTGCTGCCGCTCGTCTCGAATCCGACCACCCCCGGCCATACGTGCAGACTGGGATTGGCGGATTCAAAGGTTTTTTATACGCCGCCGGATGACTGGCTGGCGCCGCTGCACAATCCCGCCGCGCCCGTGACGCTGAGCAATGGCGAGACGGCGCCGATCGGCTTCCATCTCCGCGTGGGTGGAGAAGCGGTGCAGGGAGGCAGGTCGTTCATACTGCGCCGGCCGCCGATCGTGCTGGTTCACGGCCTGATCGGCGATCCGTCGACGTGGGACATGGTCGCGTGGAACGCTCAGGCGGGACAACCGATCCCGACACGGATGTACTATGTGGACTATTCGGCCACGAACACCAAAGGGTATGATGAGAACTATCGCCATCTCGCGCTAACGATCGCCGAAGCGATGGGCCATTACAGGACGGGGAACGACAGCGACCACCCCGTGAGCAGAGGATTCAAGGGTATCCGCTACGCGGCGACCAGAGCGGATGTCATCGGGCACAGCATGGGAGGGCAACTCGCGCGGACGTTTGCATCGGATCTCAATACGCAGGCGGGGAGAGGGGGTTGGTGGCCGACATTGCTCCTAACACGTGAGAAGGGGAACCAGTTTGGCAGAATACC
>REDD01000248.1 GCA_007693725.1 Phycisphaeraceae bacterium
GAGCGATGCGTGCATGGCGGGTTCTGGTTGCAGTGCTGGTGGTGCTGGGAATCGGCGTGTCCGGCTTCGGGCAGCCCCCGGAAGTCCCCGCCCCGGCCCCCCCGGAAGTGATCCGGATCGCGACCTTCAATGTCGAGGACATCCGGCGGGAGCATTTCGAAGATCTGAGCCATCCAGAGCCCCCGGAAGCCGCCCGCCTGCGGGCGGTGGCGACGATCATCCAGCGTTTGCAGCCCGACATCCTCCTGCTGACGGAGGTCGCGACGGGGCAGAGCCAGAACGACCTCGGGGATTGGATTGTCGACATCGCGAACTCGCCCGCAGCGCTCTTCGCGGAGCGATATCTCGCGGTGAGTCAGCAGGAGGGGTGTCTGGAGGGGATCGACTACGAGGTGTTCGTGGCGGTGTCGAACACGGGGATTCATTCGGGGCATGACCTCAATCGCGACGGCATCGTGGATCCGACGGCGACGGGGCGGGTGTATGGCGAGGATTGCCTGGGTTACGGCGAGTTTCCCGGGCATTTCGGGATGGCGCTGCTCGTGCGCCGGGATCGGGGGCTGAGCATCGATCGGCCGAATGTGCGGACTTTCCGGGAGTTTCTGTGGAAGGACATGCCGGGCGCGTTGTTGCCTCCTGTTCCCCAGGGTGATGACTTTGATGAGCGGATTGGTGGCTGGTATTCGGATGAGGCGCTGGCGGTGCTGCCGCTGAGCAGCAAGTCGCACTGGGATGTGCCGGTGAGGGTTGGGGATGGTCGCGTGGTGCGGGTGTTGGCCTCGCATCCGACGCCGCCGGTGTTCGACGGGCCGGAGGATCGGAACGGGCGTCGGAACCACGATGAGATCCGGTTCTGGGCGGAGTATCTGGATGGTGCGGAGTGGATCGTGGATGACAGGGGCGGGCGCGGGGGATTGGCGGCGGGGGCGCTGTTCGTGATCGCGGGGGATCTGAATGCGGACCCCCTGAAGGGGGATTCGCGGGGGAATCCGATGGGACGGTGGCTGCTGGGGCACGAGCGTGTGCAGGGTGATGTTGTGCCGCGGAGTCGGATGGGGATTCCGGGGGTGGCGGGGCTCACTGCGACGGATACGGCGCGATTCCGGCTGCGTGTGGACTATGTGCTGCCGTCGGTGGGGATGGAGGTGGTGGGGAGCGGCGTGTTCCGGGGTGTGCGGGACTGGGCGGGGACGGAGTGCAAGGCGGTGCTGCCGGATGAGCGGTATCAGCGGGAGACGGGGGAGTTCCCGAGCGATCATTTTCCGGTGTGGGTGGATGTGGTGATCGGGGGCGGGGAGTGAGGGTGATGGGTGGAGATGGTTCCGGGGGGGTCCGGGGGTTCCGGGCTGACAAGAAAGATTCCGGTGTGACGGTCTATACTGGTGGCCCTGAGATGACACGCGTTGATCATGCCATTTCCGCACACGCCGAGGCGCTCGGCGTTGGTTCGCAGGCGACGGAGCGTGCGGGTCTGTTGCGTGATCTGGTGGAGCTTGCGAAGCCGGGGATTGTGAAGATGGTGGCGCTGACGAGCGTGCTGGGGTTTGCCCTGAGCGCGTTGTGGCGCGGCGGTGTGGGGTGGGGGTTGGCGCCGGCGTTTGTGTGGATGGTGGTGGGCGTGGTGTTTTCGGCGGCGGGGGCGAACGCGCTGAATCAGGTGATCGAGGCGCATCGCGATGCGCGGATGGATCGGACGAGACGCCGGCCGGTGGCCTCGGGGCGGATGGGTGTCGGGACGGCGACTGCCGCGGGCGTGGTGTACTCGCTGATCGGTGTGGCGGTGCTGACGATGGGCGCGGGGCCGGTGCCGGCGGCGGTGTCGCTGGTGACGATCGTGACCTATCTGTTCTGGTACACCGCGCTGAAGCCGGTGACGGAGTGGTCGACGATTGTGGGTGCTTTCCCGGGTGCGCTGCCGCCGTTGATCGGCTGGACGGCTGCGGCGGGTATCTCTTCCGGGGGTGTCTCTGCATCCGGGGGCGCTGGGTGGAGCGGCTTGTGGGAGCCGGGCGGGTGGACGCTGGTGGCGATCATGTTCGTGTGGCAGATCCCGCATTTTCTGGCGATCGGATGGAAGTACCGGGCGGACTATGCGCGGGGCGGGTATCGGATTCTGGCGCTCGAGGATGCGGGTGGTGAGCGGACAGCGCGGTCGATGCTGGTGTGGTGCGGGGCGTTGTTCCCGGTGTCGCTGCTGCCGGTGATGTGGGCGGGTCCGGGTGTGGGGTACGCGGTGGCGGCGACGGTGCTGAGCATCGTGTTTATCCGGTGTGCGCTGCGTTTCTCGAAGGAGCGGAGCGAGGAGGCGGCGAAGGGTGTGTTCCTGGCGTCGATCGCGTACCTGCCGCTGATCCTGCTGGTGATGGTTGCTGATGCAGCGATTGCGTCGGTGTGACGCGATGACTGAGGGGCACGGCAACGCGATCGAGGTGGAAGCGCTGCGGCGCATCTACCCCAATACAAAGCGGCAAGGCGAGCGGGTGGCGCTGGACGGCGTGAGCTTGTCGTGCGCACGGGGGACATGGGTCGCGCTGCTGGGGCCGAACGGTTCGGGGAAATCGACGCTGCTGCGGATTCTGTCGACGCTGGACCGGGCGGATGGCGGGTCAGCGCGGGTGATGGGGTTTGATGTGGTGCGCGAGGCGAGGCGGGTGCGCGGGGTGATCGGGATGGTGTTTCAGTCGGCGGGGCTGGATCGGCTGCTGACGGTGCGGGAGAACCTGCTGGCGCAGGCGGGATTGCTGGGGATGCGTGGCGCGGAGTCGCGGGGGAAGGTTGAGGGTGTGATCGGTCGGTTCGGGCTGGAGGAGCGCGCGGGAGAGCGTGTGGGGACGCTGTCGGGCGGGCTTGCGCGGCGTGTGGATCTTGCGCGGGCGTGTCTGGGGGGCGCGCCGGTGCTGCTGCTGGATGAGCCGAGCGCGGGGCTGGATGTCGCAGCGCGGGAGGGGTTTCTTGGTGCGCTGACGCAGGAGCGGGCGGAGCGGGAGACGACGATCCTGCACAGCACGCACGACATGGCGGAGGCGGAGCGGGCGGATGTGGTGGTGATGATGTGCGAGGGGAAGATCGTGGCGAGCGGTGCGCCGGGGGCGCTGCGCGATGCGCTGGGGGAGCGGGTGGTGGAGTGCGAGGGCACGCGTGCGGAGGTGCTGGAGCAGGCGGGGCTTGCGGTGGCGCTGCGCGGGGGGAGCGCGGTAGGCACGGGTGATCCGGAGCGGGTGGAGCGAGCGGCGGGGATGCTGGTGCGGGCGGGTGTGTCGTTTCGGGTGCAGCCCCCCACTCTCGAGGATGTGTATCGGGCGCAGACGGGGCGGACGCTCGGCGCGGGGAGCGGGACATGAGCGTGCGCATGGGGATGGTTGCAACGGGGGTGCTGCTGCGGCGGGAGTTGGTGCGGATGGTGCGCCAGCCGAGCCGCGTGGTGGCGACGCTGGGGACGGTGGGGTTGTTCTGGCTGGTGATCGGGAGCGGGCTGTCGGGATCGTTCGTGATGCCGGGGGATGATGGCGCGGGGTATGCGTCGTATCTGGTGCCGGGGATGGTGACGATGGGTGTGCTGTTCGGGACGGTGTTCGCGTCGATCTCGCTGATTCAGGATCGGCACAGCGGATTCCTGCAGTCGGCGTTGGTGAGCCCCGCGCCACGCTGGGCATGCGTGGCAGCGAAGGCGGGCGCGGGGGCGATTGTCGGTGGTGTGCAGTCGGTGTTGATCCTGCTGGCGGGATGGATGGTGGGCGTGGAGTCGGGCGTGGGCGGGTTGGTGCTGGCGAGCGTCGCGGCGACGGTGACCGCGCTGGGGGTGGTGTCGCTGGGGCTCGCGCTGGCGTGGTGGGTGGATTCGGTGAGCGGGTTTCACGGGCTGATGAATCTGGTGCTGACGCCGATGTGGCTGCTGAGCGGCGCGTTGTTTCCGGCGGAGGGTGCCGCGGAGTGGCTGGGGTGGGTGATGCGGGTGAACCCGCTGCACTGGTGCACGATCGCGATGGGCGATGCGCTGGGGATCGGCTCGCGCGGGAGTGGCGAAGTCGCGCTGGCGTGGCTGGGGATGGCGGCGTTCGCGGCGGTGAGCTTGGGTGGGGCGATGGTGATCGCGGAGCGTTGTCGGGCGAGGGTGGCGGTGAGCGCGTGAACGGGATTGAATGGCAGCAAAGGAGCACAGGGATGTTGCAATGCAGATGGCAGCGCG
Organism: Phycisphaeraceae bacterium; assembly: GCA_007693725.1. Classification (GTDB taxonomy): domain Bacteria; phylum Planctomycetota; class Phycisphaerae; order Phycisphaerales; family UBA1924; genus REDD01. The sequence continues at coordinate 4,187 of REDD01000248.1, forward strand.
GCGTGAGCGAACGGGGCGTGATGATCGCGCTGGTGGTCGGGATGTTGCTGGCGGGGGCGCTGGGGGCGTTTGCGCTGCTGATGGTGATGAACGGGACGGAGGAGGAGATCGTTGATGAGGTCGTGCTGCGTGCGCCGCTGGAGCCGGTGCCCGTGGGCTCGTTTCGGGGCGTGGATCAGTTGGGGCGGGAGATTGATGAGAGTGTGTTCCGGGGACGGTGGACGGTGCTGACCTTCGGGTTCACCCACTGCCCGACGGCGTGCCCGATCATGCACGGCGAGATCGCACGGATGGTGGGGATGCTGCGGGATGTGCCTGCGCAGGTGGTGACGATGACCGTCGATCCGGCGAACGACACGCCGGAGCAGATGCGGGCGTATGTGGATCGGTTCGAGGTCAGTCACGATCGGTGGCGCTTCGTGACCACCGGTGACATCGAATCGGTGCATCGGATCGTGCAGGGACTGGGATATTTTCTGAGCGACATCCCCGGCTCGGTGGTGGAGCTTCCCGACGGCGGGACGATGATGAACATCGAGCATCCGACGCGGTTCTTCCTCGTGGATCCGGAGGGGCGGGTGGTGCTGATGCCGAGCGGCACGAATCGCGTCGAGGTTGATGCGCTGGCGCGGACCATCCGATCGCGGTTGCGTGGGTCGTGAATTCGGGGAGGGGAAAGTGGGCGTAACTGGACTCGAACCAGTGACCTCTGCGGTGTGAACACAGCGCTCTAGCCGACTGAGCTATACGCCCCCGTTGTCGTGCCGTGCGGAAGTGGCTCCCGACGGCAGGGGCGATGATACCCGGCATCGGGGCGGGTGTCAGGGGACAAACACCGGAATCGGAACGACCGCTCCCCGGTAGTCTTTGGGGCGGAAGGTGGAGCGAAAGGACGGGCGATGGCTGCAATTCTGGAGCGTGGCGGACTGGTCCGGCTGTTGGGGATCGTTGGATTGGGCGTGTGCTGTGCGTGGGGCGTCCCGAGCCAGGCGGGGGTGTCGCTGCGGCTGGTCGGGAGTGCGGACCTAGCGGGCGCGGAGGTCGTGACGCACGATCCGGCGACGGGGCATGTCTTCGTGGCCTGCGATGCGGGGATCGCGGTGGTCGAACTGGATGATACTACCGGCAGCCCGACGGTTCTGGAGGCGGTACGGATGACACGGGTCTTCCGGGCGGGGTTCCCGTTCCGGGAAGTGTCGCATGTCGAGGCGGACCCGCTCGGGCGCGGATTTCTGCTGGCGACGATGATCTCCGACCGGATTGGGGAGCATGTCGGGGCGGTCGCGGTGGTGGACACGCACGGGCGCGAAGTGCTCGGGATTGTGCGCGTGGGCCATCACCCCGACGCGGTGAAGATCACGCCCGACGGCTCGATGGCGATCGTGGCGAATGAGGGTGAGCCGGGGTTCTGGCGCGGGGAGTTCCGCGATCCGCCGGGCTCGATCACGCTCTTGGAGTTGCCCGGGGCGGTCGAGGGGGAGGGGTTGCTCGAGAAGCTGACGACCATCCGCCCGGTGCATCTGTCCCTTGTGGAGGCGTTGCCGGAGGGCGATGAAGTCCGCATCCATCCGGACCGGCGGAGTCGGCCCGAATTGGACCTGGAGCCGGAATATGTCGCGGTGCTCGGGGATCGCGCGTATGTGACGCTGCAGGAGAACAACGCGATCGCGGTGGTCGATCTGAAGGAGCGACGGGTGGAGCGGATTGTCGGGCTGGGGAGCATCCGGCAGCGGATCGATGCCTCGGATCGGGACGGGATCAATATTTCCACGGTGATCGACTGCATGCCGATGCCGGATCAGATCGCGGCGTTCACGATCGCTGGGCGCGGGTATCTGATCACCGCGAACGAGGGGGATACGCGGGGCGACTACGCCGATGCGGAGATGGGCGATGCGATCCGGATCCGCGCGTTGCACGAGCGCGGGATGCTGAGCGAGCAGGCCCTCGAAGGGCTGGATGTCTCGAACCGGGGGGCGGGTCGGCTGCAGGTGTGTGCGTTTACCGGTGATGAGACGGGGGACGGGCTGATCGACCGGGTGCACGCCTTCGGGACGCGGAGCGTGAGCATCTGGGACGCCGCGACACTGGAGCGGGTCGGGGATACGGGGAGCGCGTTCGAGGAGATGATCGCGGAGCGTTGGCCGGAACTGTTCAATGCGAACTGGGAGGGAGCCCGCGTCCACAGCCCCGACTCGCGCTCGGACAACCGCGGCCCGGAGCCGGAGGGGGTGGTGGTTGATCGGTTTGGTGAGCGGACGCTCGCGTTTGTTTCGCTGGAGCGGCCGGGGGCGATCGCGATCGTAGATGTTTCGGAGCCGGCTTCGCCACGGGTGGTGGACATCGAGATGTCGGCGCGGGACGGCTACACCGCGCCGGAGGGGATGGCGATCGTCCGCGGCTGGGGACCGGATGAGCGGGATCTGCTGGTGGTGGGCTTCGAGCAGTCCGGGAGTGTGGTTGTGTATGAGATCACCATGCAGGAGCCGGCGGCTGGGGAGATCCGCTGATTCCCGATCCTGATTCCTCGGTATAGGATTGCGTTCGCGGTGATACAAGAACCGCTTTTAAGGCCCCTTCATGCCCCGAGCACAACGCGGTTCCTCGAAACACCAGAAAGCGAAAGAGATCTCCCACAGCTCGAGCGTGCAGGAGATTCTGCCGCTGCACATACTGGCGCAGCCGAACGACGAGGCATGCGGACCGACCTGTCTGCACGCGGTGTACCGCTACTGGGGCGACGATGTTTCGCTCGAGGAAGTCATCGACTCGACGAACTCGTTGAATGTGATGGGCGTCGGGCGAGGGACGCTCGCGGTGATGCTGGGCGTCCATGCGTTGAGCAGGGGCTATCAGGCGACGCTGTATACATTCAACCTGAAAGTGTTCGACCCGACCTGGTTCGATGAGGATGGCGCTGCCGAGCACGGGTATCTTTCCGAAAAGCTCCGCCTGCAGTCAATGGCCAGATCGGCTGAAGAAGTGCGCTTTCTCGTCGCGACGGATTCGTATCTCGAGTTTCTTCGGCTCGGCGGGAAGATCCGCTTTCGCGACCTGACGAGCCGGTTGATCTCCGGACATATCCGGCGCGGTGTTCCGGTGCTCACGGGCCTGAGCGCCACCTACCTGTACCGCTGCGCTCGGGAATTCGGACCGAATGATGATTACGACGACATCCGCGGCGAGCCGAGCGGGCACTTCGTGGTGCTGCACGGGTACAAGCCGCGCGGGCGGATGGTCGCGGTTGCGGACCCGCTGGAGGGGAACCCGGGGTTTGAGTCTCAGCAATACACGGTGCCGATGGCACGTCTCGTCCCGGCGATCATGCTGGGCGTGCTGACATACGATGCGAACCTGCTGGTGATCGAACCCGCGAAGGGGCGGAAACGCTCCGAGGAGTCACGGTGAAACCGCTGCTTGTCGTGGACTCGCCGAAGCGCTGGCCGCTGGAGATCCCGGGAACGGAAGTCGTCTCGGCGTATCGGTATCTCTCCGATCCCGCGTACTCTCAGGGCCCGGGGCGCAAGGTCTTCAATCTCTGTCGATCGATCCGGTATCAGGCCGCGGGTTACTATGTTTCGCTGCTCGCCGAGGCGCGCGGTCACCGCCCGCTGCCCTCGATGGCGGCGATTCAGGATTTGAAGCTGGCCCCGGTGATCAAGCTCGTCTCGCAGGATCTCGATGAGTTGATGCAATCGAGTCTGCGGCGGATCAAATCGGAATCGTTCGATCTCAGCGTGTACTTCGGGCGCAATGTTTCGGCTGGGCATGATCGGCTGGCGCTGGCGGTTTTCAACGCCTTCCCCGCCCCACTGTTGCGCGCGAAGTTTGAGCATAATGGACGCTGGCGTCTGGCGGGGGTGAAGGTCATCGGTCTGGGCGACATGCCCGAGACACACAAGGCGTTCGTCGTCGAGCAGGCGGAGCGGTATCTGAAGCGCTCGCCGCGGCGCGGGAAGGCGGAGGCCCCGTCTCGCTACGACCTCGCGATCCTGCGCAATGAGGCGGATCCGATGCCGCCGTCGAGCGGCGAAACTCTCAAGAAATTCGCGAACGCGGGCGAGGAGTTGGGCATCTGCTGCGAGTTGATCGGGAAAGATGCATACGGTCGGCTGGCAGAGTTCGACGGGCTGTTCATCCGCGAGACGACCTATGTGAATCACTACACCTTCCGCTTCTCGCGCCGTGCCGCGGCAGAGGGGCTGGTGGTGATCGACGATCCGCGATCGATCATGCGCTGCATGAACAAGGTGTATCTGGCGGAGACGCTCGGGCGGCACCGCGTTCCGACGCCCAAGACGCTCATTCTGTCGAAGGACAACGCAGCGGAGGGGATTCGTTCGCTCGGGTTCCCGTGCGTCGTGAAGCAGCCGGACAGCTCGTTTTCGGCGGGGGTGAGCCGGATTGATTCGGCGGACGGTCTGGATGATTTTCTCGCGGAACGGTTCGAGCAATCGGACCTCCTGATCGCGCAGGAGTATGTCCCGACGATCTTCGACTGGCGGATCGGAGTTCTGGACGGCAAGCCCCTGTACGCCTGTCGGTACGGGATGGCTGCTGGGCACTGGCAGATCGTCAAGCGCGAGGGAACGGACATCGAGTACGGGAACTACGAGACGCTGGCCGTCGAGGATGCGCCGCAGGATGTCGTGCGCCTGGGGGTGCGCGCGGCGAAGCTGATGGGCGACGGCCTGTACGGCGTTGACCTGAAAGTGATCGGTGCGCGTCCCATCGTGATCGAGGTGAACGACAATCCCAACATTGATGCCGGCGTGGAGGATGCGGTGCTCGGGGACGAGCTCTACCGGCGCGTGATGCGGTACTTTCTGGAGCGATTCGAGGCGCGGGGCGTTGAGGAGAAGATTCGTTGACCACACTGCAAAGCGTCTCTCGTGCGAATGCATGGAGTTATCCGCTCGGTCTCCACGAAGGCGTGGGCATTGAGTTGGAGTACATGATCGTTGATCGGGAGACGCTGGATGTTCGTCCGGTCGCGGATCGCTTGTTCGCCGCGGAAGCGGGGCACGAGACTTCGGATGTCGAGCCGGACGGCCCGGACGGTGTGATCTCGTGGTCGAATGAGCTGGCGCTGCATGTTGCTGAGCTGAAGACCACGCGCCCGGTCGCATCTCTCGATGGTCTTGCCGAGCAATTCCAGAGCCATGTCCAACGGATGAATGCGCTGCTGGAGCCGATGGGCTGCTGTCTGCTCCCGACGGGGATGCACCCGTGGATGGATCCGGACACCGAGACCAAGCTGTGGCCGCACGAGAACAACGAGGTGTACGCGACCTACGACCGGATCTTCGGCTGCCGCGGGCACGGCTGGAGCAATCTGCAGAGCACGCACATCAATCTGCCCTTCGCGAACGACGACGAGTTCGGGCGTTTGCACGCGGCGATCCGTCTGGTGCTGCCGATTCTTCCGGCGCTCGCGGCGAGCTCGCCGGTGTTCGATGGCGATTGGAGTTCGATCGCGGATTACCGACTTGATGTGTACCGCAGGAACTCGGCGCGCGTGCCGATGATGACGGGTCTGATCATTCCCGAGCCGGTCTTCACACGCGCGGAGTACGAGCGAGACATTCTCGACCGTCTCTATCAGGAGCTCTCGCCGCTGGACCCGGAGGGAATTCTTCATCACGAATGGGCCAATGCACGGGGCGCGATCGCACGGTTCGATCGGGGATCGATCGAAATCCGACTGCTCGACATACAGGAGTGCCCGCTCGCGGACATCGCGCTCACAGCGCTCATCACCGCGGTCATCCGCGGGATGGTCGAGGAGCGCTGGATCAGCTACGAGCAGCAGAAGGCCATACTGAGCGAGCCGCTGCATCGCGTGCTGCTCGATACGATCCGATACGCCGAGCACACACGCATTCACGAGCGCATCATCCTCGATGCGTTCGGCATATCGCAGGCGATGACATGGGCGGGAGAACTCTGGGCGTGCCTTCTGGAAGAGGTCATGCCGGATCATCCTGTGTGGTCGCCGTTGCTGCGCAGGATGCTGAGCGCCGGTTCGCTCTCGATCCGCATCGGGCAGATGGTGCGACGATTCCCGACACGAGACGAACTCCTATCCATTTACCGTGAGCTGGCGGACTGCCTCCGGCGCGGAGAGCTTTTCCATGTCCGGTGATGGTCCGCATCCGTGGCGTCCAACCCGCCTCTTGCTGACATGCGAGCATGCCGGGCGTGAGATCCCATCGGAGTATCGGAAGCATTTTCGCGGAACGGGCGGAGTGCTGCGGAGTCACCGGGGGAGCGACATCGGAACACTCGGGGTGGGCATCCGAATGGCGGCGGTTCTGTCGGTCCCGCTCATTATCACGACGATCTGCCGCCTGCTCGTGGAGGTGAATCGGTCGCTCGGTCACCCGGAACTCTTCAGCGAGTACACACGAGGACTCCCCGCGTCCGAGCGCTCGGACATCATTGATCGCTACTACCGGCCGCATCGCGAGTGTGTCGCACAGGCGATTGATGACGCGACACAAGCGGGACACCGAGTGGTGCACATCGGCGTGCACTCATTCACGGATGTCTGGCAGGGAGCCACGAGGAAACTGGACATCGGCCTGCTTTTCGATCCGGAACGAGCCGGCGAAAGTGAAGTGTGCGATGCCTGGCGTGTGGCGATGGAGAACGCGGAGAAGGGGATGCGGGTGCGTTTCAACGAGCCCTACCTGGGCATCGACGATGGACTGACCACGGCGATGCGGAACCGCTTTTCGGGTGATGTGTACGCGGGCGTCGAGGTTGAGATCCGGCAGGGACTCATCCTCCGATCGCGTGACCAGCGGCGGATGGGCGATCTTCTTGCCGGGAGTCTGCAAACCGTTCTGCAATGCGGAAAGAGCGGTGTTGCTTCACCCTTCCGCGCCGATGGGAATCGCTGACTCGCGCGATCCTGGCTCAAAGCCCGAGCGTCTTGGGAATCACAAGCCAGTATCCCACGAGCACCACCAACACAGCGCCGACCGAGAGGCGTCCACCGACACGGAACAGATCGAAAACCTGCAGCCGTTCGCTCGAGATGGCGAGTGCATTCGGGGGCGTCGAAACGGGCATTGCCATGGCGAACGAGCAGGCCAGTGCGGTCAGAACCACGAGGACCGCCTCGTTGGGAAGCCCGAACGAGAGAACGATCGGGATCAGCAGCGCCGCCGTCGCGGTGTTGCTGATGAAGGATGACAGTATCACCGCGACCGAGAGCACCGCGAAAGCGAGGATGAATCCCGGCATAATTTCCAGAGGTATCTCGCCCAACTGAGCAATCAGCCCGGTCGCCTCGAGCGCACGACCGAGCGTCAAGCCGCCCCAGATCAGGATGAGAACCGACCAGTCAACCTTCTTGATGTGCTCGGTGTTGATCAGGCCCGTCGCGGCAAGCACAACCACTGCACTCAGCGCGATCACGCCGTCGGAAATGCCGTGGATCCCACCGGTGAGCCACGCGACGACCGCACCGACCAGCACTCCCAGAGTGATCCAACTCTCACGGGTCATGCGCGTTCCACCGAAACCATCCGTCACAGCGGTATTCTCGGTCGGCGGGAAGAGCCAGTAAATCACGAGCCCCGTGATCGTGAGCAGAACGATCGCCAGCGGGATGGCCATGATCATCCAACTGAGGAATGTGATCTCGTAGCCCGCGGTACGCAGCGCCGCGACGGCGATGGCGTTCGGCGGCGAACCGATGGGTGTTCCGATGCCGCCGATGTTTGCTCCCATCGCGACCGCGATGATGAGCCCGGTGCCGAAGCGGTCGTTCTTGGGAACATTCCGAAGCAGCGATCCCACGATCGCGAGCATCATCGCCGCCGTCGCGGTGTTGGACATCCACATCGAGAAAAACGCCGTGACGCATGCCACGGCGTAGATCAGAATCAGCGGCCTGTCCGTGAATGGAGCGAGGAATCGCGTGGCGATGGTCTTGTCCAGGTTGTACTCACTCATCGCGACCGAGAGCACGAGGCCCCCGAGGAAGAGCATGATGATGTTCGAGCCGAAGGGCTCGATGAACTTGGTTGCGGAAATGCCGCCGTAGGTCGCGAATCCCCCCTGCTCGGCGAGAAGAAGCACGGACGCCACCACAACAAACAGCGAAGTCGCGAACAGCGGGATGATTTTCGTCCCCCAGCCGACCGCGGCGAGCACGAAGATCGCCGCCGCTCTCCGGCCAAGCTCATCAACCTGCTCGGGAAGAAGGAAATACGCCAGAGCCGCCCCGATGAGGGCTACGGTCACGATGATTGCCTGTCGGGCGCGCACGGATGATCCTTCCCAGAACGGCGGATCATGATTGTAACCGTCGTGTGATTCCGCGTGGGCCGATGCACTTCCGAGTGCGGCGCGGAAACCCGCCCAGAGAACTGGGGGCGGAAAGTGCCGAGGGGCGGACTCGAACCGCCGACCTGAGGGTTATGAATCCTGCGGAGACGACCTCCGGGGACTCTCTAAACACCGATGGGACAAGCGTTTGCGAGAATCACCCGGACGGGGAGGAATCGACTGTGTGCGCCACTGCGCGCGCTCGCGAATCATGGCCCGATGACCTGCGGCGGCTGGCGGACTTGTGGCCCGAACTCTCGGAGGGTGTGCGTTCCGCGCTGGTGGCGATGGCTGAGGCATCCGCAAAGTGAGGGGCGGGGACTTTCTGCACACACTTTCACTATATGCGATATGCAGAATATGCGATATATCTCCGGGTGTGGAAGGGCTGACCGGCTCCATTCTGGCGGTTGCTCTTGAGACTGCGGGCGCGGCTCGCGTGGCGGCTGACCCCATACCCCGATACCCCGAAACCCACCCCTCCGCTGCTCCCCGTGGTTCGACGGGGACCATTAGGGGCAATTGTTGATGGCTGGCGGAGTTCGCTCAA
>REDD01000029.1 GCA_007693725.1 Phycisphaeraceae bacterium
CCTCGGTTTCGTCGGTCGCTGGCGTTGCGGGCGCGAAATCGGGGTGGGCCGCCATCTCGGCGTGGCGGATGGTGCTGCCGGGCATCGGTGTCGAGGCCTGGTGGCGCTCGGCAGAGCCGGGACCGATGTACCAGAGCATCCCGCCCCCCCAGCCGACGAGGAGGACCACGCCGATGCCGGCGGCGACGAGCATCTGAGTGCGTCGCCCGCGCGAGCGTTCGGAGCGCTCGGCATCCTCATCGAAGAGGGCATCGCGGGCCGCGGCGGCGAGGGCGTCGTCGAGAATCCCAGGGGGCGCCTTCTCGGCGGACTGGCTGGCGAGATCGCGCAGGCGATTCCGGTCGAGGATCATCCGCTCGACGCGGGCCCGGAGGGCCGGGTTGCCTTCGAGCGCAGCGCGGACATCCGGCACGCGGTGGGCCGGGAGCTCACCCTCGATGAGGGCGAGCAGGTCGTCTTCGGTGATGCGGGCGCTCATGGCCGCGTGCTTTCTCCCCTAGGCACGCCCCCACGCTAGGCGGGTGGAGGCGAATGGGCGTTTCTGTTGGACTGCTGGAGGCGTTCGACCTCCTCGCGGAGGGCGGCCCGGGCACGGAAGAGGCGGCTCTTCACGGTTCCATCGGGCACCTCCAGCACCTCGCTGATCTGCCGATAATCGAGCCCGTGCATGTCTCGCAGGATGAGGATGGCTCGGTGGTCCTCAACCAGCGACCGCAGCGCCTCACGAAGAAAAGAACGCTGCTCCTTGTCTTCGACGCCCATCGAGGAGCCGGGTTCCCCGTTCCCCGGAAGTGATTGTGACCACGACGAGCGGGTGTCGCCCCCGGCGTGATCCCCTGTATAGGTGGCCGGGGTGTCCAGCGAGGCGTGGCGGCGGAGGCGCATCCGTCGCATCTCGGTCAGGCAGGCGTTCATGGCGATGCGGGTCATCCAGGTGGAGATCCGGGCATGGCCGTTGAAGGTGTGCAGGGCGCCGATGACCTTGACGAAGGTCTCCTGGGTGAGGTCGCGGGCGGTCTCGCGGTCGCCCATCATGCGGACGCACATGGCGTAGATGCGGTCCTGGTGCATGGCGAGCAGTTCGGCGAGGGCATTTCGATCCCCGGCTCGGTGGGCCATGAGAAGGGCGTTCTCGCGGGCTTCCTCGAGCGATGGGGGCGAGTTGGGGCGGGGATTGCGGATCACCTCGTGGCGTACCTCGATGGTGCGCGCGACCGACCGGATGTGATCGGTGTCGATCATGTCCGGCGTCACCCTCGGCAGCCCGAGGCGGGATGTGTCAGATGAGGATGAAGCGGACATCTCGGATCGGATCCCTCACGAAGGGGGTCACACGCCCCATTCGGATACGATCCCCCAGGGGGTGCGGATCATGCAAATCCGGCGATCCGCGCCTGTGGACAGCATTTCCATCCGCCGCCCGGCGGAGCAGCAGCGAGAAGAATCCGGCCACATGCCAAACAAACCACCTGCTTCTGACGATCCCGGCGACGCCCTGAACATCGGGCCGCACGACGGCTATGTCTCGGCCCTGTCGGGGCGGTACGCCTCGCGCGCGATGCAGCGGCTGTGGTCGGATCGGCACAAGTTCGAGACCTGGCGGCGGATCTGGCTGGCGGTCGCCGAGGCGCAGCACGAGATGGGCCTGCCGGTGACGAGGGAGCAGGTCGAGGAGCTCCGCGCGAACCTCGATGTGACGGATGCGGACATCGCGCTGGCGCAGAAGTACGAGGCGGAGCTGCGCCACGATGTGATGAGCCATGTGCATGCGTGGGGCGAGCGCTGCCCGAAGGCGCGGGGGATCATCCATCTGGGGATGACGAGCCAGGACATCAACGACAACTGCGAGCTGATCCAGCTGCATCAGGCATACGAGATCATCGAAAAGCGGATCGACGCTCTTACGCTCGCGATCGGAAACTTCGCCGATAGATGGAAGTCGACACCAACACTCGGCTTCACGCACTACCAGCCCGCACAACCAACCACAGTCGGTCGTCGTGCCGCGCAATGGGCATTCGACCTGATGGATCATCCGAGCACATATCATTTCGTCAACAGGGCCGACAGACTTCGAGGCCTCCGCGGCGCTACCGGCACGCAAGCGTCGTATCTCGCCCTCTGCGGTGGTGATCCCGAGCGAGTCCGTGATCTCGAATTGTTGTTCTTCAGGAACCTCGGCAGACTGATCGAATACACCGATTCACTTGAGTTCGATGACTGGTGGACGAGCAGGGAGCAGACCGCAGCCAAGTATGAGCAGAGAATCGAACGCGCGATCGCTCGGGGTATGACCGCAGAAGCCCTGGAGCAACTGAACACCGAGCGTGATGAATGGCTCGCAAAGCCGGATGAAGATCGCAGAAACGAATTCAAGGCCGCATACCTCAATCGTCACGCGTACATGCTGAGCGGCCAGACCTATCCGCGCATCGTTGACGCACGGATCACTGCGCATCTCGCATCAATCGCTGCCGTCCTGCACAAAGTCGCCACGGACATCCGTCTCCTCTGCAATCTCGGCGAGGTCTCCGAGCCCTTCGCGCAGAAGCAGATTGGCTCGTCGGCCATGCCGTACAAGCGCAACCCGATGCGCTGCGAGCGGGTGTGCGGGCTGGCTCGCT
>REDD01000075.1 GCA_007693725.1 Phycisphaeraceae bacterium
ATCGCGGGTCCCGAAGCCCAGGAACGGCTCGCGCAGATCTACGCCTGACCCCCGGACCCCCGGAATCCCGGAGCCCCGGAAGTTGCCCCGGCCCCCCGGCAACTCCCCCGGAAGTTCGCCGGAAGCCCCTCGGAAGTTCCCCCGAAAGCTGTCCCGGAAGCTGTATCCCCCGCTTCGGTCTATACTGGCGTTCAGGACGGGAAAGACCATGTCCAGCCCCATCGACCACCCGGTCTGAGGGGGGATGGGCGAGGGTCACCCGGATGTTGCCGAATGGGCCACGAAGAAGGAGCCGGTATGACCACGCCGCAGCGGTGGGAGCGCGACGAAACGATGGAGGATCGTTGTGTCGTCACGCTCACGCTGGAGCAGGCGGGGCGTCCGGTGGTGGTTCTGGACTCGGAGTTGCTGAAATCGATCGATGCGGCGCTGGATGAGATCGAGCGCGAGTGCCGCGGCAATCTGGGGGGGTTTGTGCTGGCCTCGGCGAGCAAGGTCTTCATCGCGGGTGCGAATCTGCGCGAGATCATGGACCTGAGCGATGCAGAGCTGGATGACTATCTCCAGTTCGGGTCGCGGGTGTATGGGCGGATCGCGCGGCTGGGATGCACGACGGTGGCGGCGATCAACGGCGCGGCGTTGGGCGGCGGGCTGGAGATCGCGATGCACTGCGATCACCTGATCGCGGCGAAGGCGCAGCCGAAGGAGCCGGGGGGTGCCGTGCGGGATTACCCGGTGGGGTTGCCGGAGGCGGGGCTGAGTATTTGTCCGGGCTGGGGCGGGACGGTGCTGCTGCCGGGGCGGATGGGTGCGGCGGAGGCGATCCGGCTGACGGCGACGGGTGAGACGCCGGGGGTGTCGGCGATGGCGGGGCATGGACTGATCGAGCAGATGTGCGAGCCGGGGGCGCTTCTCGGACGCGCGAAGGAACTGGCGATCGCACCGAAGAAGGATGCCAGGACGGAGCCGGTGGCGCTCACGAATGCCGATCGGCGCGAGGCGGGGCGTGCGGGTCTTGCGTCTGTTCGGGGAACACTGGCGAACACGGGGTCGGCGCGGGCGGTCGTCGAGTGTGTCGAGGCCGGGCTGCGTGACGGCTGGGAGGCGGCGCTGGCGTGTGAGCGTGCTTCGCTGATCCGTCTGCGGAACAGCGCCGAGGGGCGCGCGGCGATCGAGGCGTTCTTCGCCAAGACCGCTGCACGCTAGGTGACAATCTGATTGACCGAGCCCTGCTGTGCGGGGCTCTCTTCAAGGAGCCCGCCGCGGCGGGGAAGATGCATGAGTGAGATCAAGGCAGACCTGAAGAAGATGAAGGGCATTTCCGAGGCGGACAAGCGGATGCTGGCGGATGCCGAATCGCTGCTTGGGCCTGATCCTTCGGAGATCGGCTGGATCAAGAACATCTTCTACGGGAACATCCGCGAGGAGTTGGCGTTCCCGTATCCGCAGCAGGATGCCGAGGAAACAGCGCGGTGCGATCAATTGATCGCGGCGCTGGATGAGTATCTGCGGACGGAGCATCCGGCGATTCATATCGACCAGGAGCAGGAGATTCCGCGGTGGGTGATCGATCGTCTGTTCGAGCTGGGCGTGATGGGAATGACGATCCCGAAGGAGCACGGCGGGCTCGGGATGGGCGTGACCTCGTATGTGCGCGTGCTGGAGAAGATCGGGGAGTACTGCGGCTCGACGGCGGTGCTGGTTTCGGCGCACCAGTCGATCGGCTGCAAGGCGATCATGCTTTTCGGGACGGAGGAGCAGAAGCAGCGTTGGCTGCCGCACCTGGCGAATGACTGGGTGAGCGCGTTCTGCCTGAGCGAGCCGAATGTGGGTTGCGATGCGGGCGGTCAGGAGACGCGGTGCGAGCTTTCGGAGGATGGCGAGCACTACATCCTGAACGGCGAGAAGAAGTGGGCGACCTCGGGCGCGATCTCCTCGGTGTTCACGGTGATGTCGAAGCAGAAGATGCCGGACGGGAAGGATCGCGTGACCGCGCTGGTCTGCACGCCGGACATGGAAGGCATCGACATCTTCCAGAAGAACCGGAGCAAGTGCGGCATCCGCGGGACCTGGCAGGCGCGGATCCACTTCAAGGATGTGCGTGTTCCGAAGGCGAACCTTCTGCACAAGGAAGGCAAGGGTCTGAATGTCGCGCTGACCTGCCTGAACTACGGGCGATGCACGCTCTCGGCGGGGATGCTGGGCGCAGCGCGGCGCTGCCGTGATCAGGCGATCAAGTGGAGCCGGACGCGGTATCAGTTCGGCCGTCCGTTGAGCGACTTCGACCTGACGAAGGAGAAGATCGCGCGGATGAGCGCGTTGTGCTACGCGATGGATGCGATGCTGTACATGACCACGGGGTATCTCGACCGTAAGGACGAGGACATCATGGTCGAGACGGCGATGTGCAAGGTGTTCTGCTCTGAGATGGGCTGGCGCTCGGTGAATGATGCGGTCCAGATCATGGGCGGCGAGTCGTACATGACGGAGAACGAGGTGGAGCGTGCGTTCCGCGACTCCCGGATCAATCTGATCGTCGAGGGCGCGAACGAGGTGATGCAGTCGTTCATCTTCGGCTACGGCGGGAAGCCGCTGGCGGAGCAGATGGTCGGCGTGAAGGAGCGGCTCGTCTGGGACAAGGACGAGAGCCTGGGCGCGAATGCGAAGCGGATCTTCTCGAACTCGCTGAACGCGGCTGTGATGAGCAAGGCGATCCCGCTGGGGCTGGAGCTGTATCTCGGTCTGAAGAAGGCGCCGGCGAAGATGACGAAGCTGCATCCGACGCTGGCCGGGCACGCACAGAAGGTGGCGTGGCTGGTGCGCGAGCACAGCCATCACTTCAAGATGGCGAGCAAGGTGCACGAGGAGAAGATTCTGGATCGCCAGACGGCGCAGGCGCCGATCGCGGACAACGCGATCTATCTCCACGCGATGCTGTGCGTGCTGAGCAAGCTCGACTCGCAGATCCGCGCCGGGCAGGACGGCCCGGAGTTCGAGCGCGATCGCACCTCGGCGATGCACTTCCTCGATCTTGCCGAGCGGTGGATCCGCGAGAACTGGCGTCTGCTGCACCGCAACTCGAATACTTCGATGCGTGTCGCGGCGGAGGCGGCGATCGTGCACAACGATGGTCTGCCGAACGATCGGTTCATCATTCCCGAGCGGAGCCCCGTTGCGAAGGGGACCGGGCGTGCGCCGGACCAGAGCGCGATCAAGCAGTTCCCCGGCGGCAGTGTGGCGCGGGAGATCGCGGCGGAGCAGCAGCACCACTGAGGCCCTCCGTAAGCGGATAGGATGGAATCACGGCTCCGGGCATGGAGTGCCCGGAGCGAGACGACCGAGTTGAACGGAAACGAGCGATGCCAAAGAAGGTTGCGTACACGGCGAAGATCGAGCACTTCCAGATTCTGGATGAGAAGGGGGTGCTCGATGAGCGGCTGGCGAAGAACACGCTGAGCGATGAGGATGTCGTTTTCCTCTACGAGCAGATGTCGATCGTCCGTCACTACGACGAGATCGCGTTCAAGCTGCAACGCTCGGGGCGCATGGGCACCTATCCGCAGAACAAGGGGCAGGAGGCTGTGGCGGCGGGCGCGGGCCTCGCGATCCGCCAGCGCGGGAGCAAGGACTGGCTGATCCCCTGCTACCGCGAGAACCTCGCTCTGTTCATGAACGGTCTGCCGATGGAGAAGATCCTGTTGCACTGGATGGGCGACGAGCGGGGCAACCAGATCCCGGACGGCGTGAACATCCTGCCGATCTCGATCCCGATCGGGACCCACCCGCTGCACGCGGCGGGGATCGCCTGGGCGCACAAGTACCGCGGCGAGGACAAGATCGCGATGGCCTTCTTCGGCGACGGCGCGACGAGCGAGGGCGACTGCATGGAGGCGATGAACTTCGCCGGGGCCATGAAGCTGCCGTGCATCTTCGTGTGCCAGAACAACAAGTGGGCGATCAGCGTTCCGAGCAGCATCCAGACCGGCTCCGAGACCTTCGCGCAGAAGGGGCTGGCGTTCGGGCTGCACTGCGTGCAGTGCGACGGCAACGACATCTTCGCGGTGTACAAGGTCATCAAGGATGCGATCGACCGGGCGATCAAGGAAGGCAAGCCGACCCTGATCGAGGCGCTGACCTACCGGCTCGGCGATCACACGACGGCGGACGATGCCCGCCGATATCGCGATGAGAAGGAAGTGGCGCAGTGGGTGAAGCGTGATCCTCTGATCCGGACACGGAAGTATCTGGAGACGAAGGGGCTTTGGAGCGACTCGAAGCAGAAGGCGCTGGAGGCGAAGGCGAAGGAGATGGTGAGCGAGGTGGTGAAGAATGCCGAGGGCATCGAGCCGCCGACGAAGGACGACATCTTCGACTACACCTTCGCGGTGCTCAATGATGAACTGATCCGGCAGCGTGAGACGATGCAGACGCACTCGCTGGGTCAAGTCCCCCAGCAGGAAACGCTGTCTCGATGATGACGGGAGCGTGAGACGCGATGCTTGTTCAGGTGAAGGATCCCAAGGGAAAGCTGTATTGGATCAACCCGCTGTATGTGCGGCTTCTGAAAGAGAAGGGCAAGGATCGCACGGAGGTGACTGGCGTGAATTCGTCGTGGGGGACGCCGATGGTGGTGGATGAGCCGATGGACTCGCTGGCCGAGCGGATCTCGGTGGCGATGCCGAATTTCGATGCCGCGGCAGCGGTGATCGCGATGGACGATGAGCAGCAGCAGCAAGCGGCGGGGGCGACCGTAGCGGCCGGGTGAAGTGAGCCGGGTGAACTGAGTTGGTGTGTCGCGGGCGCGGGCTCGCGGCGCGGAGCATGAAACAAGGTCGGGCGGCGACGCCCCTGAACGATACGAGACACGATCCATGGCGAATCTGACGCTTGTGCAGGCGATCAACCTTGCTCTGACGCAGGAGATGGAAGCGGACGACCGCGTGCTGATTCTCGGCGAGGATGTCGGGAAGAACGGCGGCGTTTTCCGCGTAACGGAGGGCCTGCAACAGCGCTTCGGCGAGCGGCGCGTCGTGGATACGCCGTTGGCGGAGTCCGGGATTCTGGGGACGGCGATCGGGCTCGCGATGGCGGGGCTGCGACCGATTCCGGAGATTCAGTTCGAGGGGTTCCTCGGCCCGGCGTACGACCAGATCACGAATCACGCGGCGCGGTACCGCACGCGCAGCCGCGGATCGGTGACGATCCCGCTGACGATCCGGGTGCCTGTGGGCGGGGGCATCCACGCGCCGGAACTGCACTCGGATTCACCCGAGGCGATCTACGCGCACACGCCGGGGCTGAAGGTGGTGATGCCGAGCAGTCCGTACGATGCGAAGGGATTGCTGATCAGCGCGATCCGCGATCCGGACCCGGTGATCTTTTTCGAGCCGAAGCGGATCTACCGCTCGTTCCGCGAGGAGGTTCCGGAGGATGAGTACACGATCCCGATCGGGAAGGCGAAGATCGTCGAGGAGGGCACGGACCTGACGGTGGTGACCTGGGGCGCGACGACGATCCAGTGCATCGAGGCGATGGATGAATTGCCGGAGGATCTGTCGGTGGAGTTGATCGATCTGCGGACGATCTATCCGCTGGACATGGAGACGGTGATCGAGAGCGTGCAGAAGACCGGTCGGTGCGTGGTGGTGCACGAGGCGCCGAAGACCTGCGGTCTGGGCGCGGAGATCGCGACGATCGTGCAGGAGCACTGCTTCCTGCATCTGCGTGCTCCGGTGCAGCGCGTGGCGGGCTTCGACACGGTGATGCCGTACTACAAGCTGGAGCTGGAGTACCTGCCGGATGCGAAGCGGATCACGGACGGCATCATGGCGTGCGCGGCGTATTGATTTTCACGCGGTGGCGTCGCGCTTCCGGCTCAGGACGACCTTGGTGTAGGCGATCGAGAAACCGGCACGGATGGCGTTGCGCTCGGTGGGGATGCCGGGCTCGGTGCCGATCGTGACGAGACGGACGCTGGTTTCGCGAGCGTGGCGGAGGCGGTGTGCGATGATCGCCTGCTGGATTCCGCGGTTTCGATATTCCGGGAGGACGGTGACGCCGTAGAGCGTGGCGATGTGCTCGTGGATTTCGAGTCCGCCTGCCGCGACGGGGATGTCGTCGATGGTGGCGATGAAGGAGCGGGCGCGGGGGAGGCGAGCGAAGCGCATGGTGATGGGGAGCATGTCCTCCATGGACTGCTCCGGGGTGAGGAAGCCGGAGATGGCGAGGCGTGCGAAGCGCTCGACCTCGTGAGCATCGGCGGTATCGATGAGTCGGATGTCGAGGCCGGGGATCTCCGGAGCCCGAAAGACGGCCGGCGGGGCGAGCGCGAGGTCGATGGCGAAGATGTTCTCGAACATGCGGATCGTGTAGCCGCGTTTGGAGAGGGCGAGGACGAGGGGCTTGGCGGTGAAGGGGGAGCACTCGACGCGGGAGTCGACCCCGTGCCGGGTGTGGAAGTCGAGGATGGCGTCGGCCTCGTCGTCGCCCGCGGGCTCGGAGAGGCCGACCGCGACGGCGGTGTTGGCGAAGTCGGCGGGGCCGGCGTAGGTGACGACGCCACCGGAGAGGGGCATCGCTTCGTCGGCGGCCTCGGAGAAAACCGTCGCGATGCGTTGCTCCTCGATGAGGGCGATGTCGCGGGGGGTGAGCGGCGTAGTCTGGGGCATGTGGGTGGAGGTTTTCGGGCTGTTGGAGGGCGTGCCGTGGGTTGGCGAAGCCGATACACTGCCCCTGCCGCCTAAGGTGGCAACCCGGGGCCAGATATTCAGAGAAAGCGAGCGTAGCGGGCCATGGCAGCGAAGAAGTCGAGCGATCCGAATGTGTTCATTCTGCCGGACCTGGGCGAGGGCGTCCACGAGGCGGAGCTGATCTCCTGGAAGGTGAAGCCGGGGGATGAGGTGGAGGAGCACGAGGTCGTCGCTGAGATGGAGACGGACAAGGCGCTGGTGGAGGTGCCGAGCCCGCGTGCCGGGGTCATCAAGGCGCTCTACGGGGAGCCGGGGCAGATTCTGAAGGTGGGCGAGGCGGCGTGGGCGTACGAGGGTGAGAGCGGGTCGAGCAACGGCCAGGCGGAGAAGGGGCCGGTGGGCGGGCGCGGCGCGAAGGCCGCGGTGCAGGCCGAGCCAGCCGAGCCCCCGGAATCCGAGGAACGCGAGGATGCCGGGACGGTCGTGGGGACGATGGGTGGTGAACTGAAGGGGGTGACGCGTTCGGAGGGGCGTGCGCTGGCGACGCCGGCGGTGCGACGGCTGGCGCGGGATCTCGGGGTGGACATCGATTCGGTCGAGGGGTCCGGATTGGCTGGGCGGGTGACGGAGCGGGATGTGCGCGCCGCGGCGGAGGGCAGCGGGGGTGGCGGCGGTGCGCGTCGGGTGGAACAAAGGACGGAACGGGCGGAGACGCCCGCTCGGCAGGCGGCGCCCGAGGCACGCCGTCAGGAGACGCTGGCGACGACGGTGTCGCGCGAGCAGGCGGTGGTGTCGCGTCCGAGTGCGCTGGTTCCGGCGGGTGACACCTCGCGGATCGCGTTCCGGGGTGTTCGACGGACGATCGCGACCCGGCTGCGTCAGTCGGTGGACACGGCGGTGCACTTCACGGTGATGGATGATGCGGATGTGTCGGCGCTTGATGATGTGCGCAAGCGCGTGGCGTCGGCCTCGGGGGAGAAGGTGTCGTACCTGCCGTTCGTGGCGAGCGCGGTGATGCGGGCGCTGCGGGAATTTCCGGAGATGAACGCGACCGTCGATGATGCGAACGAGGAGATCGTCCGCCACGGGTCGGTGCATCTGGGGATCGCGGCGGACAGCGCACAGGGGCTGACGGTGCCGGTGATTCACAACGCGGACATGCTCGGTGTGCTGGAGCTGGGGCGGCACATCGCGGAACTTGCCGAGGGTGTCCGGAATCGGAGCATCCCGGCGGATCGGCTGAAGGGCTCGACCTTCACGATCAGCAATGTGGGCTCGTACGCGGGGAAGTACGCGACGCCGGTGATCAACTATCCGGAGGTGGCGATTCTGGCGGCCGGGCGCGTGTACGAGGGCGTGGTGGCGGACAAGGGCGCGATCCGGATTGCGAAGCTGATGCCGCTGAGCATGGCCTGCGACCACCGATGCGTGGATGGCGCGGCGGCAGCGCGGTGCCTGGCGCGTGTGGTCGAGTTGCTGCAACGCCCGGAGGGTCTGCTGACTCCGGCGCGGCTGGGGTGAGAGTCAGGGGAGCCAGTCGGCGATGCCCATGGCCTCGGCAGCACCTTCGTTGTCTGGATTCTCCAAGAGTTCCTGAATCTCAAGCAGATAATGCACCGTCGTACGGCCATCTGCGAAGCCGACGCTTATCACATCAAGGCCGGCGAGGATTGCCGCACGATCGATGATCAATATTGTCGTTGACGGCGACCGGAGCGAAGAAACTTTTTTTCCAGCAAGGTCTGTTCGGTATCCGAAGTCGGGGCCGCCGTCGCGGGCGGGGCCGAATGGAGAAACGAGATATCTGCTGGCGATGCCGGTGTCCTCTGCAAGTGTCTCGATTGAATCGGCAAAATGACTATTGTGCTGCATTGAATACAGTTCGTGGCCGAGTAGTATTTGTCTAACACACATTGCAGACTGGGAAATCTTTCCTTGCCTTTTTGCTGAATTATATTTGTTCAAGAAGATCGGCGCAACTACCCCGCCCGCGAAAGCAGGGCCGATGAGCATCGTGTCTATGGAGCCGATGTTCCCGAGGATCGCCGCGATCTGCGCGGTGGAGGAGCGGTCGGCGGTCATGGTGGTGACAAGGTCGTCGCCCTCCCACTTCGCGACGGCGATGCTGGGGCGGAGGTCGGCGAGGAGGGCGTTATAGGTGGGCATGCGCACGGTCGGGATGCGGGCCTCGGGGTTGATGGTGGAGCGGGTGAAGTTGGAGAGTGCCGTGGCGGCGATGCTGGCAAGGCCGTAGCCGCGTTGGGCGTAGAAGGCGGCGTCGAGGTACTGGACGAAGATGGTTTCGGAGGGTCTGGAGTCGGACTCGGCGAGAAGATGGGGGTTGGTCGCGAAGGAGGCAGCATCACGGTCGCGGAGGTGGTCGACCGCGGCGATGAGCGCGCCGGGGGTTGCGGCCTTCACGACCCACTTGTCGGCATAGATCATCCAGCACGGCTCGATGGGCGCGGGAACGCCGGGGAAGGAGAGCGACCAGGCATCGTGGCCGGACTCGAGTTTCCAGGGGGCGAAGCGGACGGTGTTGCGGGCCATGGGAGAAATCTTCTGCTCGACGAACTCCGAGAGCTTCGTCATGACCCGGCGCATCGCATCGGCATCGCCGATCTCGACGATGGCCACGGTGGAAGCGAGCGAGCCACCGCCGGTGGAGGGCGCCTGATAGATGGCGAAGCGTTTTCCGACGGCGGGGAAGTAATCCTCCTTGAGGTCGATGCCGGTGAAGTCTCGGACCCACTCCTCGATGGGCGGGCGGCTGCCGTCGAAGCGCTCGGCGTAGGACATCAGCATGTCGTAAATGGCTTCGAGGTCGAAGACGGTGGCGAGGACGGATGTGGCATCGGCGGGGATGGTGGTGAGGATGTCGTCGCCGAGTGTGAGCGATGTCGGGAATCCGAAGGGCTCGGCGATGCGGGCGGAGCCGCGTTCGCGGTAAACACCGAGCATGCGATCCTCGGTGTAGCCGAGTGTGCCCTCGATGGTGATGGTGTTGTCGCCGATCATGCCGATCTGTTCGAGGAAATCGCGGACCAGATCGGGGTCGGGGCTGTCGGGGATAACCACTTCGTTGAAGAAATTCGCGAGGTGGACGGGCTCGAACTTGAAGGCGAGGGCGGGTTCGACGCCCTCGGGCAGTCCGGGGACTTCAGGAACGACCGGAACATTGTCGAATTCGTAGTTCGCGACGCCGACAAAGTTGCGTCCCCGCTTGCCGAGGATGATGAGTCCGAGGTCGTCGTGCTCGATGCGGGTGAGTCCGGAGGTCTGCGTCGCGGGGATCTGTCGGCGGGAGACCTGATTTCGGACGGTCCACGCGAGCCGCTCGGCGACACGCTCGTCCGCCGGGCGCGCTGTGAAGCTGACAATCGGTCGGGGCTCATCGCCCAACAGCGTGGGGCCGACGCTGAGTTTGAGACTCATGGGCGACATGAGGAGCGTCGTGAGGTCGTTGAGCTGGATGGAATTGATCGGGAAATCTTCCTCCTCGCCGAACTGCTGGGGAAACTCGCCCAAGCGCCGACCGAGCATCTGGAGTTGCTCGAGGAGGAAGGCATCCTTGGAAGAGGGAAGATTGGCCTCGATGCCCGCGGAGTAGAGCGTGAGCGCGACCGGCTGGTCACGGAGCGGCATTCTGTGGACCTGTGGCTGGCGTGCGAACGCGCCGGGGACCACCGGCGTGAGGGCGACCGCTGCGCCAAGAAATCCGATGAGGAAGGGGCGTGGAATGTTCATGTGAGTCGCTCCGGTTGGGTTCGCAAGATTGTATCGGGGGGAATCTGTTCGGTGGTGAGCGGGCACGGTCATCGGAAATCGGGCACGGGCCAGTTGAACCAGATGGTCTGGTCATCCGGGGTAGGTAGAAGCGCGCGCTGCTCGCGTGTGAGGAGGGGGCGGAGGTCGTGATAGATCTGGCGCTCGAAGTCGAACCGCTGCTGCATGGCGCGTCGGACGGGGTTCTGCTCGTCGATGGCCTCGAAATCCATGCTCGATACGAAGGCGTCGTCGCCGTCGAAGTAGCGGGCGAGCGAGATGGGGAATTCCGAGTTCTGGAGTTCCGCGTGGGCGGCGTATGTGGCCTTGAAGAACCCCAGACGGGCATCGTCGAGCTTGTCGATGGCCGCCTGTGCAGCGGCTGCCTGTCGCGGCGTGAGGTCGGGGAGCGTTCCGACGGCGCGGATGCGTCGATCCAGCGGCGTGGTCGCTCGCGTGGGACCGATGGCGTTCTCGTAAAAGGCGATTTCGAGTCTTTCGGAGGACGGTTGCGGGAGGGCGCTGAGAAGTCTGCGGAGGTGCTCCTCGTTGATGCCGCGGACACGGATCCGCGTGCGGCGGATGTCCTCGTAGGCCTGCTTCATTCTGTCACGCTGGGCCTGATCGCCTCCCCAGACGATGCTTGCGGATGCTGATTCGCGTGCTCGTTCTCTTTCGGTGAGTGCAGCATCGATGGCCGTGATGTATGCATCGACGATGCTCTTGAGGTCGGGGTGTTCGTTCCACTGGGGATGCACCGCATCGAGGAGTCGCACGAGGTCGATGGATTCCCCGGCAAAGACGCCCTTGGGGGTCAGTCGGATTCTCCGGAGTTCGCGCTCGACGCGCGGCCAGAGCGCTTCCTGGTCACGGGTCAGGAGGAGACGGAGGTCGGAGAGGAATTGCTCATCGAGCTCCTTTGAACGCTCTTTCCATCGTTCGGCTTTGCTGCGCGTCGCGGCGAGGGGTCCGGGGTGGTTGGTGGCGATCGCCTCATCGCGTGCATCCTCCAAATCGAGGATCAGTTCATTGAGTTCGGATGTGAACGCGCGGAGATGCGCCTCATAAACCTCCAGAATGACCGCCCGCTGTTCTTCGGTGAAACCGAGGACACGATTGATGGAGTTGATGTCGGCGTGCGAGAACTGCGGCTGTCGGACGATGTCGCGGACGGGGTTGCTCATCCCGATCTGCGCCACGAGACACGGTGTACACCAGAGGAAGAGACCAACGGCGAGGAGGACGGGGCGTGGTACATGCATGGCTTCAGTCTCTACGGTCTCGGCGGCCGAATGTTGCGGACGCGGTGCGGGTGTAGTCTGTCATCATGAGCCGGCGTGTGCTTTTGATGCTCAGCCAGTCGCCCTTCGATCCGTCGAGCGGAGCAGCGCGATCGATGCGCGGGATCGCGGAAATGCTTGCCTCGCGGGGGTTTGCGGTGCGGTGCATCGGGACGACCGCGACGGAGGGCTCCCCGACCAGCGGAGAGAAGGGGCGAGATCATGCCGATCTGGTCCGCGCGGCGGGCGGAACGGCGCGATGGGTGGAGTTGCCGGGGCGGGGGGGGCCGGTCGGGCCCCCGACGGGCGGAGACCGGGTGCTGATCGCGGAGCAGCGCGGCGTGGAGCATCTGCTGGTCGATGTCGGGCGGGCGGGGCCCTCGGAGTGGGAATCCCGCTGGGGTGCCACCTACGACGGTCTGCTCACGCGGGAACTGATGGAATATCCGGCTGATGTGCTGCTGACGATGGGCGGCTCCCCATCGGAGCGCGCGCGCCGGCGGTATGTGCGGGAGCGCGGGGCCGCGGTGGTCTTCGGGCTGCGGAATCTCAGCTATCAGGATCGGCGGGCGTTCGCGGATGTGGATGCGGTGCTGGTGCCGAGCCAATTCATGCAGGGGCTGTACCGGCAGGCGATCGGGCTGGAGAGCGTGGTGATCCCGTCGCCTCTGGATCCTGATGATGTGCTGGCCCGGAACGAGCCGGGGGGCGCGGAGCGCCGGTTCGTGACGGTGATCAATCCGACGCCCAGCAAGGGTGTCGCGGTGATGGCTCGCTTGTTCGAGGAACTGAGCGTTCGGAAGCCGGGGATCGAGCTGCTGGTTGTGGAGGCCAGGGGCACGGCGGGGGCTCTTGTGGCGTGCGGGCTCCGGGGCGGGTTCGATCTTCGTCGCCACCGGAACATCCAGGTGTCGCCGGGTGTGACGCGCCCGCGGGACATCTGGGAGGTGACACGAGTCGTCGTGGCCCCCTCGCTCTGGCGCGAGCCGTCGGGACGGGTAGTGGCAGAGGCGCTGGTGAACGGCGTGGTGCCGGTGGTGAGTGACCGGGGGGGCTCGTCCGAGACGGCCGGGGACGGGGGCATCGTGCTGGGGCTGCCGGAGGCGCTGACGCCGGAGACGATCGACCCGGTTGGTGCGGAGGTTGTGGAGGCGTGGATCGAGCGGGTGCTGGAACTGGTCGAGCACGACGGGCTGTACGCATCGGCCTCGGTGCGGGCGCAGCGGTCGGGGGAGCGGTTCGGGTGGGACCGGCTGGCGGAGGCGTAC
>REDD01000157.1 GCA_007693725.1 Phycisphaeraceae bacterium
GTGCCGAGGCGTAGCGCACTCCTGCAAACTCCACAGTCAGGTAGACCTCCCGCCCCGCGATCACCTTCTCTCGAATCCGCGGCGTGTACACCAAAGACTGCTCGTAGTACCGCCCCTCATCCTCCCAACTCAACAGGCCCATACCCAGCGCCTCGTGCAGCAACTCCGACCACTCCGGATGCCATGCGATGCCCGGAACCAAGTCACCCTGCACATCCAGCGCCAGTGCGATCAGAGCATCCTGCTGCGAAGCGCTCAGTTCGCCCCTCATGAGCCGATCCTTCAGCTCCGTCAGTGCATCCGACCCCGTGACACCACCACTCGACTGAACCAAGTGCATCAGCGCCCAGGACGGCGCATGCTGAATCAGCAAGCCCCGCTGGCTCGCCGCCGCACCCGTCCCGACCAGCACACCACACACCAAAAACAACGCACCGATCGCCATCATCCCGAAACGCCGCCGATGCGTCCCGATCGCCACACCCTTTTCCCCCGCGATCGACCGGCCGCACTCCGGACACGCCTGCACTTGATCACCGAGCCCCGTCAGGTCGAACTCACATCCGCGGCATCGGAGCACTTCCCCGACTCTCTTGCCGCGCCACCCAAACACCAGAAGCACGGCTCCTAACACCACCCCAAGCGCGGAGACCGTGATCCAGACAGTCATCTGCTCGTACCCCCTTGCGGTCTCACTCGCCCCGCATCAACCCCGCCAGGATCTCCAATCCTCGCGCCAGCCGCTCCTCATCGATCGCGAACGACAGCCGGAAGTGCGTGTCGTGATCCGAAAAGACATTCCCCGGAATCGTCAGCACATTCTTCTCCACCGCGCGCTGGAAAAACTCCTGCCCGCTCATCCCGATCCGACGCGGCACCTCCACGAACGCGTAAAACGCCCCGCCCGGGTTCGCCACATGCGTCAGATCCCCCAGCGCCGCCAGCACCATGTCCCGACGATGCGCGAACCGCGCCACCGTCTCCGTCATGTCCACACCGAACGATGCCAGACACCCGTGCTGCAACGGCGTCGGCGCGCACACGAACGAATACTGCTGCATCTTCGTCATCGCGCCGATCACCGGCGCCGGGCCCGCCGCGTACCCCATCCGCCAGCCGGTGCAGCCATAGGTCTTCCCGAAACCGCGGATGAGCAGCACATCCTCGTGCGCCCCCGCGAACCGCGCCGGACTCGGGCACACCATCCGCCCATCCTCCAGCCGCTCACGGTGATCCGCGAAGGTGAACTCGTCGTAGATCTCATCCGAGATCAGCAGCACACCCTTCGCGCGGCACAGTTCCAGCACATCGCGGCACTCCTGCCCCGACAGCACCACGCCCGCAGGATTCGACGGCGAATCGATCAAAACCACCTTGGTCTTCGCGGTGATCAGCGGCTCGATCCGATCCGCCGTCATCCGGAAGTCCGGGTAGGTGTCGCACTTCACCACCGTCGCCCCCGCGAGCCGCGGCATGTGCGGATACGCCACGAAGTACGGATCCGGCACGATGATCTCGTCCCCCGGCCCCAGCAACGACATGAACGCAAGAAACAACCCCCCCGAGGTCCCCGTCGTCACCATCGCCTGCGTCGCCGCCCCCGCCTCGCCGAGATCGCTCGGCCACCCGAGATCCTTCGTGACATGCGCGCAGATCGCCCGACGCAGCGCCGGAATCCCCTGCGTCAGCGTGTACCCGTTCTGGTTGTTCTCGATCGCCTCGCACGCCGCACGCTTCATCTCCTGCGGCACCGCGAAGTCCGGCTGACCGATCGACAAATTGATCGGATCCTTGAGCGTCGCGCCGAGGTCGAACACCTTCCGGATGCCCGAGGCATCAATCGAACGGGCACGATCCGAAATCAACCGCTCACAGTCAATCGCCAAAGAGATACCCTCCGCACCACGCAAAGCCGAGCGCGCACCGAGATCCTACCGCGAAATCCGCCCCGGCCGAACCCCGCACCGGTACCGCCATACATGCTCGAAAGAGATACCCCGTCGCCGGTTCAGGCGGTGCGCGCATCGGTCTTCGGCAGACCGATCACCGGCTTGCTCTTCTCGTCGTAGTCCTTGTGCTTCTTCAGCAGGACAAGACGCTCGTGACGCTTCAGGACCGAACGCTTCGCAACAAGATTGCCGCCGGTTTTCAGACTTGAATCGAGAGACATCGTTCCATCCTTCGTGCTGACTGATTCCGCCCCACCCACCGGGGCGTCGGGCCGGAACAATACCCCACCACCCTCACGGACTCAACAGCCGCATCCCGTACATATCCGAGAACGCGGGCCGCCTCCAGCCCCCCTGTGCCCCGAATTCACGCCCGAGCCGCTCCAGACGAGCCCGATACGCCCCGATCTCACCATCCGCCCGCATCGGGTCCCGCGTGAACCCCCGCTGCGACACCACAGACCACAAGGGCGACCCCCGAAGCCGCGTCACAACCACCGGAACCCCGTTCCCGGCCAGAAACTCCGCCAGCTCCAGCGCGTTCTCCTGCCCGTAGGAGGCGATGATGAAGTAATTCAGCCCCGGCTCCCACGGCCCGCGCTCCCCCTGCTGCACCAGAATCACCCCGGGAGGCAACGACGCCCCCGGAACCGCCCCCGCCCC
>REDD01000008.1 GCA_007693725.1 Phycisphaeraceae bacterium
CCCACCAGCCGGGAGCAGACGATCCCGATGACGCCGGCGTGCCAGCCCGGATCGGCCAGCACGATGCCCCGCCGACCGTCGCCGGTCATGCCCGAGGATTCCGCACGCTCCGCCGCCTGCTCGAAGATGGCCCGCTCCGTGCTCTGCCGCTGGCGGTTGAGCCGGTTCAGCGCCCCGGCGATCTCCGCAGCCCGCTCCGGAGTCGCGGTGGTCAGCAGCTCCACGGCCTCCGCAGCATGCCCCATACGCCCGCACGCATTCAAGCGGGGGCCGAGCATGAATCCGGCCTCGGTCGGCCCGATCTTCTGCCCGGAGAGGTCGCTGGCTTCGAGGAGCGCGTTCACACCCGCCAGCCGGGTCGATTTCAGGCGTTGCAGACCGAACCGGGCGATGATCCGGTTCTCATCCAGCAGGGGCACGATGTCCGCGATCGTGGCAAGCCCGGCCAGCGCGAGCAGGTCCAGCAGCACCGTTCGCCATGCGTCGGAGAGACGATCATTCCCGTGGGCCAGCGTGCAGAGCCGCCACGCGAGCTTGAAGGCGACCCCCGCCCCCGCCAGCTCGCCCCACGGGTACGAGTTGTCGCCCAGCCGGGGATGGACGATCTCGAAGGCCTCCGGCAAGCCGTCCGCAGGATCCGGCGGATTGTGATGATCCGTGATGATGAGGTCGAGCCCCGCGAGCCGGGCCCGCCGAGCCGCCTCGAACGCGGTGATCCCGCAATCCACCGAGACCACGACCCGCACGCCCTGCCCCGCGAGGGCTTCGAGGGCATCCCCATTCAGGCCGTAGCCCTCATCGATGCGATGGGGCACATAGGTCGTGACGCGTCCTTCACGGACCGCATCCGGGGCCACCAGCGCCATGGCGTGGTAGAGGATCGCGCTCGCACAGATCCCATCGACATCGTAATCGCCGTAGATCGCGACCCGCTCCCCCGCCCGCAGCGCTGCGATGATCCGTTCCGCGGCCCGCTCAACGCCAGGCAGCAAAGCAGGGTCATGCATTCCGCTGAGGCGCGGCTCGCAGAACGATCGAGCGCTCACCTCATCGGAGAATCCCCGGGCTCGCAACACCCGTGCCGCGAGCGGCTCCAGTGAGAATCCCGGCCAGATCGCCTCCCTCGCCGACCCGTCCTTGGGTTCGATCCAGCGGTGTGTCAGCCCTCGCATGCCAGCAAGGTACCGAGAACCCCGCATCTCGTCGCCAATTGACGCGTAATCCACACCATCTGGTATGAAGATCCTGAGACCACTCGGATGCCTCGGGAAGTCCCCCGTGCTACTCTCTCCGGGCCCATTTCTCGCCGATGTGCTGTTCCTGGTCGATCTGAGTTGGAGATCCTCTTGGCTGACCGTTTTCCATCCATCCTCCTTTTCGGGGCCCCGGGCGCCGGGAAGGGAACGCAGGGCAAAGTCCTCGCCGCGGTGCCCGGCATGTTCCATCATTCATCGGGCGAGGTCTTCCGCGATCTCGGCCCCGACACCGAGGCCGGTCGGACCTTCATGGAGTATTCCAACCGCGGCGAACTGGTCCCCGACGATGTCACCATCCGCGTCTGGCGCGACAATCTCGATCAACAGATCCGAGATGGGAAATACAACCCGGGGTCCGATCTGTTGGTGCTGGATGGCATCCCGCGCAGCGCCAATCAGGCCCGGCTCATGGATCAGCACATTCAGGTCCACAAGATCGTCCACCTTGGTTGCGAGGACAACGAGGCCCTCATCGCTCGACTGCGCAAGCGAGCCATCGAGCAGAACCGCATGGATGATGCCAAGGAAGAGGTCATCCGCAGGCGGTTCGAGGTCTATCGCTCCGAAACACGCCCGGTCCTGGACCACTACTCGCCTCCGCTCATTGCCGAGGTCAACGCCATCGGCACACCGATGCGTGTACTGCGGGACATCCTCAGTGTCCTTGTGCCCGTGCAGGAGCAGATCTTTCATTCCAAGTAATTCCCCGCAGATGATGCGGCTCCGCATCCATGCGCGGTCCTGATCCGTACCACACAGCGCGGCATCGGCCCGCGCCCAACGGAGGTGCTTGTCATGAATGGGTCCACACACGCGCGTCGCGCTTCGGACATGCTTCTCGGCGCTGCGCTCCTGCTCGCAGGCGTGATTGCCGGAGGCATTCTCTTCTCGGACAGACAGCCCCAGGCGTTCGCGCAACTCCGCTCGGGCGGCCCGGTTTCCAGTCCGGGGCTCCCTGCGATCACGCTCGGCGAAAATGAGCTCGCGCTCGTGAAGGGCAACGGGAACTATTATTTTCTTGTGAATCGCTCCGGCCAGGCCGAGGCGGTCCGCTTCCGCGACAACACCCTCCGCACGGTGCCGAGTGAGTCCCTACTGTTTGCGCAGTGATGCAGCGTTTCTGCTGATGGAGGACTCCCATGGCCAAGGCAATCGTCGATCCGAACGAACTGAGGCGCTTCGCCAACGACCTCAAACGCTTCAACACGGAGCTTTCACGATCCATGACCACCATTCAGGCACGCTTCAACGCGCTCGGCGATACCTGGCGGGATCAGGAGCAGGTTCGCTTCGCGGAGGAATTCGATCAGGCCCTGCGGGTGCTCGCTCGCTTTTCCAAGGT
>REDD01000007.1 GCA_007693725.1 Phycisphaeraceae bacterium
TCCCCTGAACAGGTGGTTTTCACGCCCCATGGCCCGACTCCCCTTCGACCCATCCAAAGCCCGCGGCCCGGACAACCCCCCCGGAAACCCTCCCAAAAATTCCGGGGGCGGGGGCGTGCCGCCCGACGCGCTCACCGTCACGCAGCTCGCCGGGGCCATCGAGGGCGCGCTCGCCAAGGGTCTCCCCACGCGCATCAAGCTCGTCGCCGAGATCGGTTCCTTCACCGACCGCACCCACTGGTACTTCAACCTCAAGGATGAGAACGCCACCATCGACTGCGTGATGTTCCGCTCCGCAGCGCGCGCTGTCGGCTTCACGCCCGCGCGCGGCGACCGCATCCTCGCAACGGGTCGAGTCCAGTTCTACACACCCTCCGGACGCACGCAGTTCTATGTCGAGCGCATCGAACAGATCGGCGCGGGACCACTCGAAGCCCGCTACCGCGCCCTCTTCGAGCAACTCAAGGCCGAGGGATACTTCGACCCTGATCGCAAGCAACCGCTCCCATCCTTCCCGCGCCACATCGCCATCATCACATCGAAGACCGGCGCGGCACTCCAGGATGTCCTCGACACACTCCGCCGTCGCTGCCCCGCCATCGACATCACGCTGATCGATGTCACCGTCCAGGGCGAGCGGGCCGCACCCTCGATCATCCGCGCCCTCGACTTCGTCTCCGATGCGCGCGAGCGACACGCGATTGACGCCGTGATACTCACCCGCGGCGGCGGCTCGCTCGAAGACCTCTGGGCCTTCAACGAGCGCGAGGTCGTGCTTGCAGTCGCACGCTGTAAGGTCCCCATCGTCGCCGCCATCGGACACGAAACCGACACCACCCTCAGCGAACTCGCCGCCGACGAACGCGCCGCCACGCCCACGCAGGCCGCGATGCGCCTCTCCCCCGATCGCGCGGCACTCAGCGAGCAGATCACCGCCCTCCGCGCCCGCATCGCCCTCTCCCTCCGCCGCTCGCTCAGCGAACGCGCGCGTTCCCTCCACCACGGCGCACGCCACGCCCGCTCCGCCATCACCAGCCGCATCGCCCGCGACCGCCTCCGCATCGAGCGCATGCAGTCGCGCCTCGCCCGACTCCGCCCCGAAGCGCAGCACGCCGCGCGCGCAGCACGCCTGCACCACCTCGAAGACCGCCTCCACCGCATCACCCGCCACCGACTCCGCACGCTCGATGTCGCGCCGCTCCGCATGCGCCTCACCCGCGCCATCCGCAACCGATTCTCGCGCGAGAACGATGCGCTCGATGCGCTCGAACGCGAACTCGTCGTCATCGGCCCCGCGCGCGTCCTCGCACGCGGCTACTCCATCACCACCGATGCCGACGGCAAGCTCATCCGCTCCGTCGCCAATGTCAGCACCGGCGATCTGCTCCGCACACGGCTCACCGACGGCAGCATCACCTCCACCGTCGGCGAGGGCGCGCATGCGCTCCCCCCACAACCGCCGCCCGCGCCCGCCCCGCCGCGCAAACGCCGCCGACGCAACCCTCCCGACCCCAACCAACCGGGGCTGTTCTCTTGATTGGAGGGTGCCATGGAAATGCTGAGACCTCGTCAGAGGGATCTGTTTTTCCATGAACCGTGATCCCCGCTCATGGATATATGTCTCCGCTGCGCTTCGACACATATCCACGCCACCCTGATGTATCGTGGAGAAATCGCCGGGTGCCACGGTTTGCCAGCGTGAAGCGCAGCGAATCGCTGCAAACCGTGTGTCTTTCTCCCTGCCTTCCCCTCGTGCCTCGTGCCAATTGCCTCCAAACTGGACCACCCCATGAACCCCACGCGCACTTACGACTACCTCGTCCTCGCCCGCGCCCGCATCCTCGATGGCGTGCGCGCCCTCCCGCCCGATGCGTACACGCGCAAGACGCCCATCGCGATGGGCTCGCTCGCCGTCACACTCACGCACATCATGCTCAGCGAGTGGTACTACATCGAGCGCATCAACGGGCGCGATGTCCCCGACTACGCCGACTGGCCCATCAAGTACGAGAACCCGCTCGCCTTCAACGAACTCGAAGCGAAGTGGGCCGAGCAGAGCGTGGCGACGCGCGAAACGCTCGCCCGCATCACCGACTGGAACGCGCCGATGGAGTACGAGATCACGACCGATGAAGGTCACCGCGAGAGCATCACCGCCACCACGGGCGACTGCCTCACCCAACTCTTCTTCCACGAGATCCACCACCGCGCCCAGACCATGAGCATCCTCCGCCACCTCGGCACACCCATCGAAGACCTCGACTACAACAGCATGATGTACACGCGACGGCGGATCACGGTCTGAGTCTGCGGGGAGAACCGGGAGCCGGGTGTCCGCGGGAGTGACGGAGTCGTATTGGGCGTGGTTGCAGGTGTGGAGGGTGTGAGGTTGTTGTGTGGTGCGTGCCATGTCGCTCACGCTCCATGCTCGTATTGGGCGCGATTGCATGTGGGGTGAACACACAGTGCCATCAGTTCCTCTTCATCGACCCCGTTGATGAAGAAGACTGATGCTCGTGCGTCCAATGCCTCCCTTCCTCATGGACTCCCCCCCCATCCCCCGATAGATTCATCGCGTGAGCAAGCCCAGCAA
>REDD01000170.1 GCA_007693725.1 Phycisphaeraceae bacterium
GACAGCATCGCGTTCGTGATCTTCGCATCCGACTGCAACTGATTCAGGATCGCCAGGTCGATCGCATCGAACCGCACGCGCCCGCCCGATCCCCCGCCATCCACATCCCCCCCACCGGACGCCTTCGACGCCTTCCGCCCCGACGCACCGCGTGCCGATCCACCCCTGCCGCCCCTCGATCCGGTCCCATTCCTCGCCGCCATCGCGGACCTCCCTTCGCTCCGCCCGGCACGAACTCGCAACGGATACTAACGAAAATCCGCCCAAATCGGCTCCCCACCGAACAGAATTCGGCACGCCCGCCCCCGGAACGCCCCCGACGGAATCAGAATAGGATTCGACAAATCCCTCTCCATGCGGAAGATTCTATTGCCTTCGGGCGTTTTTCCTGTGATAATGATGGGTGAAACGCGCCGAGTCGCCGCGGGCTGTCACCTTGCCCGAACACGCGATCGACGCCAAAATTCCCCACAGCCGACCAGATAATCACATCCGACGGAGGCCACACCATGACCAGCATCACCACCAAGCCCGCCACCATCCAAGCCAACACCACCGACCCCCTCGCCCTGATCGATGTCGATCATGTCCGCTTCTTCGTCGGCAACGCCAAGCAGGCCGCCTACTTCTACGCACACACCTTCGGCTTCCAGATCGAGCAGTTCTCCGACCTCACCACCGGCTCGCGCACCGAGGCCTCCTACCTCCTCACACAAGGCAACATCCGCCTCCTCCTCACCAGCGGCCTCACACCCGACCACCCCGCCAACGAGGAAGTCCGACGCTTCGGCGACGGCGTCAAGGATGTCGCCCTCACCGTCGAGGATGCCGTCTCCGCATACGAACGCGCCATCGCCAACGGCGGCGAATCCGCATACGAGCCCATCGAAACACGCGACGAGCACGGCGTCGTCGTCCGCGCAGGCATCAAGACCTACGGCCGCGCCATCCACTCCTTCGTCAGCCGCCACGGCGACTACGCACTCCCCAAGCTCAAGCAGGGCGGCATCTTCATGCCCGGCTTCAAAAAGACCGTCGGCTTCGGCATCAACGACTACAACAAGAAGCATCCCTGCGGCCTCAAGTTCGTCGACCACCTCGTCGGCAATGTCGAGGAAGGCAAGATGAACCACTGGGTCAAGTGGTACGAGACCGTCCTCGAATTCAAGATGTTCAAGCACTTCGACGACAAGGACATCTCCACCGAATACTCCGCCCTCATGTCCAAGGTCATGGCCTCGGGCAACAACCTCATCAAGATGCCCATCAACGAGCCCGCCGAGGGCAAGAAGAAGAGCCAGATCCTCGAATACCTCGAGTGGCACGACATGACCCCCGGCGTCCAGCACCTCGCCCTCCGCACCGACGATGAACTCCACTCCGTCGCCGAACTCCGCGGGCGCGGCGTCGACTTCCTCAACATCCCCGACACCTACTACAAGGAGGTCTGGCAGCGCGTCGAGAAGCTCGGCTGGGAAGTCAAGGAAGACCACGAGAAGATCCGCGACCTCGGCATCCTCATCGACGCCGACGACGAGGGCTACCTCCTCCAGCTCTTCACCAAGCCACTCCAGGACCGCCCCACACTCTTCTTCGAGATCATCTGCCGGCGCGGCAGCCAGTCCTTCGGCAAGGGCAATTTCAAGGCCCTCTTCACCGCGCTCGAACTGGAACAGGAGCGGCGGGGGAATCTGTGAATCACACTTTGTGATACGCACATTCGCCGAATGAACATCTTTGCTACAGGCCTGATCGATACCAACGGCGATGAGGAATCGCTGTTTTCTAGTGATGGAAGCGATTTTTTCGGGTATGGAGCAGGCTGGGTCTATCGCTTTGGCAAGACAACAGTCCGCCCACAACACGGGCTAGAGTTGTTTCTGACCGCACCAGACGAAGAATCGGCAAACCAAGCGTTTGCTCTGGTGTCTGATTGCATGTGCGCAATCCACATGGAGAATATGCACCTGCTTGAGGATATGAAACCGACACCCATTGACCGACTCGCGGACACGATGTGCATCGACAATACGAGCAGAATGATCCTCGTAATCCGCGGAGTAGTCGACGCAGCCGAACTCGCCGCAAAAGCATCGAAGCGCCACGACTTTGTCTACGCCATTTCCCGCCTAGCTCTGTCCTGCATGCTAACCAATTGTTCTCCTTATCAGGTGGAAATCGAGCGTGGGAGAAGAAATGCATTCTCCGATTATCCGCTGGATCATGTCCGAATCGGAACCGCAACACTACTGGCGTATTCGGCCATCGAGCAAATCGGGCTCGGGATTGATGGGAGAAAACATATCGACAAGCATGGCAAGTGGTTGCCACAAATGCGCGAAGAGTACATTGCACTGCTTTGCACGCTTGGCATCGACCAACACGAGAAGATACCTTGGATGATCCGTGGCAAGCAGTCCAGAATTCAGAGCTCATTTCCGCGAGCGCAGAGCGAGCCTGCTTCATGGCAATCCGACTATATTTCCGACGAAATGCTCTCTATCCCCGATGCAGTCAATCGAGCCAGAATCCTTCGTAATAAATTCGGGGGTCACGCATTTACAGAAGCGATCACAGATATTCGCATTCAGGAAGCAGTGAGCGTGCAATACCTAGCTCACTCACTTATCATTCCGGCAATCAACCACACGAGTACAAAACTGCTTGATCGAGAAAATCACTAGAAGCGAGGTCAAAGCTCACTAGAAAGCACCCATGCCCATCCCTCCCGCCCAAGCCCGCAAGCTCATCCTCCTCGTCTTCACGGCGGCACTGCTGTCCTTCTTCCTTGCGCTCGTCAACACAAAAGACCTCGCCGGGCTTGTCTTCTGGCGCATCGGCATCGCCTCCATGCTCATCGCCGTCTTCCTGCTGCTGCTCTTTCCGGATGCAAGCTTCCGGGAGACGCGCAGGGACGAATAACTGCCCCCATCCGGGTATCCCCCACCGCTCCCCGCGAAATATCTCCCCCGCCCCGCCGGTTGATCCGCCGGAATCTTGTCACACACGCACCCACTGGAGGACACCGAAGCATGGAGACATTCGAAGCGATCTACGCACGCCGGGCCGTCAAGCACTTCGACCCGAACTTCGAGATCCCCGCCGACGATCTCAACAGGATCCTCGACGCCGCGATCCAGGCGCCCACCAGCTTCAACATCCAGCATTGGCGTTTCGTTCTCGCGAAGGATCCGGAGCTGCGCAGGCAGATCCGCGCCTTGGGCAACGATCAGGCCCAGATGACCGATGCGAGTGTGCTCATCATCATGACCGCCGATCTTCACGCGTGGAAGAAGTCCCCCGAGCGCTACTGGAAGAACGCCCCGAAGCAAGTCGCCGACCTGCTCGTCGGCTGGATGGGCCCATTCCACGAAGGGCGCGAGTGGCTCCAGCGCGATGAGGCGCAGCGGTCCATCGGCATGGCGATGCAGACGATCATGCTCAGCGCCAAGTCGCTCGGCTACGACTCGTGCCCGATGATCGGTTTCGAGATCGAGAAGGTGGCCCAGCTCATCAACCTGCCCGCGGATCATGTCATGGGACCGATGATCGCCATCGGCAAGGCGACCAAGGACACCTGGCCCAAGCCCGGACAACTCCCCCTGGAGGAAGTGGTCATCGAGAACCGCTTCCGTTGACCGCCGCCGTACATTTTGGCATACACATCCCCCGAACGGGTGCATCGAAAGCGCGCAATCTTCGTTTGGCACGCGATTTGTCTCCGTCATGACACGCTTCCGGCACCCTTTCCGCCGAATCCACGAATAATCCCGTGCTGTTGATCGTTCGCGCCAACACACAGAGGGACACCTTCCTGTTCCATGTCAATTCCAGATCCACAGCGCCCGCGCGAGTGTCTCGCGCGTTGCAGCGCCGGGATCAGTGAAAGGAGAATTCCGAAATGATTCGCCCACTCACGACAGCATGTCTCGCAGGCATCATCGCCATCGGCGCGGCCGCGAGCGCCACGCTCGCACAGACACGCCAGCAGGACCGCACCATCCGCGATGTCGAGCGACAGACCGAACGACCCATCGACCAGCGCGACCGTCGCGACATGCAACGCCAGCGCGATCCGCAGGCCACACTCTCCGGCATGCGCGTCGCCATCCTCACCGGCGAGGGACTCCACGACGCCGAAACCCTCATGCCGCTGGCCTACCTCCAGAACCGCGGCGCCCGCGTCACGGTCATCGGCGTCGAAACCGGACTCGTCAAGGCGTACAACAGCGACATCCGCGTCCGCGTCGAGCGGAGCATCGCCGAGGTCCGCCCCGATGATTTCGATGCCCTCGTCCTCCCCGGCGGACGCGCCCCCGCGCAGCTCCGCGAGCATTCCGAGGTGGTGAACTTCGCCCGCGAATTCTTCAATTCCGGCAAGCCCGTCGCCGCGATCTGCCACGGCCCGCAGATCCTCGCCACCGCCGGCGTCCTCGAAGGCCGCAACGCCACCTGCATCGCATCCATCAGCGATGAGATCCGCGAGGCCGGCGCACGCTATCAGGACCGCCCGGTCGTCCGCGACCGCAACCTCGTCACCTCGCGCATCCCCGACGACATCCCCGTCTTCCTCGCGATGATCGAGGCGACCATGATCGAGCACGGCGCGCAGCAACAGCGCCGACCCGAGACGCGCCCGGAGCGCCCGGCAACCCCGGCATCCCCGGCACGCCCCGGCGGCTCCCCGCGGTAACGCCCGCACACGATCACACACATCTTTCAGGAAACAGCGCCCGGTCACTCCGACCGGGCGCTTTTTTGGTTAATCAGTATGCGCCGATCAGCATGCGCCGATCAGTCCTCCGCCCGCTCGCCCTCCGGCGCCATCTTCACCAGCCGCGGATCGAACCGCGCGATCGGCTCCACCAGATCCCGCTGGCGCGCCATGACCGTCCGGATGTCCTTGTAGACATGCGGGTTCTCGTCGATGCCCGCCGAGATGACCGTGACGCCCCGCTCGCGCAGGTAGTCCTTGAGCGCCCCCCAGCGGAACTGCTTCTTCGCCGCGGTCCGCGACATCACACGCCCCGCACCGTGCGCGGCGGAGTCGAGCGAATGTTCCCCGCCCAGCCCGCGCACCACATACCCCGGCTGCGCCATCGAGCCGGGGATCACGCCCAGCACGCCCGCGCCCGCCGGCGTCGCGCCCTTCCGATGCACGATCAACTCCTTCTCCACGCCGTCACTTCCGGGGGCACTTCCGGGGGCATGCACCTCCTTCCACGCGAAGTTGTGGTGGTTCTCGACCGCGCCGATCGCCCGCGCGCCGAGATGGCGCACGATGTGCTCGTGGATGAGCGCGTGGTTGGCCGAGGCGTAGCGACCCATCAGGTTCATCGCCTCCCAGTACTCGCGCCCCGCCTCCGAATCAAGATCGAGCCACGCCAGGAACTTCTGCTGCTTCGGCAGATCGGGGTGCAGCGACATCGCGATCTTCGAGTAGTGATCGCACACCGACGCCCCCACGCCCCGCGAGCCCGAGTGGCTCAGCAGCGCCATGTGAACGCCCGGCTCCACACCGAGCACGCGCGCATGCTCGGCATCTTCGATCGTCAGCGTGCCGAACTCGACGAAGTGGTTGCCCGATCCGCTCGTCCCGAGCTGCGACCACGCCTTGTCGCGCAGGCGCGCGGTCACCGGCGAGACCGACCAGTCGTCCTCCAGCACCGCGTGCTCGCGCCGACGCGTCCCGCGGTCCCTCTTCCCGCCGAACTCCGCGCCGATCCCGAACCGCGTCTCCGTCTCGATCGCCTTCGTCAGCCGATCCCGACCGCGATCGCTCTCCAGCTCCGACACGGGCATATCCAGCACGCTCAGACGCACACGGCACGCGATGTCCACGCCCACGGCGTACGGAATCACCGCGCCCTCCGTCGCCAGCACGCCGCCGATCGGAAGCCCGTAGCCCACATGCGCATCGGGCATCAGCGCCCCGCGCACCGCCACCGGCAGCGCGCACGCCGCCCGCAACTGATCCAGCGCCGGCTTCTCGAAGTCCTCGCCGACCTCCCCCCACAGCTCGTACGGCGCGATCCGGCTCGGCACGAACTCCGTCGAAACCTCCGCCACCAGCGCACGAGCCAGCTCGCCGAAGACCGGATCGGCCTCGTACGCGCCGGGAGACTCCACCACTTCACGGATGTGCGTCCGCAGCGCCTGGTGATCCAGACCCGCCGCCGCCGCACACCGCTGCGCAGCACGCATCGCCTCACCCCGGGGCACGCCAAGATTCTGCAATTCCCGCGTCTTCATCGCACACCTGCCTGTCCCATTCAACCCGGAAATCCTTCGCTCGTCACTTCAATCATGCGAAATATTCTGCTTGAGCGCCTTCATCCGCCGTTTCTTCGCCTTCCAGACATGCTCCGCGTACGCCTCGGGGAGCCGCGCGATCCGGTATCGGCGCAGGTCCAGCGTCCGGTGATGCCCGCACGCACGCTTCACGAAGACGAACGGCAGACACACCATCTCCACGCGCATCGGCTCCCCCGAATGGCGCGGAATGGTCTGGAGGTACATCGGCCCCTTCGCCAACTCCCAGTCCGCCGGGCTGCAAAGAAACGGAACAATCTGCTCCCGCTCCTCAAGCACCGCGACATAGCACCCCGCCGAAATGTCCTCCGGCGCGATGCTCCGCACCGCGCAGATCGCGCTTTCTCGCTCTTCGGTTTCCTGCTTCACAACAATGCTCCACGCTCACCCGCACGCACTGGCGCTCAACGGGTGCAATGACACAAATCAACCGACTCAAAGACTCATTTTCAGGGGAAAGACGGACGACCGATGCCCTCACGCGCGTATGGCGAAGGGCAATGCATCACGCCCGAACGACAGCGCCCACGCAAAGTTGCGTGCGCCAAAGGCATCTGGATGTCGTGCGTGCGCACGCATGCTGGCCTCCTGTCGAGTGGGCAAGAATGCACCCGAACAATGCGAGAGTCAAGCAACCCTGCACAAATTTTTGTCCAATCAGCGTGATGTTTGTGGACACAAGCTCACGCACCAACAATCCACACACGCTCCGGACTGCACCAATCCGCGAGAACTTTCGGGGTTAATTCCTGGTCAATTCCGGGGGTCAATTCCGGGGTTTCTTCCGCAGTTTCTTCCGAGATTTCCTCCGGGGGCCTTATTCTGGGGGATTGCAATCCCCGCGGAAAACATCAACACTTGCCCCATCGTTCACGCGTACTTGACATGACCCCGTCATGATCCCCGCGTCGCACCAATCGACGCAACGCGTGCGGCGAGTTGAGTAAGAGGGGGTCGCGCCCGAGACATCGGACGCAACCTCGACAACCGAGGTCTCAGCATCTGCCGGCGGCGGTTCCTTCCTCCCACTCCCCAAGCCGCCGGACGGATGTGGTTCCTTCCTTCTCCCATTGGTCGGAACCCCCCTGAAGGGCCTGCGCGGTCAACACCGCGCCGGCCCTTTTCCTTTACGCCGGACTGATCCCCCGCCCCACGCCGAAGAAACCGCCATTCCGACCCCCCGCCACCCTCGATCCGGTGGGGATCCGCCCGCCGACGGGTTAGAATCTACCCACATCCGCAATCTTTCCCGAACGGAGGTCGCCATGCCGTTTTACACCACTCTCGGCACCATCCCCAAGAAACGCCACACGCAGTTCCGGCGTCCCGACGGCGCCCTCTACTCCGAGGAACTCTTCGGCACCGAGGGATTCGTCGGCCCCACCTCCACCCTCTACCACATCCACCCGCCCACGCAGGTCTTCGGCTGGAAGGCCCTTTATTCCACCGCTCCGGAGTATGTCGAGACGGATGTCATGCGCATGCGTCACACGCACTCCAACATCCCCCCCATGGGCGACCCCGTCTCCGGACGCATCATCCTCTTCGGAAATGCCGACTGCGAGATGGGGATTTGCAATCCCGCAGAGCCCATGGACTACCACTACAAGAACGGCCAGGGCGACGAGTGCCTGTTCATCCACTACGGGCGCGGCACCTGCTACACCATGTTCGGCACGCTCCGCTTCGGCCCCAAGGACTACATCATCATCCCCAAGGGCACCATCTACCGC
Organism: Phycisphaeraceae bacterium; assembly: GCA_007693725.1. GTDB lineage: Bacteria > Planctomycetota > Phycisphaerae > Phycisphaerales > UBA1924 > REDD01. Next base: position 8,046 of record REDD01000170.1, read on the forward strand.
ATGGAGTTCGAGCCGCTCGCCGACAAGGACCGCCCCGCCGGCCTCACCCGCGAGCAGATGCCCTTCGGCAAGTTCCTCATCATCGAAACCGCCAACGCCTCCCACATCGGCCCCCCGCCCCGCTACATCTCCAAGCAGACCGCCCAATTCCTCGAGCACTCCCCCTACTGCGAGCGGGACCTGCGCCTGCCCGAATTCCCCCTCACTTTCGATGAGAAGGGCGATTTCGAGGTCCGCGTCAAGGCGCGCAACTGCATGCACTCCTACATGTACCACTACCACCCGCTCGACATCGTCGGCTGGGACGGCTGCTACTACCCATACATCTTCAACATCGACGATTTCGCACCCATCACGGGCCAGCTCCACATGCCCCCGCCCATCCATCAGACCTTCGAGGCGCACAACTTCGTCATCTGCTCCTTCTGCCCGCGCATGCTCGACTACCACCCCAACGCGGTGAAAGTCCCCTACAACCACTCGAACATCGATTCCGATGAGGTCCTCTACTATGTCGAGGGCAACTTCGGATCCCGCAAGGGCATCGAGATCGGCTCCCTCACACTCCATCCGCAGGGCATCCCCCACGGCCCGCACCCCGGCACCGTCGAGGCCTCGCTGACCGCCGACCGCACCGACGAGCTCGCCGTCATGTGCGACACCTTCCGCCCCCTCTTCCCCACCAAGACCGCGGTCCAACTCGACGACCCGGAGTACCCCAAGTCGTGGCTGGGCGAGCACTACCCCGGCGCCAAGGCCGCCGCGGAGAAGGCCAAGCTCAACGGCCACACCCGCCTCTTCCCCGTCGATCCCAAGCCCAACCGCGAACTCATCGTTGTGGAGAACTCCCCCGCCCGGATCGGCACACCCTGAGCCCAGCGGCCCGGATTCATCCACATCCCCCACCGGAACAGGCGGCACGAGCGATGCACACGCATCGCTTGTGCCCGCGCGCCCCTACTCGTAGCATCGCAGCCCGTTGGTCCGGTCGGATTCACCCACCAATCTGCGGGATGCACGGATGCCTCATTCTCGCCCGAACACCCACGCCAGACCCCGCCGCGCCGCCTCCGCGCTCTCCCCCGCGATCCTCCTCGCGCTCGCGGGCATCGGGACGACCATCCTCGAAACGCCCGCCGCCCTCGCCCGCCAGCCCCAGACCCAGATGCCCATCCTCCAGACGCGCCCCGGCGCGTTCACCGGGCGTGACTTCGCGGGCGTGAACCTCCCCGTCTCCCCCCAGCCGCACGACCTCTCCCTCCGGGCCGCCCGGGCCACCGTCTGGAACGAGGGCGCGACCAACCGCATCATGCTCGAGCGCGATGTCGTGGTGAACATCGGCCCCCACGAGTTCTACGCCCGACGCGCTTCCATCTGGCTCGAACCGGTGATCATCGACAACCAGCCCGCCGACCAGATCGCCATCTTTTTCGAGGATGTCAACAACCCCCGCGTCGCGTCCGGACGAGGCATCCAGCAGGCGCGTCGGCTCCTCGTCACCGCCGTCCTCGTCGAGCCGGACATCCGCCTCCGCACCGACCTGATCGAGCGCGGCCGCCCGGACTCCGCCTTCCTCACACGCGCTGAAGAACGCCTCGCCACCCACCTCACCGAGATCACCGACCCCGCCGCCATGCCGCGGGCCGAGCGCCGCATCTACGGCCTGCCGGTCCCGCGCGGCGAGATGCCACAGCCGCCGCGGATCGTCGCACTCCCGCCACCGCCCGACGATCTCGCCGCGCCCATCGCACCCATCCCGCACGATCCTGCGCTCGTCGATCGTCCGCTCCCCACCGTCCAGCCCGGCGAGATCATCATCCCGCCCGCCTTCGCGGACAATCGGCCGCAACTCCCCCCCGCGCAGCGCACCGAACCCATCATGCCCACCGGCGGGAACATCGCATTCTCCGCCGGAGAAACTCGCTTCGTTGCCCGTCCCGACGGCACGCAGGCCGTCACACTGACCGGCTCGGTCGCGCTCCAGATCGTGCGCGATGATGGCGACCCGGCCACCGGCGCCGACCGCAGACGCGCCCAGCAGATCACCGCCGAACGGGCCGTCATCTTCCTCGGGAGCGACACACCCGGCTCCTTCGCCCGCTACGACATCGACTCGGTGCAGGGCGTCTACCTCGAAGGCGATGCGGTGCTCACCGAGATCGCCCGCGACGGCGATGTCTACACGCTCCGCGGCTCACGCATCTACTACGACATCCCCTCCAACCGCGCGGTGCTCCTCGATGCCGTCTTCTACTCCTACCAGGAGCAACACGGCCTCCCGCTCTATCTCCGCGCCGATGCCATCCGCCAGCATTCCTCGAATCAGTGGTCCGCCTCCGGAGCGCGCCTCTCGAATGTCGCCTTCGCCGATCCGCACTTCTCCATCGGCGTTGAGGAAGTCACCGTCACGCGCATCGAGCGCCCCGCGGCCACGGACGGCTACTTCGTCGATGCCAAGGGCGTCGGCTTCTACACGGGCAACACCGCGCTCATCGGCGTCCCCTCGATCAAGGGCGAACTCCGCGACGGCCCGCTGAAGGAAGTCCGCATCGAGCGTGCCGCGGGCGACAATGTCGTTCGCACCACATGGGATCTCTACACGCTCCTCGGCGTCGACGCCCCGCCCGGCAACCGAGCCGACCTGCTCCTCGACGCATTTTTCGAGAGAGGACCGGCCGTCGGACTCGACATGGCGTGGGAGCGTGAATCGCTCAGCGGCTCGCTCTACGCCTACGGGATCTTCGACAACGGACGCGACAAGCTCAGCTCCGGCGCCGAACGCGGACAAAACGATGAGTTTCGCGGCGTCGTCACCGCCGAGAACATCTGGCGACTCGACGACCAGTGGACCCTCTTCCTCGAGGGCTCCTACATCTCCGACGAAGCGTTCATCGACGCGTTCTTCCTCCGCGATGCCCAGACCCGTCGCGAGTTCACCAACTCCGCGTACCTCCGTCGCCTCGTCGACAACGAATACTTCTCCCTCGAAGCGCGGGGAACATTCAACGACTTCATCCCGAATCAGTACCTGCTCCAGAGCCAGGGATACACCGTCGAGCGCCTCCCGGAAATCCGCTACGCACGCGTCGCCGAACAACTCTTCGACATCTTCTCCTACACCGCCGAGGCATCCTTCAGCCGCATGTCTCTCGTCTTCAACGACCCCGAACTCCGCAAGATGGGATACAACAATCCCCGGCGTTCCCTCACGGGCTTCGGCCTGCTGCCCACCGATTCGCTCGCCGATGAACTCAGCGCCGCCGGATACTCCGAAAGCTCCGTCCTCCGCTTCGACACGCGCCACGAGATCGAGATCCCGCTGGTCGCCGGTCCGTTCAACATCGTTCCCTTCGCCGTCGGACGCTTCACCGTCTACGACAGCGACTTCGAGGACTTCCGCGGCCCCAACGCGAACGACGACAAGCACCGCTTCTGGGCGGCCGGAGGCGTCCGCGCCAGCACATCCATCGTCCGCATCGACGACTCCGTCCGTTCCGACCTCTTCGACATCAACCGCATCCGCCACATCATCGAGCCGAGCATTACCTTCTGGAGCGCCGGCACCACGCTCGACCCGCGCGACCTCCCCGTCTACGACGAGCATGTCGAAGCCCTCTCCGACGGCACCGTCGTCCGCACCGGCATGCGACAGACCTGGCAGACCATGCGCGGTCGCGGCGAGAACCAGTACTCCGTCGATTGGCTCGTCCTCAACACCGACTATGTCTGGTCCAGCAACGACGCCACCATCGAATCCCCCTTCGGACGCTTCTACGACTTCCGCCCCGAGTACTCCTTCTTCGGCGAGTTCTTCGACGCCGATGCCCGCATGCAGCTCACCGACGCCGTCACGCTCGTCGGCGAGTTCACACACGACATCGACAACGCACGCACCGCCCGCGCCTCCGGCGGCTTCCGCATCGACCACGGCTTCGGCTTCAGCACATTCACTGAAGCACGCTACCTGCACGGCACCCCCGGCACCGTCATCATCGCCGGCGCCGACTACGAGATCTCACGCAAGTACGCCGTCGGCGTCTCCGCGACATGGGATCTCGACGACAACGAACTCCAGCGCCTCGATCTCGATGTCATCCGCCGATTCCCACAGTGGACCATGCTCTTCCGGCTCGAACTGGACGAGATCACCGACCGTGTCAGTCTCGGGCTCGCCTTCCGCCCCGCCGGATTCGCGGGCGATCCGCGCGACCGCATCTTCACCTACGAAGAGCGCACCCTCGAACCCATCCGCTCCCCATCCTCACTCCGACGCGGCAAGTTCACCTCCGGCCCCCTCGGCGGCTGATGCCTTCGCGGCAACCAAAAAGAAAGCGACCCGCATCGCTGCGGGCCGCTGTTGATTCCAATTCCGTCCGGTCACACCGATCAGGCGCTGATCTTCGTGACCTTCACCTTCATCAGACGCTGGCGATGGCCCTGCTTGCGCTTGTAGCCCTTGCGCCGCTTGTACTTGATCACATCGATCTTCTTGTCGAGGAACTCGCGCTCCACGATGTCCGCCGTCACCGTCGCGCCCGCCACATACGGCGTGCCGATCTGCGGCGACTTGTCCGAACCGATCAGCAGAACCTTGTCGAAGGTCACGCTCTTGGCGTTGTCCGGAAGCTCACGGATATCGACCGTCAGAAGGTCGCCCTCCGCCGCCCGGATCTGCGTTCCGCTGTCCTCAATGATCGCGTACATCACTGCCTCACCATCCGACATCGCGCTTGCGTGCCGTTCTCTTGCGTACTGGATACCGACGCAGCCAGAATATGGAGCCCTGCGCCGAGCCGAACAGTGTAGCGACCAACCCCCGCCCGGCAAGCCCAATCAG
>REDD01000006.1 GCA_007693725.1 Phycisphaeraceae bacterium
GCCGCGCTCGAGATGCCCCAGCCCAGCGCGGCGATGCTCCGCTCGCTCGAATTGGGCTACCTGACCAGCGAAGAGCGGGCCGACCGGCGGGTGTTTCACGGCCTGTGGACCGAGTCGGATCTGGAGGACCCCGCGCGGATGGCGCAGGCCGCGCTGATCTCGGGTGTGTGGGACCATCCCGCGCTGGACGACGATCGCGCGCGACTGGAAGACCGCGCCGAGGCGCGCGTGCTCCGGGGTGATCTCGAAGAGGCGCTCGGTTTGCTGACAGTGGCGGACTCTGTGCGCGCAGCGCGACTGCGGGTCGAGGCGCTGGAGGGATTGGGCCGCTACGAGGAGGCGCTGCGCGAGGCGGAGGTGGTGCTGGCGCAGATCGAGCCGGAGACATCGGGTAGTGCGGAGGAAGTGACCGAGGCCGTGCGGATCCTGATCGTGCGGGCGCGGCTGGTCGGCGAGCCGTCGAGCGGGTTCGAACGGATGATGCGTCTGCTGTCGCGGGCGCATCAGGAGTTGGACCGGCTGTACTGGCCTGCGCGGCTGGTGGAGGGGGAGTTGCTGATCGCGCGGAGCAACGCGCAGGAGGGTCTGGACTCGGTGCTGTCGGTGCTGACGATGCACCCGCGCTGCGGCCCGGCGATCGCGCTGCTGGGCGAGTGGAGCGTGCGGACCTTCGACTACGGGCGGGCGGAGGTGATCGCGCGTCGGCTGGACCAGATGCACAACCGCATCGCGGAGACGGCGGCGGCGGTGCGGGCGCGGACGAGCCCGTGGGGCGACCTGGTGCGTGCGTACGGGCGGCTGCGCCAGTCGGATCCGGACCTGGCCGAGGCATATTTGGTGGGGACGATCGAGCGTTTTCCGGGGATGCGCTCGGCGCTGGTGCGGTGGTGCGGCGTGGCGAGCGCGCGGTTTGATGATGAGCGGATGGAGGCGATGCTCGCGGCGTACGACGCGGTGTCGCCGGGATCGGCCGATGCCATGTTCGCGATGGGAGAGACGCTGTCGTTCGCGCGTCAGTACGACGAGAGCGCGGCGATGCTGCGACGGGCGATCGAGCGCAGCCCGAACTGGGCGGAGGCGTGGACGGAGCTCGGTCTGGTGCTGATGCAGCGCGGCGATGATGTCGGGGCGCGGGATGCGCTCCGCGTGGCGACGCGACTGGACCCCTTCCACACTCGGGCGGGGAACAGCTTGAAGATCGTGAACGAACTGCTCGGATATGACACGATCGAGAGCGAGTATTTCACAATCCGGTATCGGCCGGGCGTGGATCGCATTCTTGCGCAGGAGATGGCCGGGCAGTTGGACGCGATGCACGATGTGGTGACGGAGGCGATGCGTCACTCGCCGCGCGAGCGGACGATCGTGGAGTTGATGCCGGATCACGAGTGGTTCAGTGTGCGCATTGCGGGGGTGACGGCGACGCACACGATCGCCGCGGCGACGGGACCGGTGATCGCGATGGAGGTGCCGCGGATCGGCAAGAAGCACTCGGGGTGGTACGACTGGCTGCGCGTGGTCCGTCACGAGTACACGCACACGGTGACGCTGGATCAGACGGACAACCGGATCCCGCACTGGTTCACGGAGGCGGCGGCGGTGCACATGGAGCTTGCCCCGCGCGATTATCAGCGCTGCCGCATGCTTGCGCACCATCTGCTCACGGACGATCTGTTCGACTTCGAGGCGATCAATGTCGGGTTCATCCGCCCGTTCCGACCGGTGGACCGGCCGCTGGCGTACGCGCAGTCCGAGTGGATCTGGGAGTTCATGGTGGACCGCTTCGGATCGCACACGCCGATCGAGATGATGGAGCAGTACCGGATCGGTGTGCGCGAGCGCGAGGCGATCCCGCGCGTCTTCGGGATGAGTCCGGAGGAGTTTCTCGCCGAGTTCAAGGCGTGGGCGCGCGAGGATGTGCGCTCGTGGGGGCTGCTGCCCTCGCCGTCGCTGGACCGGCTGCGCCTGGATGAGACGCTGGCGGACCCGGTGTTCGCCGAGCGTGTCGAGCGTGCGGTCGCGTCGTGGAGCGCGGATGTGGCGATGAGCGCGGTCGGCGGCGGGCACTCGATGATGCGCGAGCAGCCCGAGATCGAACTGGTCCGCGTGACGCCGGAGGTGGTGGACTTCTGGCGGGCGGCGTACCCGGAGCATCCGGATGTGCTGCTGCTCGCGGTCGAGGAGGAGATGCGCCAGACGGGCGGCAAGGTCGATGCACCGCTCGCGGAACTGCTGGAGCAGTATGCCGCGGCGCGTCCGGTCGATGACATGCCGCGGAGATTGCTGGCGCAGTGGTATCTCGCTTCGGAGACGCCCGAGCGGGCGATCCCGCATCTGGATTTTCTGGATCTACGCGAGATCCGCTCGCCCGTGTATGCCGCGGAACTCGCTCGCCGGTACGCGGCGATCGGCGACTTCGAGCGTGCGCTGCAGAAGGCCGAGCGCGCGGTCGGCATCGCACCCTTCGACGGCAACCTGCGCGAACTCGCGGCGGGCGTCGCGGTGCAGAAGCGCGCGTGGGAGCGGGCGGAGTGGCACCTGCTGGCGCTGGTGGAGATGGAGCCGCAGCGCGCGGATCG
>REDD01000279.1 GCA_007693725.1 Phycisphaeraceae bacterium
GCGGCAAGGGGCCGCCGAGGGTGTGAGAGGGTTTTTCACAATCGCAGCGCCGACACTTAGCGCACCCGCATGACGACGCCGGTCAGGTCGTCGGTGTTCGGGCGGAGGCCGGTGAAGCGCCGCACCTCCCAGATGATGTGATTGAGGATGCGGTCGCTGGTTGCATCGGGCTCCTGCGCGATGATGTCGGCGACGGCCTGATGGATGCGGTCGCGTCCGAATTTTTCGTTGTCGAAGTTCATCGCCTCGTTCACGCCGTCGGTGTAAGCGACGAGGACATCGCCCGGATGGAGCTGGATGGCGGTGTGCTCGTACTGCTGTTTCGCATCGACGCCCAGGACCATGCCGCCGGTTTCGAGCGTTCGGATGAAGGGCTTGTCGTTCGGTTTCTGCTCCGAAGGGCGGAGGATGAAGGGCGGATCGTGTCCGGCGTTGCAGTAGGTGAGCGTGCGCGAGTCGGGATCGAGGACGGCGTAGAAGACGGTGGCGAATTCGTTTGGTCGGGTGTCGCGCACCAGCGCCTTGTTGACGCGGGCGATGACATCGTCGAGGTGGTAGATGTCGATCGCGTGGGCACGGAGCGAGGCGCGGACGGAGGCCATGAGCAGGGCGGCGGGGACGCCCTTGCCGACGACATCGCCGACGACGATGCCGAGGTGTCCCGAGAGTTCGATGAGGTCGTAGAAGTCGCCTCCGAGTTCGAGCGAGGGCAGGTACGCGGTGGCGAGGTCGACGCTGGGGATGTTGGGTGCTCCGATGGGGAGCATGCGTCGCTGGATGTCCGCCGCGAGCGCGAGGTGGCGCTGCATCTGTCGGCGTTCGCGTTCGGACTCGATGAGGCGTGCGCCGGCGACGCCCGCGGCGATCTGCTCGGCGACGGCGCGCAGCAGGGCGCGTTCGCGTTCGGAGCAGGAGGCGGGGTGGCGGGTGTACAGGCGGAGCAGGCCGAGCGATGAGCCCTTGAAGGAGAGGCCGACGCTGATGAGCCCGACGAGTTCCTCATCCTTGATCCAGTCGATGAGGGCAGCGCGTCCCTCGGCGTGCAGGTCTGGGATGAAGACGACGCCGCCCTTGAGCGCATCGTGGTCCACGATCCGGTCGAGCGGCAGGGATGCGAACGCCTCTGCGAAGCCGGGGCTGACCCCCGAGTGGGCGGCGAGGGTGAGTGCGCCGGGCTCGCGGTCCTTGAGGAAGATGAGCCCGGCATCGGCCCCCATGACATCGATGGCCGAGCGGATGGCGACCGCGAGGATGGATTGGAGGTCGGACGCCTCGACGAGCAGGGATGAGAGGCGGTAGAGCAGCGCGAGCTCGGAGGACTTGCGCAGGATCTCGACATGCTCGTTGCAGAACTCCTGCGCGGTGAGCGCGAGCCCTGCAAGGACGCGCGTCATGCGTTCGCGGTCCTCGGGGCCGAGTTTGTGATTGTCGAAGCGTATCGCGAGGGTGCCGATGGTATTGCCGTCGACGATGATGGGGATGATGCGACGGTTTGGGGCGGGTGTGAGGTCGTCGTGCGCGGGGGGCTCGAATCGCCATGGTGGTGTGCCGGGGGCGGAGGCGATGCGGCTGCCGTCGCGGTCGTGCAGGGTGACACGACACGATGAGAGCATGGACAACTCGTGGACGAGCGCGGCGAGCGAGCCGTCGGTGAGGAAGTCCGCGATGCGGAGCGATGGCTCGTTCGTCGTTTCTGCCATGCGTCAGGGAGCCGGAGTCTCCGTCGGTCGCGTGGGCTGCGCATCATCGGAAATGCGCATCCATGCGGCTTTGGCGGCGATGTGGACTGGATCGGGGTTGATTTCGAGCGCTTCTTCCACGCGCTCGATGATGGCGAAACCGTCGATGATGTCCTGCTTCGTGCCCGTCTGGTGGCCGAGGTATGCCAGCAGCAGACCGGCATCGCGGGCGAGCGGACGGTTTGTCTCGGCACGCTGGCGGAGCTGGGCGCGGATGCGGTTGGAGCGATCCTCATCGGGGAGCAGCGAGGCATCGAAGCGAGCCGCGAGGAGCTCGGGATAGGCACGGAGCAGGTCGCGGAGGTTCAGGGCGGCGGAGAGGAACATGCCGCCGCCGAGCTGGGCGTTGACGCGCCCGATCGCGGCGCTCGGGTCGCCCGGCTCGATGCTGAGCGCGGCGGTGAAGCGTTCTTCGGCGGCGAACCACTCGCCCGCGCCGAGGTGCTCCGTGCCGGAGCGGATGTGGTTGCGGAAGGTCGCGCTGCTTGTGGGCGGCGGGTCGAGCGTCTCGATGATCGGCAGGTTGGTGCTGATGAGGTCGCGGACGAGTTCATCGACGAGGTCGAGCGTCGAGACCGTCCGGCGCTGCACACCATCTTCATCCGATCGAGGCATCGGCGCGGGGCGGGGCATCGGCAGATCGGGGAGTCTCAGGGCGCTGCGGAGGCGCTCGATAGAACGATCGAAGTAGTCCACATCGCGCGGGTCGAGTTCCTCGGCGTCGGGATCGTCCGTTTGTGCGAAGGGATCTTCCGGCGCGGTCGGCGGTGCGAAGGGGTCGGTGCGATCCTCCGGTGTCACGCGCTCGGGTCTTTCCGTCCGCTCGGATTCGGGGATGAGCACGGCCTCGCCGGCGCGCGTCGCGCGGACGGCGTTGCTCTCGGCCCGGAGCGATGCGACGAGGCGGTTGTAGGTCGAGACATCCATGGTGTCGCGTGCGACATCGGTGGCCCGTTCGGGCATGACCTGCGTCGGGCGGAAGACTTCTTCCTGTGTTTGCGGTTCCTCCGTTTGGCGGAGCAGGGGGTCGACGGGCGGGAGCGCCATGAATTCGAGGCGCGCATCCTCCTCGGCGATGCTGCGCCGACCGAAGACCGGGCTGACGGGCGGCAGTGAGCGCACGCCGAGCAGCGATGAGGCCGTGAGCATGTTCACCTGTCCCGAGCGGTCGTCCTGCGAGTAGCCGAGGAGCTGCGGGCGGAGTTCCGCTTCGAGCATCATGGATGAGGGAGAGCGCATGGCGCCCTGGATGGAGGAGAAGACATCGATGTTTGGCACGCCCTCGCGCTGACGGTCGAGGGCTTGTCCGGCGGTGGCGCCTGCGCCGGGTCGCGACACGATGAGGTCGCCGAAGACGCCGTCGCGCTGGCCCGCGATCGACCAGGAGAGCGAGGATCGCAGCGGGTCGATGCCGCCGAGGTTGCGCGTCGCGAGCGAGGAGTAGAACGAGTCGCGCTCGAAGTCGAAGAAATCGGTGCTGCCGAGATCGCCTCGGAAGTCGTCTGCGGCGGAGTAGCCGAGTTCGCCCCGGAAGGCCATGCCGCCGGGGACATTGCCGGTGACGATGGCGTTGCGGAAGGCGAACTCGCGCGCGAAGTTGCGCCCGGGGTCGTTCCGTCCGCCGGAGCCGACCCGGAGACTCGCGTCGAGGGCCCGCCCGTCCCCGAGGGCATCCTGAGCGGAGGCGAGTGGGGTTCCGATCGCCAGCGGCAATCCCGCGGCGATGAGCAGGATGGACGCCGCGCCGATGACGCGCTTCTGAGTGGTGTTTCTGGTTCGCATGGCGTTCCTCGCAATTGTCCTACGAAATGATATTCGTCCCGGAGGCGTGGTGAGGTTCACAGCGGGTGAAGAGGTGGTTGAAAAGAAAGAAGGCCCACCCGGACGAACCGGGCAGGCCTTGGGGGGGTGGGTGGCTTGTTCATGTCGTCCGCCCGGCGAACTCGCTGCATGATAGGCAGCGGATCGGCGTGCGGTCTAGGGGGTGTACTCGTAGGTTTCTTCCGGTGCTCCGAAGGCCCGTTGGGCGGCGGCACGGGCGTCCTCGTTCGCGGTGTAGATGTAGTAGAGGAATCCGTCCGCCTGCCACAGAGCGAGTGTCTGACGCTTGCTGCGGGCACAGCGGTTGAGGATGCAGCGTGTGCGTTGCAGGCCGTGCTCGCCCGGATCGGCTTGGATGAAGAGCGAGACTTTCTGGCAGCCCTCGAGCGAGCCGCTGCCGTCGTGGACGAAGAGTGCGTGGACGGACGGGCCGGTGCCGGGAACCCGGCAGCCGCCGAGCCCGATGAAACGGAAGCCCTCCGGCTCGAGCGCATCCAGATGATCGCGGATGACCGCGGGCACGCTGCCGAGGCGATCCTCGGCGAAGGCGATGGCGTCGGCGTGCGAACGCGCCTGGAACTTCCGCATCGTGTCCTCGACGGTCGGATCGCACGACTCGTGCTGACGGTGTGCGAAGCCCGCGATCTGCGAGATCGGCAGCGTGATGCCTGCGAGTGCCGTGCCGTTGCCGCCCTGCGGCGAGGAACGATTGAACGACATCGCCACCAGCGCGACGCAGATCGCCAGCACCGCCGCGGCGGAGAGCAATCCGGAGTGGCGCTGCCAGAACGAGCGCGAGCGTGTGTCGCCATGATCCGGACGGATCACAGACGGCTGCTCGCGCTGTTCCGCGAAAATCTGCTCGATGCGGGTGCGCAGCTCTGCGGGAGCGACGGCGTCGGAGGACATCGCCTTGGCGATGCGCTTCCGAAGCTCGATCTCGAAATCGACGCGGGCGCGGTCCTCATCGGAGGCGGGCTGCTCGTGGATCTCGCCATCGGCGACGGCACGCAGACGGGCACCCTGTGAGAGCCCGTCGAGCACTTCGCGGGGGAGTCCATCGGACTTCGAATCGTGATTGTGTCGGGTGTCGGTCATCGAATTCATCAGCGGCCAGTTGGTGGTACGGAGGGCGTCTGCATCATTGTCGGGATGATGGGTCGGGAACTGCCCAGCATCCAGGATTTTCTGTCACCCACACGAGCGTTTTCGGGCGATCCGTCGGGTTTCCGGGGGGCCGGGAGTTGTTTTCCGGGGGCGGGTCTTCCGGGGGTCCGGCGGGGTCATTCGGCTTGTCTGTCCGTGGTATTCCAACCCATTTCGGCGGTGAATTCTTCCAGCTCCTCTGCAAGAATTTTGCGTGCGCGGTGCAACCGGCTCATGACGGTCCCGATGGGCACGCCGGTAATATTGGCGATTTCGCGGTATTTCAGCCCTTCCACGCCCCAGAGCAGCAGCACCTCGCGGTGTTCGGACGAGAGGGCCTCGACGGCTTTTTTCAGGCGTTCATCGACATGGTCCCAGTCGAGCGACCGGAGATCCCACGCGGGGGGGGGCTGATCCGGGCCGGGCTCCCGCTGGTCCGCCTCGTAGAACGCCTCGACGCTGGTCGGTCCCCGGGCCTCACGCTTGACCCGGGAGTAGAAGGTGTTGTGCAGGATCGTGAAGAGCCAGGAGCGGATCCCCCCGCCGCGCTCCACGAACCCCTCGCTGGACCGCAGGGCCTTGAGATAGGTCTCCTGCACCAGGTCGGAGGCCTCGTCCGGGTGTTTGGCGAGTTGCAGGGCCATCCGGTACACGGCGTCCATCTGCTCGAGCGCGAGTTGTTCGAACTGTGGACGGTCCAAGCGTCTGTGTTTCCGTGGGTTGGGTTCTCGGAAGGCGACCCCATGCTACCGGAAGGCGGGGCGTCGGTTGGCTCCGTGGGGTGGGGGGTGCTGGGTGGCGGGGGGCAATGGGTTCTCAGGACCCGCCCGATGGATCCTGATAGCGCTGGCGGGCGCGTCGTTTGGCCGCGAGGAGGCCGGAGGTGCCGCCGGTGTCGTCCTTGTCGGGTTCGTCGGCCTGCGAGCCCTTGCCTTTGGCGTCCGAGCCGTTGCCCTTGGCGTCGCTGGAAGATTGCCCCTGCAACTGGGAGAGCATCCGTTCCCGGGCCGCCTGCATCCGCTGCTCCTGCTCGGCCTTCGCGCGGGCACGGCGTTCGACCGCCGTTTCGTCGGGTTGATCGGTCAGTCGGTCATTCCGGGGGTCTGTCCGGGGGGCGATGGGCGGATCGCCCGGCTGCGCCTGGGATGCGGACTTGCGCTGGGCTCGCGAGCCGGTGGCGATGTTCCGCAGGGTCTCGGCGGTCTTGGCGGCCTTCTCGGAGCGGGTCACGCTCGCGGCGACCTCGCGGAGCTCGGTCACGACCGCGTTGCTGATGAGCCGGTCCCACGCGATGCGCCGGGTGCCGACATCCAGAATGAAGACCAGCATGCACCAGAAGATGAGCGTGGGCCAGAGGGGCTGGACCGCCCGGACGGGCTCGACGCCCGATCGATCGAAGAGGTTGGCGCCTTCGGGATCATCGAGACTGAGGATCCTCCCGCCGGTGGTCTCGGCGATGCGTCGGAGCAGGTCGGTGTTCGAGGAGAGGCGCTGGAATTCGCTGCCCATGGCGCGTGTGGTGCCGCCGACGACCGGCGGGAGCGCACGGTCTCCCCGTCGCGGGGCGACCGCGACGACATGGGTGCCCTGCATGGGGGCGCGGACGCGGGCCTCGTAGACGCCGGGGCCGGTCTGATCGAGCCGGACATCGATCTGTCGGTTGTCCGGGGTGTAGACCGTCGCGGGGACGGTGAGCATGTCGAGGGGTCGTCCATCCTCGGCGTACGCCTCGTAGCGGATGACAAGGTCCTCGCCGTCGATTTCGGTGAGCATGTCGCCGGCGCGTCCGCCGGAGGGACGGGCGATCGAGCGGGCCACCTGGGTCCAGAGCGCGCTGTAGCCGGGCCAGCCGGTGGTGATCCAGTTGCGTGCCCAGTTGGCGGCGTCGGAGGTGAACGCCGCGACCTGTCCGCGTCCGACGAACCAGTGCGCGAGCAGCGGCTCGCCATCCGGCGTCGCCATCGCGAAGGAGATGCGCGGATCATCGCGCGGCTGCGTCAGCACGATCCCTTCCAGCGGCGGGATGTTCGCGGGCAGGTTGGCCACCAGCGGGGAGCCCGTCGGAAGGACGACCGGGTTGAATGCGCCCTCGCGGATTTCCGGTTGGCGCACGACGCGGATCTCGCGGATGAAGATCCGCGGGAGTTGTGTGGGGTCGAAGACATGGTGATACCCGCCGCCGGCGATGGTGGCGATCTCGTAGAGCGAGCTGCGGTCGATGTCATCGCCGACGGCGATCGTCGAGATGGTGATGCCGCGGTCACGTGCGGCTCGGGCGATCTCGTATCCCTCGCTCGGGTGTCCGATGGTGATGCCGTCGGTCAGCACGATCATGTGCTTGACATTCGCATCGGCCCGTTCAAGTTGCTGCAGGGCGAGCGCCATCGCGGGGTACATGTTCGTGCCGCCGCCGGGCGAGATCTGTCGGATCAATCGGGCGTTGCGCTCGCGTTCGCTGTTCGGTCCCATCGGGACGACGACGCGATGCGTCGAGTTGAACTCGATCACGGAGATCAGGTCGGTCCGGTCGAGCATGCCGACCGCGATCGCCGCGGCGTCGTTGGCGATCTGCTGCTGGCTGAGCGATCCGCCCATGACGGTGCGGGCCATCGAGCCGGAGTTGTCGATGACGAACGCGATCGCGGCGGATGGGGTGATGACCTCGTCGGGGAGTTCCAGCAGCACGGGCAGGATGTCCTCGATGGGCGAGTCCTTCCATCCGCCGGGCGCGAAGGAGTTGCGACCGCCGATCTTGACCAGCCCGCCGCCGAGCGTCTGGACATAGTCCGCGAGGACGCGCTGGCGCGCCCGCGGCAGCATCTGATCCGCGCTGATGTCGTTGAGGATGATGAGGTCGAAGCCCTGGAGTTGCAGCACGCTGTCGGGCAGTTCGCCCGGGGCGAGCACATCCAGCGGCAGCCCCGCCGCGCGCAGCGTCCGGGCCAGCGGCGAGTTGGCGCGATCCGGATCCGCATCCACCAGGGCGATGCGTCCCTCGCCCGGCGTCACGGTGAACGCCTCGGCGCGGTTGTTCGCGCTGATCTGGTCGTCCGCCGGATCGTCCGGCGTGAAGACCGGCTCGAACGAGTGGACATCCGCGCGAGCGAGCGGGACATCGATCGTGAAGATGTTCTGCCCCGGTTCGAGTGTGACGGGTCGCGAATAGCCCTCGCCTCCCTGCGAGATGTTCAGCGGACGCCCGTTGTACAGCAGGTCCAGTCGCCCGGTGGTCGGGTCGGTTGCTCGGATGACCGTCCGCACGGTGATCGTGGAGTCCGGCGCGGCCTGCGGCGGCGTGTCCACACGCTCGACCATCACCTCGTTGCGGACGCGGTACGCGATCGGGACGACATCGACGGGCGTCCTCGTGCCGCCCGCGCCGCGCGATCCGCCCGCCGCGAGTTCGCGTGCCGCTTCCAGCGCATCGGAGAGGGTCTCGTTGCCGTCGGAGATGAGGACGATCCGTCTGCGTGCATCGGGCGGGAAGATCGAGTCGGCGTACCGCAGCGCGTTGGCGATGTCGGTGCCCTCGCGGGAGCGATACTCGACCGAGAGATCCCGGAGGTCCGCGCTTGTCGGCGCGAGGGCGAGCAGGGCGTCGCCGTCGAAGACGACCACGCCGAGCAGGTCATCGGTGCGACGCATCTCGCCCGCCGCGATGAGCCAGTTGCTGATCGCGTTCGCCCAGTTCGGGCGCACGCCCCCTGGCTCCGGCGGAAACTCCGCGAAGGCGTTGCCGAAGACGCGCATCGAGTCCGAGACATCCACCAATGCCAGCACCGCGACGCGATTGGACTGCTGCACCGCGCTCGCGCCCGCGAGCATCGCCACCGTCAGGCCGATCAGGATTGAACGGGCGATCACCGCCGACCACACCCGCGCAGGGCTCATCGTCGAACTGAAGGTGCGCACGCCCAGCCACGCAAGCGGGATCACCGCAAGAGCAAGCAGCAGCACCAGCGGATGTTCAAAGGTGATGCCCACGGTGAAGCGTAGCGAGGCCGATCAGAGATTGCCGCTCTTCATTCATCCCGCCCGGAAGCTCCCCCTGAAGTTCCAGAATCGCCGGATCCATCGCCGCTCTCGTCGGTTGCTCGCTCGCGGAGGCGCTGGGAGGTCGTCTGGAAGTAACGCTCGACATTCGTGTACCGGCGCGTCGCGGCGGTGCGGTCATCGCGGGCGCGATCGCCCGCGGCCTGCGCGGCAAGCAGTTCATCGAGCAGTTCGCGTTGGCTGACGCGGACCTGACGCCGCCCCTCGGCCGAGTCCTGTCCCTCGACCTGCGCGACCACGCGCCCGCCGTCGCCCTGTCGACGGAGATCGACGCTCTCGCGATCAGTGGCGGGCGGCTCGGCGCCGGACTCGCGCTGCTGCGCACGGGCGAGTTGCTCCAGTTGGCGACGCTCTTCCGGTGAGAGTCCTTCGAGCAGTCGCTGGGCGCGGCTGCGCGCATCCGCCGCGCGCTGCTCGCTGTTGCGTCCGGACTGCTGCTGATTGTTCATCTGGTCGAGTTGCCTGCGGAGCCGATCCATCCCGGCGCCTTCCTTGCCGGCGGATCCGCCGGAGGTCTGGCGCTGTTGGCCCGCTCCGGGTCCGCTGCCGTCGCACTCGCTGCACTCGCCCTGGGCGTGTGAGCCATCGGGCTTCTGCTGGTCCTGCTGCTGACCTTCGCGCTTCTCGCCGGACTGGCCTTCGCGCTGCTCATCGCGTGTCTGCTGCGTGCCCGCGGGTGAGGTGGACTGGCCGGAGCCGTCGCACTCGGCGTCGCCCTGCTTGCCGGACTCGCCCGACTCGCAGGATCCCTCCTCGCACTCGGCGCCTTCCTGCGGCTCGCCCTGTTCCTTCTTCTGTTGTTCCTGCTGCTCGCGTTGTTCGCGGGGTTCGCGGGGGTCGCCGGTTTGCTCGCGCTGCTGTCCGTTGTCCTGCGGACGCTGCTGGGCGTTGTCGCCCTGGCGCTGCTCGGCGTTGGGATCCTGCGAATCCTGCTGTGCCTGTTGATCCTGCTGGTCCTGCTGACCATCGCCGTTCTGATCTGCGGGGGCTTCTCCGGGGGCGTCGGGCGTGTCGGTAGGTTCTTGCGATGCCTGTTGTTCGCGCTCGAGATCGTCCGCCGCGTCGCGGAGCGAATCGGCGAGTTCCTCCAGCGACTGCGCGGCCTCTTCCTCGGCCTGACGCTGGCGATTCTGCTCGCTCAGCCGACGGGCGAGTTCCTCGGCATCGTTCGGGTCCATGCCCAGCGATTCGAGCGTCTCGCGCAGTGCGTTCGGATCGGTCTCATCCAGCAGGTTCCGGGCATCCTCTTCCGAGAGGCCGCGGTCCATCAGCGATTCCATGGCACGCTCGCGGGCGCGATCGAGGTCTTCCTGCGCCTGCTGACCCTGCCGATCGAGCTGGTCGGCCAGATCGCGGAGACTTTCGAGTGTCTCGGCGCGTTCCTGCTCGGACATGCCCGCCATTTCGCGCTCGAGCGCTTCGGCAGCGCGCTGCGCCGCCTGCGCATCGCCGCGCGACAGCGCATCGGCCATCTCGCGGACGCGCCCGGACTGCTTGTCGCCCGAACTGAGCGAGGCGAGCCGTTCCTGGAGCGCTTGCGAGGCCTTCTGACGGTCGCGTGCCTCCTGCTCCAGCCGGCGTGCCTGCTCCTCGAAGACGCGCGCCGCCTCGGTAACCGCCTCATCCGGACGGAGTTCGCCCTTGTTCAACTGCTCGCGGATCCGGTCCAGCCGCCGCAGATCCTCATCGCTCGCCAGGTCCGCCATCGGCGCATCCGGCTCGATCTCCGCCTCGGCCATCTCGTCCCGATCGAACCGCGTCGCTTCATCGATGGCCTTCTCGGCGGCGGATCGCTGCTCTTCGACCTGTGCCTGCTCGGCCTGCGCCTGCTGATCCATCAGCAGGTGCATCGGCGGCACCAGCAGGGCGATTGCCGCCGCGGCGCCCAGCGCGCCCGTCCAGCTCCACCACGCCGGGCGGATCCGGATCGGCAACGCCTGCGACAGACGGATCTTCGAGGCCAGTTCGCGCGACTGACGCAGCGCGATCACGACGAACGGGTCGTTCGGCGCACGCTGACCGAGGTCCAGCGCGCTCGAGAGACGATCCTGCAACCGCAGCGCATCATCGACTTCGCTCGCCGCCATGATCGGCGTCGCCCGGCGCATCCACGCGATCACCCCCGCGCTGAGCACGCCCAGCCCACCCGGCACCGCGACGAACCACCACCACGCAAGCCCCGGCCCCACCAGCCGATCCGCCAGTGCGGCAAGGATGCCCAGAATCCCCGCGATCGCCAGACACGGCCCCAGCGCGAACACAAACCCGCGGAGCAGAATCCGTCGTGCGGCCCTCGATGCCAGTGTCGTCAACGGTTCCATACCTAATACTACGGTCGGAATCGCCATCGGTTTGGGTTCCGCAAGGCGTAGACTTCCCCCCGTTCCCACGCCACCGACAAAACCCCCCACAGGAGGCCCGAAATGTCCAATCTCATCGCCCCAGTCCTCATCCCCTCCGCCCGGACCATGCTCGGATACGCCGATCGCCTCCTCGTCGGCATCACCCCGGACAACTTCGCCCGGATGCCCAAGGGCGTCGAGACCAACCACCCCGCCTTCAACTTCGGCCACCTCGCCATCTACCCCGAGCCGATGCTCCGCACCCTCGGACGCGACGACCTCGCCATCGACGAGTCCCACTACGCCGACATCTTCGGCATGAAGTCGCAGTGCAAGGACGACCCCGAGGGCAACATCTACCCGCACATGACCGAAGTCGTCGAACGCTTCCGCACGCGCCACGAGGTCGTTCTCGGCGTCCTCGCGGAGACCGATGACGAGGTGTTCGGCAAGACCAACCCCGTCGAGGGGATGCGCGAGCGCTTCCCCACAATTGGGGCGATGACCGCCTTCATGCTCGGCGGACACGCCATGATGCACCTCGGCCAGATCAGCGCCTGGCGTCGCTGCATGGGACTCGGCTCCGCGATGTAATCACCCCGAACGCTCGTGAACGCACCCGCACACTCATCTCCGCCCGGACCGCGCCGACCGACGCGCCTCCTCGTCGTCATGCCCTCGTGGGTCGGCGATGCCGTCATGGCCACGCCCACCCTCCGCATCCTCCGCGAGATGCTCCCGGGGGCGTTCATCGGCGGGCTGGTCCGCCCCGGCATCGATCAACTGCTCTCCGGATCGTCGCTCTTCGATGAGATGCATGTCGGGCGCGCCTCGGGCGTGATGGGCCCGAAGCGTCTCGCCGCCAAGGTCCGCCCGCGCCGATACGAGGCAGCGCTGCTGCTCACCAACTCCTTCTCGACCGCCCTGATCACCCGCCTCGCGGGCGTGCCGCGCCGCATCGGCTACGAGCGCGATGCCCGCTCGTTCCTGCTCACGGATCACCTCACCCCGCCGCGACGGCGCGAGGTCGAGCCCTACAAGCGCTCCGCGACCGATCCCGGCGCGTGGGCGCCCATCCCCGCCTGCAACTACTACTTCCGCCTCGCGACGCACTTCCTCCGGTCGCTCGGCGTCGAGCCACCCGCCGAGCTCGGCCCGCTCGAACTCGCCACCACCCCCGACGACGACCGCGCCGCCGCCGAACTCCTCGAAGCCGCGGGCATCCCCATCGAATCCCAGCGCCGGACGCGCTTCGCCCTCATCAACCCCGGCGCGAACGACCCCGCCAAGCGCTGGCCCCCCGACCGCTTCGCCGCCCTCGCCGACTACCTCATCGAACACCACTCGATGACCATTCTCGTCAACGGCAGCCCCGGTGAGCGGGCCCTCGTCACCGAGCTCATCGCCCACGCCCGGCACGCCGACCGCATCATCAACCTCACCCAGCACGCCATGACCCTCGCCACGCTCAAGGGCGTCGTCCGGCGCACCCGCCTCGTCGTCACCAACGACACCGGCCCGCGCCACATCGCCGCGGCGTTCTCCATCCCCGTCGTCACCCTCTTCGGCCCCACCGACCGGCGCTGGACCACCATCCCCTTCGAGGATGAGATCGAGCTCGTCGCCGACCCCACCCTTCCCGATGAGGAAGTCGCCAACGACCACCCCGACCGCTGCCGCATCGAGAACATCGGCCTCGGCGATGTCGTCGCCGCCGCCAACACACTCCT
>REDD01000082.1 GCA_007693725.1 Phycisphaeraceae bacterium
GGCGTATGCGGCGGAGTCGGCGGAGTCGAGGTTGGGACCGTTCTCGATCGAGCGTCGGGCCCCGACAGCGAAGGATGTCGAGATCGAGATTCTGTACTGCGGCGTCTGTCACAGCGATCTGCACTTTGCGCGCAACGAGTGGGGCGGGACGGTGTATCCGGTGGTGCCGGGGCACGAGATTCTGGGACGGGTCACGCGGGTGGGCGAGGGTGTGAAGCGGTTTGCGGTGGGGGATACGGCGGCGGTGGGGTGCATGGTGGATTCGTGCCGCGAATGTGCGAGCTGCAAGGCGAACGAGGAGCAGTTCTGCCTGAATGGTGCGGTGTTCACCTACAACGGTCCGGACAAGCATCTCGGTGGGATGACCTACGGCGGGTATTCGGAGCGGGTGGTGGTGGATGAGGATTTCGTGCTGCGTGTGCCGGGGAATCTTGATCCGGCGTGTGCAGCGCCCTTGCTGTGCGCCGGGATCACGACCTACTCGCCGTTGAAGCGGTGGGGGGCCGGCAAGGGGAAGAAGGTGGGGATCGTGGGGCTCGGTGGGCTGGGTCACATGGGCGTGAAGTTTGCGCACGCGATGGGGGCGCACACGGTGCTGTTCACGACCTCGCCGGGCAAGGTGGAGGATGGGAAGAAGCTGGGCGCGGATGAGGTGGTGATCTCGAAGAACGCAGCGGAGATGCAGAAGCACGCGGGCAGCTTCGACATGATCCTGGACACGGTGTCGGCGGATCATGATCTGAACGCGTATCTGAGTCTGCTGAAGCTCGATGGATCGCTGGTGCTGGTGGGCGTGCCGCCGAATCCGCAGCCGGTGGCGGTGTTCGGCTTGATCATGCCGCGCCGGAACCTGGCGGGATCGTTGATCGGGGGGATCAAGGAGACGCAGGAGATGCTGGACTTCTGCGGCGAGAAGGGGATCGCGTGCGACATCGAGATGATCCGGATGGATCAGATCAACGAGGCGTACGAGCGGATGCTCAAGAGCGATGTGAAGTACCGGTTCGTGATCGACATGAAGACGATTTGAGGAGAGGCACTGGGCACGAGGTACTGGGCACTAGGGAAGAGGGAAGGCAAAGAGAAAGACACACGGTTTGCATCGCTCGCCCCCTCCGGGGGGAAGGGGCTCACGCTGTCAAACCGTGGCACCCTGAGCGCGGGGTTTGGAGTTGCCGAGGCGGGCGACCGCGAGGGTGGTGAGGAATCCGACGCCGATGAGTCCGAGTGATGCGATGGCGCGGGCGGGTGTGGGGGCTTCGTAGATGCGGGGCCATTTCGAGGGGTCGTCGAGGAAGTGGTCGAGGTTGTCCTCGGTGATGGTGGTGCCGGCGATGGTGTGCCCCGGTTCGGGGGGGACGGGGCGCTGGAAGGGGTAGAGGCCGACGACCGCGCCGAGGAGGAGTCCGAGGAGGACGCCGAGGGTGGCTTTCTCGTAGCGGTGCATGACCCACCTGAGGAGGTGGCTGACGCCGACGACGCCCGCGACGACGCCGAGGCCGACGGGGACGATGACGGTCCACTCGGCGATGAGTGCGTTGAGGTCGGTGTTTGCGACGGCGTCCTTGCAGCGGTCGATGGATTGGAGGATGGGGACATAGACACCGAGGATGAGCAGGAGGTACCCGCCGCTGAGCCCGGGGAGGATCATGGCGGAGGCGCCCGCGAGCCCGGCGAGGAACATCATGAAGAGGCCGGAGGAGTATGTCGCGGTGCCGGCGCCCGCTTCGCGTGCCTGGACGATGGCGAGTGCGGCCATGGCGGCGAAGCCGAGGGCGAGGCCGGTCCAGACGGTTGGGTTGATGGGGCGGGCCATCCCCCAAACGAGGGGCACGCCGCCGAGGGTGAGGCCGATGAAGAGGGAGTAGGCGATCCAGGGGTGGTTGACGACGAGGGCGGCGACGGGTCCGGCGAGGAGGATGATGGCGAGGAGGGCAGCACCGACGACGGCGGCGAGGGTGAGGATGGCGGCGGGTCGGAATCGGAGGGAGGTGATGTCGGCGATGGCGTCGATGAAGCGCTGGTAGATGCCCGCTGCGAGGAGCATGGTGCCGCCGGAGATGCCGGGGACGAGGTTGGCGAGGCCCATGAGCGCCCCGCCGAAGGCGGCTCGGATGAGGATGAGCGGCGAGATGGGCTCGGTGGGAGGAGGAGTGGGGTGGGTGGGGTCGGTCACGCGGTGCTCCGGGGCGGGTGGCTGCGGGGTGTGTTGGGGTAGCATCGGGCAGAAACGGAGATTGTGTGATGACGATTCTGGTGACGGGCGGTGCTGGGTATATCGGTTCGCACGCGGTGCAGCGGTTGTTGAACGATGGGCATCGGGTGGTGGTTCTGGACAATCTGGACCGAGGGCATCGCGAGGCGGTGGATGCGCTGCGAGGGATGGAGGGCGTGGGCGCGGATCAGTTGTCCTTCGAGGCGGGGGACATCGCTGATGGGGGCTTGGTGGGGGCGCTGATGCGGGATCACGGGGTGGACACGGTGATGCACTTCGCCGCGCTCGCGTATGTGGGGGAGTCGGTGCATGAGCCGCTGCGGTATCACCGGGTGAATACGGCGGGTGCGATCTCGCTGCTGGAGGCGGCGGACGGGGCGGGGGTGTCGCGGTTCATCTTCTCATCGACCTGCGCGACCTATGGGGAGCCGGGGGCGGATGAGATCCCGATCCATGAGGGCGTGGTGCAGCGTCCGATCAATCCGTACGGGGCGTCGAAGCTGGCGGTGGAGCGGGTGCTGGCGGATTACAGCGCGAAGCAGCGTGCGGACGGGAAGGCGTTTTCGTATGCAGCGCTGCGGTACTTCAATGTGGCGGGGAGCGATCCGACGGGGCTGATCGGTGAGGATCATGATCCGGAGACACACTTGATTCCGGTGATTCTGCAGGCGGCGCTGGGGAAGCGGGACGGGGTGACGATCTTCGGGACGGATTACGCGACGGAGGATGGCACCTGCGTGCGGGACTACATCCATGTGTGCGATCTGGTGGATGCGCATGTGGCGGTGATGAACGCGCTGGAGCCGGGGGATGCGCGGCTGTACAACCTCGGGATCGGGCGGGGGTATTCGGTGCGCGAGATCATCGACGCGGCGAAGCGGGTGACGCGGAAGGAGTTTCCGGTGCGGGAGGGCGAACGCCGGGCGGGGGATCCGCCGGTGCTGTACGCGGAAGCGGGCAAGATCGGGCGGGAGTTGGGGTGGAAGGCGAAGTACACGGACATCGACGAGATCATCGCGACGGCGTGGCGGTGGTTCGAGAAGCATCCGGACGGGTACGCATCGTGAGCGGGGCGGGCGATGAGCGCGTGCAGCGGGTGGAGGAGGCGCAGGTGTTCACCGAGCGCACGGTGGAGGAGCTGAGCGAGACGGTGCGCGATGCGTTCGCGCGGATCGAGGCGCTGACGCGTCGGTTGAGCGCGCTGGAAGAGCGGTTGGGTGCGATGGAGGAGCGGGAGACGGGGGAGGATGACGCGGGGGAACCGGGGGAACCGGGGGGACCGGGGGAGGCGTCGGACTGACGCTTATTGCTCGATGCGGGGATCGACGAAGCGGTAGAGGAGATCGACCGCGAGGTTGAAGAAGACGAGTATCGAGGCGAAGACGAGCGTGACGCCCATGATGAGGAAGAGGTCTTTGGAGCGCACGGCATCGACGAAGTGCTGGCCGATGCCTGGGATGTTGAAGACGGTCTCGATGACGAAGGAGCCGGTCATGGCGTACGCGGCGGCGGGTCCGAGGTAGGAGAGGACGGGGAGGAATGCGTTCTTCAGGGCGTGCTTAAGGACGACGGTGGTGGGGCCGACGCCCTTGGCGCGTGCGGTGCGGATGTAGTCGGCGGAGAGCGCCTCGATCATGCCCATGCGGGTGAGGCGGGCGATGTACGCGGCGAAGGGGAGCGAAAGGGTGAATGCCGGGAGGAGCATGTTGCCGAGGGTGCCCCACGCGCCGACGGTGCCGACGCCCGCCCAGACCGGGCCGAGGATGAGGAGCAGTGTTCCGGTGACGAAGCTGGGGAGAGAGATGCCGACGAGTGCGACGGCGAGGGTGGCGAAGTCGATCCACGAGTTCGGTCGGACCGCGCCGATGACCCCCGCCGAGAGACCGATGCCGAGGGCGATGGCGATGGCTGAGAGTCCGAGCGCGACGGAGACAGGGAGACTGCTGACGATGATCTCGTTGACGGACCAGTCCTCAAATCGGAAGGAGGGTCCGAAGTCGAAGATGTACTCGCGGACATCGGTGGGCGTGGTGGATGGGCCGGAGATACGGTTGGAGAGCCAGTGGATGCCGGTGACGCGGACGAGGTACTGCGTGTAGCACTTGACGGGGTCGTCGAGCGAGTACTGCTTCTCGATGGCGTCGATGACGGCGGCGGGGGGCGCGCGGCCCTCATCGTTGAGCACCGCGCTGCCGGGGAGCGCCCAGGAGAGGGCGAAGGTGACGGTGTAGATCACGAGGAGAACGACGGGGATTTGTGCGAGGCGGCGCAGAATGAGGCCGATCATCGTGCCGCCTCCGCTGCGAGATGGGCGTCGAGCTCTTCCTGACGGACGACTTCGAGGAGCCAGAGGTATTGGACATTGCGCGGGTGGTTGCTCATGCCGCGGAGACCGCCGGGATTCGGGCGGCCTTGTGCATCCTCGGGCGATTTGTAGAGGAAGTACCAGTTGTAGTGGAAGATTGTGAGGATGGGGAGGGTCTCTTCCATGGTGTAGCGTTCGGCCTCTTCGAGGATGCGCATGCGCTTCTCGGGGTCGCGCTCGTTCTCGGCCTGGGTGAGCAGATCATCGAAGTAGGGGTCGGAGTGTGCGCTGTTGTTGTTGCCGTCGCCGGTACGGTGGAGCGAGAGGAATGTGGTGGGATCGCCGTAGTCTCCGAACCACCCACCGCGTGCGAGCATGTAGTTCTGTCGCTGGAGGTCGGCGCGGTAGGCCTTGGTTTCCTTGGCGTCGAACTCGGCGCGGACGCCGAGGTGCTCGCGCCACATCTGTCCGAGTGCGAGTGCGACGGCTCCGTTGTAGGAGCCGGTGGAGAAGAGCAGTCGGACCGTCGGGAAGAGGTCGCCCTGCGCGTTGCGGGCGAGTCCGTCATCGCCGATAAACCATCCGGCATCGTTGAACTCGCGTCGTGCGCGTTCGATGTCGTAGGGGAGACCCTGGGGCGAGTTGAATCCGGGGATGCTTCCGGGGGGGATGAAGACCGAGGCGGACTTTTCACCGGCGCGGGTGGCGACCATCATGATGGCGTGCTTGTCGACGGTCATGGCGAACGCGCGTCGGACGCGCGGATCGTGGAGGGGGTTGCGCCTGCCGTCGTTGAGGAATTCGCGGCAGTTGAAGTTCCAGTAGTAGGTTCCGAAGGTACTGATGGCCTGCGCGTAATCGTTCAGGCCCTGCTCCTTCTGCGCGAGCATGTCGGCGATGTAGTCGACGCGGACATCGGTGAGGAAGTCGGCGAGTCCGGTCTGGAAGGCGAGCACTGCGGTGTTCGGGTCGTTGATGGGGGTGATGCGGACGGTGGCGCTCTTGGCGAAGTCGGGGATGCGGAAGTAGGGGTTTCGTTCGAGGAACATGCCGCGCTTGAACTGCCAGTCCGTGGGGACATACGGGCCGTTCGTGATGAGCAGCGGGGGCTTTGTCCAGTCGTACGCCTGCTGGATGCGTCCGGTGGATGTTTCGAGGGAGGCGAAGCGCTCGACGAGCGGTGGGTAGCAGGGTGCGAAGACCGCGAAGGCGCAGAGATCGAGGAAGTAGGCGGTCGGTCGTTCGAGGCGGACTTGGAGGGTGTGGTCGTCGAGGGCGCGGATGCCGACGGTGTTGTTGAAGTGGTCGATGCTTTCTTGTCGGAGCGCCTGTGCGGCACGGGCGAGTCGCTCGTTGCGGCTGAGTCCGGGTGTCTCGGCGATGTCGGGGAATCTTGCGATCTTCTGGTCGTTGGTGAGTGCGGTGTACTCGTCGAGTTGCCGGGCGCGCCAGTGGAAGAAGTCCTCAGCGCCCTCGATCACAAAGAAGAGGTTGGAGTAGTCGGCGGCGGTGTCCGGGTAGAGGGCTCGGCGCCATGAGTAGACAAAGTGTTCGGCGAGGACGGGCGAGCCGTTGGACCAGCGCCCGTTGGGATCGAGCCGGAAGGTGTATTCGAGGGTGTCGTCACTGACGGACCACTCCTGGGCGAGTCCCGGGATGATCTCGAAGTCTGAGTAGGTGTCCCAGCGCGTGAGTGTTTCGTAGATGGCGTAGTTAAGGCGGATGTCGTGGGCGTAGGTCATGCGCTGCGGGTCGAGGGTGATGAACTCGGTGCCGTTGATGAGGTTGAGTTCGGCGCGCGGGAGTGGCCGGTCGAAGGCGAGGACCGAGAAGGTGATCGCGACGAGGATGGCCAGAATCACAAGAACAGGGCGCATGGTGCATCACCATAGCAGGGCAGACCCACGGTGCGTGCGTGGGAGATTCCCGAGTGTGTTCAGCGGAAATCGCCGGGGGTGAGGCCCGCGGGCGTGGCGCTGCGGTCGATCAGGCGACCGAACGCCTCTCGGAACGGCGCCGGGTTGTCGCTCGTGGCCGAGCGGCGGAAGGCGTCTGCGAGTTCGGCGCGTCCCGGGGAGGTGCTGGTGAGCGCGGCGGTCGCGAGCAGCGCGGTCTGATTCGAGGCGGTGACCAGCTCGGCGAGCCGATCGATGGTCTGCGGATCCAGCGAGGTGTCGTCGCCGAGTGCGCGTTCCGAGATCAGGGCGAGGGTGGACAGGTTGGCCTCGATGACGGAGCGGTGGAAGGTGGGTGAATTCTGTGCGGAGGGGTCGATCAGCCGGCGGAACTGGATGCTGGTTGCGAATTGCAAGGCGGGCACCCAGGCATTGATCGAGTCCTGCTTCTGGCGGAGTGAGCGAGCCAGCGTGTTCTGAGCGGGTGCGACGGTCTCTGCCGCGAAGCCGTGGAAGGGCGTTCCGACGGAGCGGGCGAGCGAGGATGCGATGGCCCCGGCGGTGACGGCGTCCTGTTCCGCTGCGAGTGCTGCTGCGAGCATTTCGATGGCCTGCTGTGCCTGGGCCCTGCGGGCGGCGGTATCGCCTGCGCCGAGGAAGACCTCGCGGAGTCCGGAGGCGGCCGCGGAGCGGACGGCCGCTCGTGCATCACGGATCCCTGCGGTGAGCGGGCCGTTGATGAGGTCCTGCGTGCCGCACTTTCCGGCGAGGTGGAGCGCGGTGACGGCGGCCTGGACATCGTCGCCACGGATCATGGCGGCGATCCGGTCCTGCGTGATGCGTGCGAACTCGATGCGGAAGGCGATGGAAACAGCGCCCTGTTCCTCGAAGATGTTGAGCAGGGCGCGCCTGGCGCGTTGTGCGGCGACGAGGTCGCCCGTGTTGATGGCCTCGAACTGCCGATCGACGAAGCGGCGGATGAGTTCCGAATCGGATGAGGAGATGCTGGTGGCGCTGCGGATCTCGCGGGCGATCCGGTCTTCACCGACCTGAGCGTGGGAGATGGGGGCGGTCAGGGTGAGCGCAAGCAGGCCGACGATGAAGGTGGCGACGAGGGGAAGGAATGGACGCGGCGATTCTTTCATCCGAACCCTGTTCAAGTGCGAGTGGGCCGACGGGCCGCTCGGTCCGGAGCGGCACTTTTGGGGCGTCGGGCGGGCCGGACGGTACCAGTGGGCCTGGAAATCGTCAATGAGTGGCCGGGATCCAAGTCAGGCGAGATACGCAAGGAAATGGGCCCGGGATCCGCACCGAGCGTGCCGGGATCGTATAACAGGGTGCCGGGGCGATCGCGGGGGGTGTCGGGCGGGCTCGATCGTGGCGAGGCCCGGAGGAGCAAGGGATGGCCGAGCGGGAGCGTTCGGCCCTGGAGTTCGGTTCGATGACAACAGCCGCGTACATGCTTCTGCGTCCGTTGGGGTATGTGGTGAGGATTCTCTGGGCCGGTCTTCTGATGATTTTCGGGCTGTTCATGATCGGTGCGGGCGGGAGCATCGCGGATCCGGTGATCTGGTTCGGTGTGGCGTTTTTCGGTGCGGGGCAGTTTCTGTCGATGGTGCTGGTGGCGAATCGACTGTGTCCGCCGCGGTCGTCTGGGTTGGCGATCGGCTGTGAGTTGCTCGCGGCGGTGGTGTTTCTGGGGGCGCTGTTCGCGGGCTGTGCCCTGTTTCTGGCAGGAGTGTGGCGGTGATGAGCATGGGTGCGATGCGGGGCTTGCTGGTGGCGGTCGCCGGGGGCGTGCTGGTCTGCCTGGCTGTCTGCGGCGGTGCCGCGGCTGCGGAGCCGACAGACGAGACGCTGTCTGGGGTGGTGGAGATTCATCTGCAGGACCTGATGGTGCGGGCGTCGTTGGCGCGGCTGCGTGGGCATCCGAATCCGGATGCGGACGAGTTCCGCCTGACGGGGCACGCGCTGCGGGTGGCGCGGTTGCTGCTGCCGGATGATCTGGAGTTGCTGCGTCTGGAGCAGGAGGCGTGGGAGACGGCGAAGGATTCGGAGCGGCAGATGGGGACCGCGCGCCGGATTCTGTCGTTGGATCCCAAGGACCAGGTGGCGCAGTTGCGTGTCGCTCTCAGCGGGATCAACCGCCTTCAGGATGCGGATGCTCGGTTGCAGGCGTACGAGCGACTGCTCGGGGCGCGTGGTGAATCGCTGCATCCGAGCGTGCGGAGCCGCCTGGCGCTGGATGCGGCGCTGCTCGCGCGCGAGAACGGGCGGGAGGATCGCTTTCGAGAACTGCTGACGCTCTCGACCACGCTGGACATGACGAACAAGGATTCGGCAGCGCTCTACGCCGCGACGCTGCTCCCGGAGACGGAGTCGCCGCGGGATCGGGTCGAGATTCTTGCGAATGTGCTCGCGGCCGATCCGTTGGACATCAACGCGGTGGAGAATCTCGCGCTGGAGTTGATGCGCCACGGGGCGTACTTCGGTGCGATGCAGATGTACGACCTGCTTTCGACTTATCTCCGCATGGACGGCAGCCGATTGTCGCCGCCCCAGTTGTTCGACACCGCGCTGTGCATCTGGAATACGGACGGCCCCGAGGGCGCGTTGGGATTCCTGAACTCGCTGACGGCCGAGCAGCAGGCGAGGATCGATGCCGAGCGGCGTCGGTTGGAGGAGGACGGAATCGATCCTGGTGAGGAAACGGTCGCGTTTCTGTCGCCGGAACTGGAGATGACTCGGCTGGCGATCGCGCTGGTGAAAGATGACCGACGGATGGCGGATCGCGCGCTGGTCTTCATCGATTTTCACATCGACCAGAGGCGCCGTCAGATCGATGCGGCGGTCGAGCAGAATCCCGAGATCAATCCGGAACAGGTGCGAATCCTGCGCCGGGCGGCATCGTTGCAGCAGTTGTGGGCGTGGTTGTTCGCAGGACTACGGCTGGATCGGGCGGAGCAGTTGATCGAGGAGATGTTCCCGAAGGATGCGGACCAGACGGTGGCTGAGATCGATGAGGAAGCGCGTGAACTGCTCGCGGACAGGGCATCCGAAGCGGTGCTCGGCGAGATGTCTGCGGTGCCGACGGAGGTCGCGGAGTCGAGATTCCGCGGGTGGCTGGCGTTGCATCGCGGGGACTTGCCGCGGGCGCGAGCGCTCCTTCAGCCGATCGCAGAGCACGATCGGACGGCGCGGTGGATTCTGGCGGATCTGGAGCGGACGATCGGGAACAACGCCGTGGCCATGCGCCTGTACGCGGAGCTTGCCGCGGAAGAACCGCGTGCCTTGCTCGCGACCGCAGCGTGGTGGCGGCTGTTGATGATGCGCGTCGAGGCTGGGAATGAGTCGCGGATTGTTCGTTCACGAAAGGCGCGCGAGCTCGACGCATACATCAATAGTTTCGCGCCGTACATCAAGCAGACATTCCGCGATCCGCGTCGGTATGTGACTCTTCGCGTGGTGCATGCCGAACCGATGGTCGGAGTGCTGGATCGGATGCGGATGCGGGTGGAGGTTCGGAGTTCCGCGAACAACCCGATCGCGGTGGGGGCGGGGCGGCCTATTTCGAAGCGGATTCTTCTTTCGCCGGATGTGCGTATCGGCGGCGAGCAGGCGCAGCAGATGATGAGCCCGATGATCGCGGAGCTGGCGTCGCGTCTGCGGCTCGATCCGTATGAGTCTGCCGAGTTCACGGTGACGCCGTCGTGGTCCGGCGTTGCCGGGTTCATGGACAGCTACGCCTTCTCTCGAAGCACGATGCGTTGGCAGGCAACGCTCGGGTTCCGGACGAATGATGAGGGGCACTTTACTGCGACACCATTTTCGGTGATCACGCTGACCGAGATGCTGACACGCCGGGGTGTTGGGCAGCCGGATGCCACGCTTGCATCCCGGATCGAGCAGACCGAAGGAACCGAGTTGCTTGAAGCGCTGCTGCTCGCTCAGACCACGATCGCGAGTTCCGGATGGGGGCGTGTCGATGCGCGGGGGAATGATGCGCTGATGGAGCGGCAACGATTCGCGGAGGATGCGGTGGATGCGATGCTGCATCGGATGCCGAGTCTGGATCCGCGTGTGGCAACGATCGCAGCGCTGCGGCTGATCGGCTCGGGAGCGATCGTGGTCGAGGGTGTGCGTGGTCGGGCAGCGGAGGCGATGGCGGGGCACGCGGAGGCGGATCCGACCGCGGCGATCGTCTACCTGCTCTTCCTCGTCACGGATGAGGCGGATGATGTGCTGGTGCGCCTCGCATCCTCATCGAACGAGGATGTGCGACGGATGGTGCGGGTGCTCCGCGATCGGATCGATCGGGCGGCCAGCCAGTCGCGCTAGCGGCGCGGCTTCATGGTGACCTTGCCCGATCCCTTTGTGACTTTGCCGATGATGTGCGTGCGTTCGCCGAGGTCCGAGAGCTGTTGAGCGACCGAGTCGGCGAAGGTGGGGCGGACGATCAGGCAGAAGCCGATGCCCATGTTGAACGCACGGTTCATTTCCTCCGGGTCGATGTCGGCGCGGGATTGCAAGAAGGGGAAGATGGGGTGGACGGGCCATGCCCCGGGCTCGATGACGGCATCGACGCCGGGGTGGAGCGCCCGCTGGAGATTGTCCGCGAGCCCGCCGCCGGTGATGTGGGCCATGCCGGTGACGACCTTCTTGACCCGGTAGCGTCTGAGGACGGTGACGATCGGCGCGGCGTAGAGGCGCGTCGGGGTGAGGAGGATCTCGCCGAGTGTGCGCTCGCGGTCGAGTTCATCGTAGTGCGCCTTGGGATCGAGCTCGGCTTCTCGGAGGATGGCTCGAACGAGGGAGAAGCCGTTGCTGTGGACACCATCGGATTCGAGGCCGATGACGATGTCGCCGGGCTCGACGCGGGTCGGATCGGTCGCCTTCTTGAGTTCGACGACGCCGAGCGCGAATCCGGCGAGGTCGATCTCGCCGGGGGCGTAGACATCGGGCATCTCGGCGGTCTCGCCGCCGAGCAGGGCGGTGTCGCAGGTGCGGCACGCATCGGCGATCCCGGAGACGATCCGCTCGAGTGTTTCGGGTTCGATCTTGTTGCAGGCGATGTAGTCGAGGAAGAGGAGCGGTTCGGCGCCCTGCACGACAAGGTCGTTGACATTCATCGCCACGAGATCCTGGCCGATGGTTTCGTAGGATCCGAGTTGGGTTGCGAGCTTGACTTTGGTTCCGACGCCGTCGGTGCACGCGACGAGGACGGGGTCTTTGAAGTTTCGCTTGAAGAGCGTTTCGTTGTAGTCGAGCCGGAAGAGTCCGGCGAAGCCGCCTTCGTTGGAGATGACGCGGGCGCCGTGCGTGCGTCGCATGTGCGCGCGGATCATGGATGCGAAGCGGTCGCCCTCATCGATGTTGACGCCCGCCTGTGCGTAGGTGAGCCCGTGTGGTTTGGTTCGGGGGGGGGAGGATGCGGCGGTTCGCTTTGTCATTGTCAGGAGGATATCTGGCGAGGCGTGAGGGGTAGGCGGTCGCGTGGATTATCTGGCGCGCCAATCCCAGCGCCTGACGGTTCCGAAGCCCCAGTGGGGGAGGAATTCGACGCCGCGCTCGTGGGCCTCCTCGCGCGAGAGTCGTTCGAGGCGCCCCTCATCCTCGTCCCAGACCCATGAATCGCCGGTCGAGCCGGGGATGATGCCCGGGCGGATTTCGAGGTCGTACACCTTGATGAGCTTTTCGAGGACGGCGTGCCGGGGGCCGCGGACCTCGAAGGGGCGATCGCTCAGCTCTCGCTGGTAAGTGGGGATCTGCACACCCAGAAGTTCCTCGTCCGAGCGCATGGAGTTGAAGGCCAGGAGGATGTCCACAAAGGCGACGCCCGTGGTCGGGGCGGAGACGCGCCAGTCGTCGGTGTCGTAGCGCTCGATCTCCCAGAGGATCCCGGATCCGCTCTGGGTGTTCTGGTCGGAGGGAGGGCGATCATCGATGGCGCTGATGCGGTTGATGCCATCGCCCCACCAGTGGATGCGGAGGCGTCGGCCCGGTTCATCGACGACCATGGTGCCGTAGGGCTTGTCCATCCAGACCCACAGGCGGGGATCGATCCCCCCGGATCGGAGGATGTGGGGGCGGGGGATGACGGTGTACCTCATGCCGATGGCGATGAGGATGGCGAGGGAGAGGGCGACCAGGACCCCCTCACGCAGGGGGTGCCGCTTGCGGAAGCGTTTCCCGGGAGGCAGGAAAGTTGAGAGGTCTTCGGGGTCGAAGGCGCGGGCGCACTCCGGGCAGGCGCCCGCGGCGAGGCCGGAGAGGTCGTAACCGCATGCCTTGCAACGCCCCGCGTAGATGGTGATCGGATCGTGATCGGGGGGGCGGGTCGGAGTGGCGGTGTTGGGGGAGTCCGGGGGTTCGGCCATCGGGCTGATGCTAG
>REDD01000296.1 GCA_007693725.1 Phycisphaeraceae bacterium
TGCTGCTGCTGGTGGGCGGGCTGGTGCTTCTCAGCGGAACGGCCGCGGCGCCGTTTATCTACACGCTGTTTTGAACCAAATAAATTCATCGAGTGGATGGAAAGCATGTCGACACACACAAAAGCTTCCGAACCGCCTCCAGCGAACAGGCCGTCGGTGTCTATTAAAAAAAAATTGCTTTTTACCGGTGTGCTATTAATCGTGTGTCTACTGGTTTCTGAGGCGGCCATTCGCCCTTTCGTGCCCTTGGAGATAGTCGGCCCCTCTGCAGTACAGTTCGACCCGTATTATGGAAAGCGACTCAAGGCGAATTACTCCGGACCCATCACGGCACAGGGAATTACCTATCAATTTTCCACGAATTCTCTGGGTTTTCGAGGACCCGAACTGCCGAACACCTATTCCGGTGTTTTGCTCAATCTCGGGGATTCCTTCGGTGTAGGAGATACCGTCAACGACGGCGAAGAATACGCTGCGATTCTAAATGAGCAGTTCGCGGAGAAGTTCGGACCAGAACACCTCCCAGTTTTGAACGCGGCCATTGCCGGGAACGGCCAAGGCAGGTGGCTAAAGTTTTTGCGGCGCGATGCTGAGCAGTTTCGCCCCCAGTACATTATTATGCAGGTGTGCCGCAACGATTTCTGCGATAATCACAGAGAACGGCTGTTCCGACAGACGAATGGTCTGGAGGAACTTCCGATACAATCGCCCAGCATCTATCGGCAGGTCCAAGAGATTGTTGAATCAATTCCGGTTTTGCCATACTCGCGGATCTACGCTGTGGCGAAACAGGGCGTCAGGCAGGTGTTCACGAATGAATTGGAAATTCGACGCGAGCTAGAAGCCGATTGCCCGGACCGCCTAGACCCAGAAACATCGTCGTTCGACGATCTAACAATTGAACTTCTAGGTGAGTGTTTGCGCATCTGCCGAGACCGGAACTGGCCGGTGATCGGGATCACGGCAGGCGTTCCGGAGGGCGCTCGCATGGATCGCCTACGAGAGGTTTTTCATAAATACGGATCGGATATAATCTACATCCCGACAAAGCAAGAGATTCCCGAAATGTACAATGATCCGGACGACCATTGGAACGCAATCGGTCATTTGTATGTCGCCGACATCCTTGCCGATTACTTTTCTGACCAGGGCTTGCTCGTTAACTCCCGCCAAGTTGGCGACTGAACGCCAGGATCCACATCGCTCGCCCGTACCGCAACAGGCGCATCGTCAACATCAGTTACTCGTAAGGAATACCGTATGCGTAGAAAAGCTGTTTTTCTGGGCATCCTGCTTGTTGCCATGTTTGTCTTCATAGAGACTGTCTGCTTCTTTGCTGGCCGCTTCTTGCGGTCCAAGGCCGTATTCTACCACCCAAGATACGAGAGCACTTATGCAGAGTACTTGGAACTGCGAGATCCGGTCGTGGGCTGGCCGATGCCCGCATCTTTCGGTGCGGGTGCCGTCGTTCTTGGCGAAGATCGCGAGGTATTCGGGGGCGGACGCGATGAAGTGGGCGCGAGGATTAGTCCGAATTTTCCCGATCGTATTGCTACCCCCCCGCGAATTTCTGTCTACGGGGACTCGTTTGCATGGTCTGCAGAAGTCGATGATGAATACGCTTGGCCGGAGGTGCTATCCGAGCTTGTCGGCGAGCGAGTCGACAACTTCGGGGTCGGCGGGTACGGATCCGACCAGGCACTGTTGCGGTTTCTCCACAACGAGCACGATGGCTCGGAGATCGTGATTCTAACCCACTTATCCGAAAACTTGATGAGAAATCTGAGCCAGTTTAGAAGTATATATGCCGGGTCTCCCAATGGCCTGAGTTTTAAGCCCAGATTTATTCCTGGTGATGACGCCGACGAACTGGTTCTTGTTCCGCTTCCAACGATCCCTCCGATTGAATACGCCGACTTTGTGCGGCGGCCGGAGAATTTTCTTGAGCACGATGAATTCGTTCCCGGAAAGCCGAACGGCGTGCTGCGGCTCCGCTTTCCATACAGCGTTTCGGTCGCGCGGTCATTTCGGCACCACGCAATACTTGCAAGACTGCGGCGCGAACCGCGTTACAAACAGTTTTATGACCCCGCACATTCCGCACGGGGCACGCAGGTTACTGCTGGCATCTTGCAGCGTTTCTACGAGGAAACGATTTCCCAGAGCCGGCTGCCGTTAGTGGTACTCATTCCTTCGGGCTTGGATCTTGAATACTATCGTCGTACTCAGAAATGGCCGTATGAGCCCTTGGTTGACGAGCTAAGCGTAAGAGCTGTTCCTTTTCTCGACCTTGGCCCCGCCATGGATCGCGCAATGGGCAATCGCCCTGTCGCAGACTACTACTCCGGCCAGAATACCAGTAGGCATAACAACGCCGCGGGCTACGCCCTTATCGCGGATTTGATCTATGATTATCTTGTTGAGCGGAGCTATCTCGACTAGAGCACCCTTCCTTTCCGTGTAGCGCAGTTCGGCGCATGATCGGGTTGCGCTTTTTATTCTGCTGCCATAGTTTGTCCTCCGGCTCGCGGAGCGGGCCGGAAAGAGGCCGCGGATGGGCACTGCGTACTCACAAGATCTGCGTGACCGGGTGCTCGCCGCGTGCGATCGCGGGATGCCGACGAAGGAGGTCGCCGACATCTTCGCCGTCAGCCCGGCGTGGGTGAGGCGGGTGAAGCAGCGGCGGCGGGAGTTCGGCGAGACGGTGCCCCGCTCGCCCGATCCGAAGCGTCGACGACGCAAGATCGATCGCGATCGCCTGCGTGAACTGGTCGAAGCGCACCCCGACGCGACGCTCGTCGAGCTGCGCGACATGTTGGGCGTCCGTTGCGCTGATTCCTCGATCTGGAAGGCCCTGAACAAGATGGGCTTCACCTTCAAAAAAAGACGATCCACGCGGCGGAGCGGGACCGCCCGGATGTCGCCGAGCGGCGTGCACGCTGGCGGGAAGAGCAGCCCGAGCGCGATGCGCACCGTCTGATCTTCATCGACGAGACCTGGGCCAAGACGAACATGACGCGTCTGCGTGGGCGTGCGAAGCGTGGCGAGCGTCTGCTCGCGAAGACGCCGCACGGGCACTGGAAGACGACGACGCTGATTGCTGCCCTCGGAATCCGGGGCGTGCGGTGCTCGATGGTCGTGGACGGGGCGGTGAACGCGGCGGTCTTCGAGTCCTTCGTCGAACAGGTGCTCGCGCCGGAGCTGCGGCCGGGTGATGTGGTCGTGATGGACAATCTGTCGAGCCACAAGAGCAGCAGGACGCGTGAACTGATCGAGGGCGCCGGTGCGGAGTTGGTCTTCCTCCCGCCTTACAGCCCGGACCTGAACCCGATCGAGATGGTCTTTTCGAAGGTGAAGCAACTGCTGCGGAGCATGGCGTGCCGCACGCGGGATCAACTCTGGCGCTCGATGCAGCGTGTGCTCGACGCCGTGACTCCCAGCGACGCAATGAACTGCTTCAAGCACTGCGGATACACGCTACACAATGGGTGAGAACGCTCTAGGTCGTGTCTGACGGCTCGAGCAGGCGCAGGTATCGGCTGATGAGGGCGAGCCTGACCATGGCGAGGTAGTGCGTCGCGAGCTTTTCGTAGCGTGTGCCCAGGCGGCGGTTGTGCTTGAGCCAGCCCACGCACCGCTCGACCACATTCCGACCCTTGTAGATCGCCTTGCTGAAGACTCGCCGCCCCTCGCGCTCGCGTTGGTCGCTCCGCTGCGGAATCACATCCCAGATCCTCCGACGCTCGCACCAACGCCGCACGCGCGGGTAGCTGTACCCCTTGTCACCCAGGATCCACAGCGGACGCCTCCGCTTCGAGCACACCGTCGTCAGCAACGCTTCGAACTGCGTCGACTCGTGCGTCTGGCTGCGGTCGCGGGCGACAAGGGGTACAGCTATCTACGCATCCGTGCCTGGCTGGCTGGACGCGGCATCGAAGCGGTGATCCCGACGCGGAAGAATCAGCCACGCCAGCAACTGGACAAGAGGAAGTACCTGCGTTGGAATGTGGTCGAGCGGTGCATTGGCTGGCTGAAGGAGAGCCGGCGCGTGGCGACCAGATATGAGAAGCTGGCCTGCCACTACTTGGCCATGGTCAAACTCGCCATGATCCAACGATGCCTCCGACTCCTCGATCCGTCAAGTCGACAAGACGCCGCACGGGCATTGGAAGACGACGACGCTGATCCCGGCGCTGGGCGTCGAGGGCGTGTGGTGCTCGATGGTCGTGGACTGGGCGGTGAACGCGGACATCTTCGAGTCCTTCGTCGAACAGGTGCTCCTGCCGGAGCTTCGCCCGGGCAATGCGGTGGTCATGGACAACCTCTCAAGCCACAAGAGCGCGAGGACACGTGAGCTGATCGAGGACGCCGGGGCAGAGCTGGTTCTCCTCCCGCCCTACAGCCCGGACCTGAACCCGATCGGGATGGCCCTTTCGAAGGTGAAGCAACTGACGGGGAGCCTGGCGTGGCGCACACGGGATCAGCTCTCGCGCTCGATGCCGCGCGTGCTCGGTGCGGTGACTCCCCAGCGATGACGCCAACTCCTTCAAGCACTGTGGATACACGCTACACGATGGGTGAGGACGCTCTAGGTCGTTCTAGAGCTCGAAGGCGGGCTAACGAGATAATTCAGATTTGAAATGTAAGCGAGGAACACTGCGACAAACAGATAAACGAAGTCGAGGATACCCGGAATACCGACCTTCAATGTCCGAATCAATACGACACCAAGAAGCGCCGCCAGCACACAATGGGCAACCTGATACTTTCGAAGAGGATCGGCGAGCAGACGGCTGTGGAACCAGCGAACGATCATTCCGAATATGATGGATGACACGACGACCCCGGGATAGCCAAAATTAATGTAGAATTCGGTGAATAGCTGAGACGAGAGGGATATTCTGCCGACCCGCTCGGGAACAAGGTACTGCATATAGACTTGGTTCCCGCTCATAATCTGTGTCTGCCCGGGCCACATAAATGTCGGTATAATCCTTAGCAGTGTCAGGTAGGTTTCGCCGTTCATCCAAGGTATCTTGTCGCCCATATAGTGCATGAGTTCGGCGCGGTTTGTGATGAAAATCCATGATCCGAGAGCCTGTAAGACCATGCCTTCCTGCGAAGCCTGGATCTGGCCGTACATATGCATCGCGCGTTCAAAGTCCCCTGCTGTCCGGCGGAGCAGGGCCCAAAAGGACATAAAGAAAAACATGCCTGCTGC
Source organism: Phycisphaeraceae bacterium (assembly GCA_007693725.1). Classification (GTDB taxonomy): domain Bacteria; phylum Planctomycetota; class Phycisphaerae; order Phycisphaerales; family UBA1924; genus REDD01. Next base: position 5,222 of record REDD01000296.1, read on the forward strand.
GACTGTTGCCCACATTATGATCGGGATCTTTTCAACGCACCTGACGCGATACACAATAAACACGGCAAGAAAGAGAACCGCCGCGTAGGACCTCGACCCAAACGCCAGCAGAAAAACCGCGAGAAAAGCAATGAGCCCAATCGATATCGGTGTCACGCCGTGCCGCGAAAAATACAGTAAAGCGCCCACATATGCGAACTTTGCGATGTGCCAGACAAGCCCTCCTGCGCCTCCGATCGCTTCTCGGCGCCCCCCTCCCATGTCTTGCATATGTTCCTCGATGCCCCCGACCGTCCGAAACATGACAATCCATGCAATTATGCCCGCGGCATACAAGGCCAGGCACATAAAGGTAAAGTTCTTCTGCACCTGTGGCGAATCCGAAAAATACCACTCTAGGCGGCGATTAAATGTGGTGCGAGACGGTCCGAATCTCCATCCGACCAGGTACGAGATGATTGCGACCAGTCCGAGAGTCGCTGCGTCACGAAATTCTTCGGGAGTTAGTGGGCGGGCAAAAACATATGCGTCCACGCGGTAGTGCAGTGCCGCAACCGGAGCAGCTACTTCGATGATGAATATGCCGAGTAGAACAGCGGCATGTGGAGAATACCATGGCGGCCGATTCGAAAGGACTGCGGTGCCGCAGAATATAAGTATGGTAGCCGATATCGCAAGAATGGTGTATGCAGAGGCGTACTCGGGACTCTGCCCGCCCAGGACATATATCAGCACCCAAGCCGTGACGAGGCTGGTGCTGCCCAGCAAGAGACTCTTCATTCTGAATATCTGATCTGGCATGGGTGGACAATCCCTGTGTGCGTAGCCTCTTCTGCTATCGGTCTTTTCATCGAAAATCTACATACTCAGCGGCAGGTCGCTGATTGATGCGTTGAACTGCTCGCGGTGGAAAAACCTCTTCTGCACGGATGAATCTCGCTTGCGTCTTCGGGATTATCGTCTGGTGTATCTCCGTCATTGTGCCGCCGTGCTCGTACCGATAACACTCAGACAGAGTTCTACTGTCCTTTCGGCAATCGCGGGCCATGTAAATCGTTCTCGTACCAAGCGGGCACCCGCCTCCCCTGCGGCAAGACGCCGCCCCTCATCTTGCAGCAGTTCCACCATCGCATCAGCGAAATCACGCGCCTCCAGGGTAGTCACACGCCCGGCCCCCGCTTCCGCAACCTCCGGAAAATGGCACTCGTCAGTCACTACGGCAGGCACGCCAAGCGAAAGGGCCTCCGTGATGGCAACACTGAACCCTTCCTGCCGACTGGGCAGTACGAAGCAGGCGGCTTCCCGAAACGCCGCGGACTTTCGCCTTCCGTGCACCGAACCGACCAGATGCACCCGTTCGGAGAAGCCCGCCCCATCGATCGTGGCTAGGAACGAATCGACGGAATCATCCTCGCGGGGTCCGGCCACGACGAGATGGTGATCCGGGAGCCGTTTGGCGGCGTTCGTCCATGCATCGGCGAGGATGTCCAGCCCCTTCTTGTAATGGAGTCGGGAGAGAAAGAGCGCGTAGGGATGGTTCGCGAGCCCGGGAACGGAGGCGCGAAACTCCCCGGGTTCCGTCGCCAACTCCACCTCTTCCAGAAAGACCCCGTTGGGGATCTGCACGACGGGGGAACCGAAGCCCAACGCCTGAACCGTCTTTGCCTCGTGTTCATTCAGCGCGTGTATGGCTCCGGCCTCGGCCAGCATTGTTCGGAAACCCAACGCAAGCGCAATCCTCTTCTTCATCGCGCTGCGTGCCATGGACCAAACATCGAGCATCCCCGCGGGGCGAATGACATACGGTATCCCAGCACGCCTGGCGCCCTCCGAGGCCCTCAGCAACAAGGGCTCCCAGACACCGTGCATGTGAATGATATCGGGATGCTCCTGCTCGACAGCGTTGGCGAATGTCCGACTGAAGATGCGACCCGGCGCTACCGTCGGATAGTCAACAAGTACTCGGCTCACACGATCTGCGCCGCTCAATTCGTCCGGCGCGGGATCGAGCTGCTCGCCTTCGATACGCGGCGACATGATCGTGACTTCATGTCCAAGCCGTGCCTGTGCGATCGCGAGCCGTCGACAGACCGCGGGAGGACCACCGGCACGATAATCCAGTGTTCCAATGACATGTGCGATACGCATCACGATGCAACCGCTTGAGGCTGTGTCTTTGGGGGAGCTTTCCAATGCGTGACCCAGTCTCGATTGCCTTCATAACCGGCCAGAACAAGAGCATCGCCAGCGTATCGATCGAAGATCTCGGCGGCGTCGCGAGAGAAATGATTCTTCCAGTCGCCAGCGATGCCTTTGCGAACGAAGGCACTGGTGTCTTCTTGGCCCGGCTTTCTCCCGGTCAAGCTCTCCATTGAGAAATGTTCGACTGACCTTTGCACGAGACGCGCATCTGCCTTCTCGCCGCTGACATGTTCCAGGGCACGCAGGAAAATTCCGGCGGTGTCGCCGATCATTTGCTCGTATGTCAAATACAACACCTGCGGACGGCTCGACACCCCTTCGCCAATCCAGTTCCGGATATGACTTGCCCATGTGAGTTTTCCTGCGCCGCTCGGGTTCTCGAATTCGTTCTCGATGAATTTCGGGAGATTCTCCAGCGTGTTCTTGGGATCGTAATTCGTGCCGAAGAGGCGCTCGAAGGTTCGCTTGTATCCCCTGGCCTGCGGTGTAATGCCGATCTCGATGCCTCGGATGCGATAAAAATAATAGGACACCATGACATCGCGTCCGTCGCGCATGAGATAGACCACGCGACGGAGTCTGGGGTGATAGGCCCAGTGATTGTGAAGCACCGCGCGGCATGCGATCGGAAGCACTGATTTACCCGGACGAGCACAGCGCAGATAGTCTGAAAGCATGTTGGCGAGCCATGTACCACCGGACCTCGGGTACTCACTCACGAAATACTGAGGAAATGCCTCGCCGTAGTACGCACTGATCAGCCGCGTGAGGCGGCTCGATAGTACTTCCGCAGTTGCGCGAAGCCGACCCTTCTTGCGTTTGACATGCTCGAACATCGGCAGAAGACCCTCTCGACGGCGGGATCACCCCCCCGACTGGGTCCATCGGATCAGAATGTCCGCCACTTCGGGACGAGTGAACTCTCCGGGGGGACGCTGGCCTGCGAGGAGCATTTCGCGGACCTTGGTGCCCGAGAGGAACACCTGGTCGCCCTCGATCTTCGGGAAGGTCTTCCCGGAGACCATGCCCTGGGCCTTGTGGGACCAGGCGGCGTGCTCGAACTTCAGCGGCTCGATGCCGAGGTTGTCCTTGTCCAGATCGTCGAAGATGAGTTGGGCGTCGTAGGTGCCGTAGTAGTTGCCTACGCCCGCGTGATCGCGCCCGACGATGAAGTGCGAGACGCCGTAGTTCTTCCGGACCAGGGCGTGCAGCACGGCCTCACGGGGGCCGGCGTACCGCATTGCCGCGGGCATGACCGAAAGCACCGTCCGGTCCTTGTTGAAGTAGTTGTCGATCAGGACCTTGTAGCACTCCATGCGGACCGCGGCGGGGATGTCCCCCTCCTTGGTCTCGCCGACGAGCGGGTGGATCAGGATGCCGTCGGTGATCTCCTGAGCGCACTTGCAGAGGTACTCGTGGGCCCGGTGGATCGGGTTGCGGGTCTGGAACGCCGCGACCGTCTTCCAGCCCTTGGCCTCGAACGCGGCCCGGGTCTGGGCTGGGGTCAGCCGCTCGTCCAGAAACGCCTCGGGGCCGTCAGGATCGACGCAGACGGTCAGCACCTCGACGGGGCCGGCCAGACAGGTGTCGCCCTCCTTGACCACCTGGGCGACGCCCGGATGGGCCTCATCCTCTGTCCGGAAAACATTCGGGATCTCGAGCTTCTTGTCGTGGGGGTAGACCTCCTCGATGGTCATGACCGCCTGAAGCACGCCGTTGGGAGCTTTCAGGGCTACCCGGTCGCCCACCTTGGGAGCCCCCGCCTTGTCGACTGCCAGCAGGATGGGGATGGGCCAGATATCACCCGAGGCGAGCTTCATGTCCCGGCAAACGCCCTCGAAATCGGCCTTGCCCATAAACCCGGTCAGCGGGCTGAAGGCCCCGATGCCGATCATTTCGAGGTCGCAGGACTGCTTGGCGGACAGGGTGATCGATGGGAGCCCCTCGGCCTCTTTTCTGAGGGAGTCGGCGAGAGCGCCGGTGACGACACGGTTGACGAGGTTGCCGCCATGCGGCGGGATGAGGGTATGCATCGCACGAATCTCCACGGGCGTTATCAAGGGGACTCTGAAATGGACCGAATTCCACCGAGGGCCGCTAGTATAGGATCGCCCCCACTCCCCTGCCACCGCAGTCGGCAACAGTTGCACGCGGACTCACACCTTGGATCCTACGGAAGTTCCAACCCAACGAAACGCCGAACCGCCCGGCCCGGTCTTTGTTTCCGGACGCCAGCACAGCGGCAACAGCGTTATCACCAAGATCTTGATGCAGGCGGAGGGTTGCCTCGGCTTCATCGGGGACAACGGCTATTGGGAACATAAAAATCTTATTAATAAAGTACAATATCCTGCCGCGCGGGCCGACCGAGCCGTTCGCGCCATGCGATTCAAGGAGAACCCCGAGCTGGGAGAAGCCGTGCGCGGCCACCTGCCCGGGTGGATCCGCGCACATCCCGACGCGGATGCACGAGAGATTTATCTCGAGGCGATGCGATATTGCACAGAGATAAGCGGAAATCGTTTCTGGCTGCAGAAGTCGACCAGCTACATTTTTTACGCCGACGAAATCCTCCGGGCCTTTCCTGGCTCCCGAATTGTCTATCTGATGCGCAATCCATACGACCTCTGCGCTTCGCTCAAGCGACGCCATGCTCGCAACCAGCGTCGTGCCGATTTTCTCTGGGGGACTCTGGTCGGTTGGAAGAAAGGTGTGCGCATCGCTCACGCGATGCAGAGCAGGTATCCGGATCGATTCAGAATCTTCAAGTACGAAGATGTCGTTTCCAAGCCCTCTCAGTCACTGCCCGAGCTATTCGAGTTCGTAGGATATGCGTATCGTGAAGAATACACGAATGTCCCGCGCGTCAACACCTCGGATAATCCTGCAGACTGGTCTGGATCGAAGCTCGGCAACGATGCCGGGGGCGGACTGACAGGTTTTCGGATCAACTACTACGACACCGCACTCACCAAGGTTGAGAAAAGAGCGGCGGACATGCTACTTCCTCGAGATCTTGTGCTCGAGACCTACCCGAACTTGCCGCACACGCGGCGATCCGGACATCGCAAAAAAACGATGTGGGCGATATTGCTGCTTGCGGTCAGCGGCATTCGCTTCAGTTTGAGTCAGTTCGGCCGGTACAAAAAAGTCCCGTACAAGAGCCGATACATTATTGAGCGCACACTCCATCGGGCCCGGGCCTGATTTTCCATCCGAGTTGGTTCGTGCAGTACCGGCCGCTTGATGCAAAAATACTATTCACTGAACCGAATAAGGCACTGAATCAGGAGCGATCGTGCGAGGCACATGATATTCTGCGATTGCGAGAACACTTGGAGAGCATCGATGCGGATCACCAAGCACAGTGAGTCGGCAACACCAGAGCAGATCGAAGAATTGCTCGCTCCGACCGCGCCGCACGACGACCTCCCATTCGAGCAACTCATCGATCTGTACAACTTCCGCCAGACATCCAGTTGGATGCGTTTGTTTGTGCGGCTTCTGAGGAAGGAATGCCGCGCGCTGCCACGCCCGCGAAAGGTGCTCGATATCGGATGCGGACGGGGCATCGCGCAGTCGAAAGTGTTCCTCTCGGCCATTCGTGCCGAAGTCGACGAACTCTGGGGCATCGAACCGGATCCGAACATGACCGGCGATCCGAAGATGTTTGATCAGTTCCAGAACGCGACCATGGAGGGTGCACAACTCCCCGAGAATTATTTTGATCTTGCGTTCTCGTTTATGGTCGTGGAGCACATTGCTGATCCCGAACGATATATGCGCGCTGTCGCGCGAGTACTGCGCCCCGGAGGAGTGCATTTTTTCATTACCGTCAACGGGCTGCACTACTTTGCCAGAACAGCGTCAATCCTCCACATGCTGAAGCTCGACGAGATCGTTCTCCGCGCGCTCAGAGGGAAACAGGTTGATGAATACCACTACCCGATCCAATACAAGTGCAATAAGCCGAAGGACGTGAGACACTTCGCCACTGTGGCAGGCTTCGAGAATACGCAGATTGTTTTCGTAGAGGAGGATGGCCCGAAGCCCTACTTTCCGCTGCTTCTGAGGCCCATTTGGTGGGTGTTCATGGCAAAGAGACACCTGATCCGCACTCCGAAATCTCTATCAACAATATATGTCCGAATGGAGAAGGGTGGGGCTAGAGCATCTTCTGTCCGTCGGTAGCGCTGTTCGGCGCATGTCCGGTTGCGCCTGATCTTTCGGTGGCGTAGCTTCTTAGCGGGCCGGGAAGGGCGCCGCGTACTCACAGGATCTGTGTGACCGGGTGCTCGCCGCGTGCGATCGCGGTATGCCGACGAAGGAGGTCGCCGTCAGTCCGGCGTGGGTGAGGCGGGTGAAGCAGCGTCGGCGGGAGTTCGGTGAGACCTCGCCCCGTCCCTGCGGGGGGCGCACGCACTTCAAGATCGATCGCACGCGGCTCGCGGAGTTGGTCCGTGAGCATCCCGATGCGACGCTGAAGGAGCTGCGTGCGATGCTCGGTATCGACTGCGCTGAGTCCGCCGTGTGCACAGCGCTGAAGAAGCTCGGCTTCACCTTGAAAAAAAGACGATCCACGCGGCGGAGCAGGACCGCCCGGATGTCGCCGAGCGGCGTGCACGCTGGCGGGAAGAGCAGCCCGAACGCGATGCGCACCGTCTGATCTTCATCGACGAGACGCTTCCGGGGGTGGGCGAAGACGAACATGACGCGTATGCGTGGGCGTGCCAAGCGTGGCGAGCGGCTGGTCGACAAGACGCCGCACGGGCATTGGAAGACGACGACTCTGATCTCTGTCCTCGGAATCCGGGGCGTGCGGTGCTCGATGGTCGTGGACGGGGCGGTGAACGCGGCGGTCTTCGAGTCCTTCGTCGAACAGGTGCTCGCGCCGGAGCTGCGGCCGGGTGATGTGGTCGTGATGGACAATCTGTCGAGCCACAAGAGCAGCAGGACGCGTGAACTGATCGAGGGCGCCGGTGCGGAGTTGGTCTTCCTCCCGCCTTACAGCCCGGACCTGAACCCGATCGAGATGGTCTTTTCGAAGGTGAAGCAACTGCTGCGGAGCATGGCGTGCCGCACGCGGGATCAACTCTGGCGCTCGATGCAGCGTGTGCTCGACGCCGTGACTCCCAGCGACGCAATGAACTGCTTCAAGCACTGCGGATACACGCTACACAATGGGTGAGGATGCTCTAATTGATAAGTCGGCACCATGCCGCAATACGATCTGCCGCAATCACCATGCTCTTCCACAAGTACGCCGCCCGCCCCGCGCCAAGAAAACCCGCCACGCAAAAACCATTGCGCTCAAGCAGAGTCGCCATTGTTCGGCGTGACCAGAACTTGATGTGTTCACCCGTTCGCAAGGATGTGTGA
>REDD01000122.1 GCA_007693725.1 Phycisphaeraceae bacterium
GGCCCCGGCGCAACACTCCAGGATGGCGACCTCAACGGCGACGGCTTCGTCGATCTCGCCGACTTCAACATACTCGCCGTCAACTTCGGGAACGATTGCAACTGACGCCGCCGAACAATGCACCAGTCTCTCGCCTCGGAAGGCGAGGGAACTGGTGGCACATTCAGAACACGGGTTGCGAGCAACCCGTGCCACACAGAACGGGTGTGAACGAGAGATTGCAAGAGTGGGGACGATGCGTGCCGTGTCGCTGACGCTCCACGCTCGTACAGGAAGGCGGAAAGGCAAGGCACTAGGCAATGGGCACGAGGCACGAGGGAATGCAGCATGTCGCTGACGCTCCACGCTCGTATTGGTCGGCGATTGCAGGTGGGGAGGGTGTGGGGGTGCAGCTCGGAATCGACGCCGGCTGCATCCGAATCCGCATTCGGATACGGTTTGTATGTTATGCCGTCCACGGCTTCGGCGTTGAGAGTGAGTCCGGCGTTGTCACTCGATCGGGAGCGCATGATGAGCGAGCCGCTGACCTACTTCGTCCGGTTTGGCGATGGCCAGCAGTACGGCCCCGCCGACATGCAGACGCTGATCGCGTGGACCGTTGATGGGCGCATGCCGAAGGATGCGGTGCTGATCGAGCGGGTGACGGGCAACAGCACGCCCGTGATGGAGGATCCGGTGCTGGGGGTGATCCTGAGGACGGCGCAGAACCGGCAACCGGAGGCGTTTGCGGAAGTTCCGATTCAGCCGAGCGGGGTTTCGACGGTGATCCCGTATCACAATCCGCCCGCACTGATCGGCTACTACATTTCGATCTTCTCGCTGCTGCCGTTTTTCGGGGCGCTGCTCGGTCCGGCGGCGATCATTCTCGGGGCGATCGGCCTGAAGTTGCGGAGCAACAAGCCGGAGGTGAAGGGCGCTGCGCACGCCTGGATCGCGATCTCGCTGGGGATCATCGGCACGCTGATCTCGGGGCTGCTGTTGCTGGGACAGTTTCCGAGATTCTTCACGCCGTGATGACACATCAGGAGTGCGTGTCGGGAACGACATCGACGCTCGCGGATTCCCGTGGTTGGACGATCCATTGGATGACGGTGTCAACCGGAGTTGCGCAGTAAACTAGGGCGAACGCCGTAAGACAGCCACCGCCACACCCACTCCATCGGTCCCATCCGGAATACCCGTAGCCACCACACCGAGAGCGTGATCTGCACGCACCAGATCGCCACGACAACACCGATGAGTTCCGGGCGAGTCATCGTCGCGAAGAGCCCGAATCCCCAACCATAGAAGATCGTCGCACAGATCAGCGATTGCAGCAGATAGTTCGAGAGCGCGGTTCGCCCGACCGCTGCGAGCCACCGCTGCACGCGCAACCCCCATCCGCGCCGCACCGCGAGCATCACCAGCGAGAGATAGCACAGCGCCACCGCGACCGAACCCACATAGTTGAAGTGGCCGTTGATCAGATGCGTCTCAGCCGGATCGAACAAAGAGCCGGCGAGCCGCACTGCTCCCAGACCGATCAACGGGAATCCCACGAATGCGCTTACGATCGCGAGATTCCGATAGAAGCGATCGGAGCGCTGTGCAGAAAGCACGCCGGATTTGAGCATCGCCATACCGAGCAGCATCAGCCCGCCGATCCGTCCTACACCGTAGATCAAAAGACCCACCGTCTGCCCTTCGATAAGATACCTCAGGTGAAACAGGAACCGATCCGCATACGATCCTCTCACCGCTGCAATCTCTTGTTCAAGCCGCACATCGCTCGGAGCATACTCCGCAAGAATTTCTTCCCAGCCGCCCACCAAGGACCTTGTCAGTCCATCGACCTGCTCCGGCTGCGTTTGGGCCAGTTCGTACGCGTTCCTCATCAGAACAAAGAGCACGCCGAATGTCGTATTCACAACCATCGGCCACAGCAGAAACAAACCACCGAGTACAATCAACCACCGCACCGACAAACGACGCAGGAGAAAAACCAGCATCCCGATGATCGAGTACGCGACGAGGATGTCGCCGTACCAAACCGCGTACGCATGCAGCATCCCGATGCCCAGCAGGACCACCATCCTCCGGTAGTGCAGCCCGGCTGGAGATCTCCCTCCACGCGCCGCACGCGTCGCAAATACCACGATCCCCGCCCCGAACAGGATCGAGAACAAGCTCATAAACTTGAACTCGAAGAATGTGTGAGTAAACAACCACGCGTGCAGACCGAACCCATCGAGCCCGGCAGCGATCGTTGGCATCACGGATGACATGATCGGCAGCCCGAACGACTGCACATTCATCATCAGGATCCCCAGAATCGCAAACCCCCGAAGTACATCCAGCGAGACGATCCGCTCCCCCGCGAGCACCGGCATCAAACGCGCTGACGCATCCCCTCCCCCGCTGGATCCCGCATCTCCATGATCCATTCGATGATCCCCCGGGTGTCGGCGAGCGTCTCCAACGCCAGATCCGCTCCGCTCGAACTGAGGTCCGCAACAGAATACCGCCCCGTGGCGACGCCGATGGTGCGGCAGGCGTGGGCGCGGCCACAGGCGATGTCGTGGG
>REDD01000062.1 GCA_007693725.1 Phycisphaeraceae bacterium
GGTGCTGGTCCCGGTTATACGGGGTGGAGGTTCGAGTCCTCTCCCGGGCACTTTTTCGGCGGGGGTTTTGCGTTTCTCGGGGTCCTCTGAGCACTGACCGAGTGGGGTTCGCACCAACCGGTTCCGGTGGTCTTTGTGCACTCACTCCCCGGATGCGGGGGCTTCTTTGAGCATGTCGCGGAGGTCGCGCCGGACGATTTTTCCGCTCGCGGTGCGCGGCAGTTTCTCCATGTGGCGGATCTCGCGAGGGACTTTGTATCCGGCGAGGCGTTCGCGGCACCAGGCCTTCAGCGCCTTCTCATCGAACTCCGCGTCTTCCTCCAACTCGACGAAGGCGATGGGCAGCTCGCCGCGGACGGAGTCCTGCATCCCGACGACGCCGCTGGCCGCGACGGTTTCGTGTGCATTGAGGACTTCCTCGATCTCGCGCGGGAAGACATTCTCGCCGCCGACGATGATCATGTCCTTGATGCGTCCGGTGATGAAAAGGTGCCCATCCTCGTCGAAGCGACCGAGGTCGCCGGTGCGGAAGAAGCCGTCGTCGTCGAATGTTTCCTTGGTCTCTTCGGGCATCTTGTAGTAGCCCTTCATGACATTCGGACCGCGCATGCGCACCTCGCCATCGTTGCCGTGGTCGAGGACTTTGCCGTTCTCCGGATCGACGATGCGCATTTCGAGATCGGGGACGCAGCGTCCGACGGAGTGCGGGCGGAACTCTTCGGGGAGGCAGACATTGGTGACGGGTGATGTCTCGGTGAGGCCGTAGCCCTCGTTGATAGTGACGCCGAAACGGTCACGGAATGCACTGGAGACGGCTTCGGGGAGGGGTTCGCCGCCGCTGACGGCGAAGCGGAGGGACTTGAGGTCTTCCTTCGTGCCGCTCTTGGCGCTGGCGAGCGCGCCGTACATCGAGGGGATGCCGATGAAAACCGTTGGTTTTTCGGTGCGGAAGAGGTTGAAGATCTTGTTGGGGACGAAGCGGGCGGTGTAGACGACGCGCGCGCCGATGGTCAGCGGGAGCAGGGTCAGCACGGTGAAGCCGAAGGAGTGGAACTGGGGGAGGACGCCGAGGAAGGTGTCGTTGCGGGCGAACTTGGCGAGGCCGACGCACTGCCAGAGATTTGATTTGAGGTTGCCGTGGGTCAGCATGACGCCCTTGGGCTTGCCGCTGGTGCCGGAGGTGTAGAGGAGCGCGGCGAGATCATCAGCGGACTTGCGCGCGGGGATGCGGAGCTTGGGGATGCCCTTGAAGGAGAGGTCTTCGAGGTAGACGAGGTTCTTGACCTCCGGCTCGAACTTGGCGAACTCGACGAGGGGCCGGACGGTGAGGACGATGTCCGTCTCGCAGTGGTCGATGATGTACTGCATCTCCTCGCGCTTGAGGAGGTAGTTGATGGGCACGATGGTCCGCCCGAGGAACCAGGTGGCGAGCATCGCCATGGGGAAGACGCCGGCGGTGGGCAGGAGGAGCCCGACGGTCTTGGTCTTGCTCCGGCGTTCGATCTCCGCGGCGAGGTGCATCGCCCCCACGAGCAGCTCGATGCTCTTCCATCGTCGCTGGTCATCGACGACGGCCTCGTAGCGGGGATGGGTGATCAGACGCCGGATGATGGGCCAATGGACGCTCATGGTGGCTTGCCTCCCCTCGGCTCGGGTGCTGACGAACGGAACAGGGTACCGTAGAGTAGTCGGGAGTCCTGATCCGGTTCGAACGCGGGAGATCGAAGTGAGTCAAAAGAACTATTCGCCGGGGTTGCGCGGCGTGTTGCGTTTTCGAGTCTCGGGCCTGGGAGCGCTGGTGACGGCGTGCGCAGTGTTCCTCGGGGCCTGCGCTTCGAGCCCGATCCCGCCGCCGCCGAGCGGCGCGGGGGCGTACCAGAGCGGGAACTATCAGGAGGCGTACCGCCTGAGCGCGAGCGAATACTCGCGGACGGATGGTGTGCGTCGAGATCGTGCCGCGCTCACGGCCGGGCTGTCCGCGCACGCCATGGGTCGCAGCGCGCTGGCGGAGTCGTGGCTGCGTCCGCTGGAGCGCCACCCGGACCCGGCGATCTCCGGACGGGCGGCGGCAACACTGGGGCTGATCGCGCAGGAGCGCGGCGATCACGAGCAGGCGGCGGCGCTGCTCTCGCGGGCATCGCGACAGTTGGATGGCGATGCGAGCGCGCGGGCGAACTTCCAGGCGGCGGAGTCGTACGCCGCGCTGGGGCGCGTCGACTCGGCGCGGTTGCACTATCGGCTGGCGCGCGGCGGGACACCGGCGCAGGATCAGGTGCGGACGCTCTCGAACGAGCGGCTGGAACTCTCCGGCTACACGCTGCAGGCGGGCGCGTTCGCGAATCAGGCCAACGCGCGCGAACTGGCGAATCGACTGAGCACGCGGGCGCAGGCGCTGGGCTACGGCGAGCCGCGCATCGTGCAGCGGACACCGGCGGACGGACGGGTGCTGTACCTCGTTCACATCGGATCGTTCTCGACCGAGCGCGATGCACAGACGGCGCGGATCCGCCTGGGCGGCGATGCGGTGGTGGCGTCGGCAGCGCGGCGGTGAGGGGA
>REDD01000088.1 GCA_007693725.1 Phycisphaeraceae bacterium
AGGGTGGCACGGTTTGGCCGCGCAGCGGCAAACCGTGTGATGGAGGGTGGCGTGGAGACATCGCGGAGCGATTTCTCCACGAAAGGGAGCCGCGGATCATGGAGAAACCGTGTGTCTTTCTGCCTTTACCAGCCCAAAGCGTCAGCGCTGGGCACTGGGCATATCCATCACACGGTTTGCATCGTTCGCCCCGGAAGGGCTCACGCTGACAAACCGTGGCACCCGAGAGGGGAAGGCAGCACCAGTCACCCGCTCCGCCCCCGGAGGCGCGGATCGGTTGAACTGGTGGCACAGGCGAAGGGGTGGCACAGGGGAGGGAAAGACATGCCCAGCGCTGACGCTTTGGGCTGGTAAAGACACACGGACTGCAAGCAGTCCGTGGCACGCGAGATTGGGAAGGGAGTGGGATCATGGTGGCAGAGGCGGGGACGGTGCGTGCGGAGTGTGGGGAGATGCCGCGGACGCGCGAGCAGTTGCGCGGGTGGTTGCGCGCGGTGATGGGTGTGGAGGTGTCGTGCGGCGGGTTGATCGAGGGGCATGGCGGGCCGCTGGACTATCTGTGCCACGCGTTCTTCGAGGGCGGCGACTGCGTGGTGTGGGCGAATCGCGGCGGGGGCAAGACTTTTTACGCCGCGGTGGCGACCGCGCTGGACATGATCTTCAAGCCGGGGATCGAGGTGGTGATTCTCGGCGGTTCGCTGGAGCAGTCGGGGCGCATGCACGAGCATCTGCGCGGGTTGTTCGCGCAGGGCGCGCTGGCGGAGCTGGTCGAGGGGCGGGCGACGGAGCGCCGCATCGTGCTGAAGAACGGTTCGCGGGCGCGCGTGCTGGCGCAGTCGCTCACCTCGGTGCGCGGCGTGCGCGCCCAGAGGATCCGCTGCGACGAGGTCGAGTTGTTCGATGCCGAGGTGTGGCGTGCCGCGCAGTTGTGCGTGCGCTCGGCGCGGTGCGGCGGGGTGGAGGTGCGCGCGAGCGTGGAGGCGCTCTCGACCTGGCACCGTCCCGGCGGACTGATGGAGTCGCTGGTCGGCTCGTGCGAGGAGAGCGGCAGCGTGCGCCGCCTGTTCCGGTGGGGCGTGGTCGATGTGCTGGAGAAGTGTCCCGAGGCGCGGGCGTGCGCGGGGTGCGGGTTGTGGGACGAGTGCGGCGGGCGGGCGAAGGAGGGGAGCGGCCATGTGCGGATTGATGATGCCCTGGTGATGAAGGGGCGCGCGGATGCGGCGTCGTGGGAGAGCGAGATGCTGTGCCTGCGCCCGCGACGGAGCGGGGCGGTGTTCCCCGAGTTCGATGCCGGTCGCCATGTGGCGGAGTTCGAGGTGGATGAGGCGATGCGGAAGGATGGGCTGTGGGTCGGCGGCATGGACTTCGGGTATCGGAATCCGGCGGTGGTGCTGTGGGGGGTTGTGGATGGCGATGGGTGGCTGCGGATCGTGGATGAGCGGGTGGTGCGCGAGGCGACGCTCGATGCGCATGTGGAGGCGATTCGGGGGAGCGCGTGGGGGGCGTTGCGGTGGATCGGGGTCGATCCGGCGGGGCGCTCGCGGAGCGATCAGACGGGGTTGAGCGCGGTGTCGGTGCTGCGTCGCGCGGGGCTGCGCGTGCGGAGCCGGCGGTGCGGCCTGTACGAGGGGATCCAGGCGGTCCGGCGCCGACTCGCCCCGGCGGGCGATGGGCCGGGGCTGCTGGTGCATGCCCGGTGCGCGGAGCTGGTGCGGGCGCTGTCGTCGTATCGCTACGGGGATGGCGCATCGAGCGGACCGGTCAAGGATGGACACGACCACTGCGCCGATGCGCTGCGGTACCTCGTGGTGAATCTGGATGGGGATTGGGATGCGTGGCGGGGGAGGTACGCGTGAAGAAGGCACGAGGCACCCCCGGAAGTAGGCACTTGGCACGAGGGAAGAGGGAAAGGCATGAGTGGAGGGGGACGGGTGGCACGGTTTGGCCGCGCAGCGGCAAACCGTGTGATGGAGGGTGGCGTGGAGACATCGCGGAGCGATTTCTCCACGAATTGGGGTATGCGGATCATGGAGAAACCCGGTGTGCCGGGGTGGCATGGATATGTGTCGCAGCGAAGCGGAGCCACATATCCATGAACGGGCATCGCGGATCATGGAGAAACCGCCTGCGCTGCACTTCGGCGGCGTCTCCATGGCACCCAACATCAGTGACGCCGAAAAGACACACGGTTTGCATCGTTCGCCCCCAGAAGGGGCTCACGCTGACAAACCGTGGCACCCGGACTTGGAAAGGCAGAAGACAGAAAGACACACGGACTGCAAGCAGTCCGTGGCACCCTGCGACGGGACAGATGGCACCCCCGGAAGTGGGCAAGAGGCGTGCGTTCAGCGGGCGTGTTTGCGGAGGGTGTTGAGGATGATGCGGTTGGCGTTGTGTTCATCGCCGATGATCCATCGGTAGCCGGACATGACGCGGTCGGGGTCGTGGTAGCGGAGGATGGTGCCGTCGGGCGTGCCGTAGGCGGGTCGCCATGTTTCGCCTGCATGGGGGTGTTGGAAGCGTTGGTTGAAGCGGGGCCACTGGTTGTTGGGGAGGCGTGTTTTGTAGAGGGCGTCGAGGCAGTACGCCTGTGCAGCGCGCCAGCGCGCCGGGTGTTCGGAGTCGGAGGGGAGGGTGTATGCGTACTGGTCGAGGAGGAGGTCGAGGACGCGGATGGCGTGGACGGTGGCGTAGGTCTCCATCTGGACGGGCGGTTCCCACGCGCGGGCCCATGCGGGTGTGGAGTCGTAGTGCCAGTTTCCGGGGAGGGCGCCGTTGTGGAAGACGACGACGGAGATGGACTCACCGATGCCGATGAGTGCGCGGTCGATGGCGCGGAGTCGTCCGGGCTTGCGTGTTTCGCAGAGCGCGCGGTAGCGGAGGAGCGCCTGGACGACCTCGTAGAGCGTGTTGTCCTGCGCCTGGTAAGTGGATTGCCATGGGCGGTGTGCGCCCTTGACGGTGAAGGGGATGCCGCCGACATCGGTGTACGCGGGGCCGTAGGGGCGCATGCCGCGCTCGGCCTGTCGCGGCGGGACGATGGAGTTGATGATGGCGATGCCGGCGGGGTCGATGACATCCTGGAAGAGGCGTGGTGGCGCTTCGGGTGTGTCGAGGAGGAACATCATCGCGGAGAGCGCGCGGGCCTGGGAGGCGTCGTCGTGTCGGATTTCGCCTCTGCCGCCGGTGACCCAGAGCCCGGTTTCGGCGCATCTTTGGGAGGGCGAGGCGAGGGCGCGGAGCGAGCGTACGGGGGGAGCGCTGCTGGCGTTGTTGAAGCGTTCGAGTTCGCGCTCGGCATGGCGGATGGAGGGCTGGGTGTGGTGGATTTCGCGCGTTGGGGGGATGTGCGGCTGGGAGGATTGAGCGGAGGAGTCCGGTACGAGCGCGGTCGCGACGATGAGGAGCGCGCCGATGAGGGCGACGCGCGTGGCGGATGGGATGGCGTGTTGGTGCATGTGGCCTCCTCTGGTGCTATGTCGGGTGGCGATCGCGGTTGCGATCAGCGGGAGAGGAGGGGGACGACGAATTCGATGATGAGGTGGAGGGCGGCGGCGAGGGCGATCATCGCGAGGACGATCTGTGCGGTCATGACCGCGACGGAGCGCCAGTAGTCGTCGAGTTCGGGGAGGCGGACGGCCTTGTAGGCCATGGCGACGAAGAGGGCCATCGGGATGAGGGTGAGCCACCAGAGGGTGTGGAGGTCGAGCGGGTCGAGGAAGGGTCGCCAGGCGATGAGGGTGGGGGCGGCGTGGATCATGGTGTGGCGGCTCCGGCGGTGGGGGTTGCGGAGCGACGCCGGTCGGTGGTGGCGTGGAAGAAGCAGTCGATGATGGCGATGAGGTTGAGCATGCCGGCCATGACGATGTAGAGGGTGCCGACCTCGTTGACCTTGGCGAGGGCGGGGGTGAGGGTGCCGGCGGCGGCGACGGTCTCCCTGAGGTGGTTGAGGAGGAAGGCGAGGGGTCCGATGCCGCACTGGACGAGGAACCACCAGTAGGCATCAGCGCGGTTGACTACATCAAGTCCGCCGATGAGGAGGCCCATGAGGATGAGAGCGAGGATGGGGGCGCCGGTGAGGACGGCTCTTTTGGGCTGCCTGAGGGCGAAGTAGCCGAGTCCGGGGAGGAGGATGGCGAGGATCCCGGCGAGGGGCTGGAAGGAGTCGGGTTGTCGCGGCGGGATGTGTGTCACGGTGTGTTCGTCGGGGGGTGGTGGTGCGGGGGCGGGTCAGGATAGCCGTGGAGCCGGGGGGGTGCGAAAAAAAGGAGGGTCGGGGGAATTGACAGCGCGGGGTCGAGTTGTATTGTGCCGACACTTGCGCCCGGGAGTGGGCCCGGTCGAGACGGAGTGAAGAGTCGAATTCGGTCCCCCAGAACAACAGAAGCCCGTGGAGTTTTCTTTGCATGGGCGATGCGAGAGAGTGTCTCATGATCCAGATTGAAACATCGTGTGCCGTAGAGAATCAGTTGTTCGAGATCGAGCCGGAGTGGTTGTCTGCGGTGGGTGTGCTTGAGCCGGCAGTCGCGATCGATGATGAGGATGACGACGACTTTGTCGACGATGACGATGAGTTCGAGTGGGACGATGATGAGGACTCTGACGACGAGGAAGAGTTTGAGGACGATGACCTTGATTTCGACGACGATGCGGACGATTTCGAGATCGACGACGACGACGACGAGGACTGATGGCTGAATCGTTCCGATGAGCATTTCTCGGGCGGAGTTCGTCCGAGAGAGGGCTCATTATGGAACGCGGCACAGGCGGGGGTCGTGGCGGGAAGCCGGGCGATTTCGGCGAGGTGGTCGATCGGCGTATCGGCCTTGACCGTCGAGCGTTGAGTATGGGCTCTGATAGTGGTGGGAGCGGGCTGGAGCGTCGTCGCGGTCCGGGTCGTCGTTTGAGTGATTTCACTCGTGCGGCGGAAGAGGGGGAGATGACGACGGAGCAGTTTCTGTTCCTGATGGCGATCGACGAGTTCAAGAAGGCGAACAGCCGGACCTTTCCGTCGTGGACGGATGTGCTGGAGGTGATTCGTCTGCTCGGGTATCGCAAGACCTGTCAGAGCCAGCTCACGCTGCCGATGGCGGAGGACTGGCTCGAGAAGCCCGATGCGCCTGCGAATGTTCGGCCGATCCGTCCGGAGGACCGCGAGGCGGCGTGAGGTCAGTGACGCTCGTCGGGTGAGACGCCGCCGGGCTGTGATTCGAGGTCGAGCAGTTCGAGCGCGGCCGAGATGGTGAGCGCTGCGGGGCGGTTTTCGATGGGCTTCTCGGTGTTGTTCTGGATGAGGGTGACAATGAACCTTCGTCCGGAGTTGTGCTCGAGGAACCACATGGTGACGAGGATTCCGTTTTCCTCGGCGACGAGCGCGCCGGAGGTGGGCCATCCTCTGCGTGTGCCGGGGAGCGTGTTGTCTGCGAAGAGGATGTCGCCGAGTGGTGATCTGGCGTCGGGGTCGGCTTCGCGCTCGCTGAGCACGAGTGTCCAGAGTTCGGCGAGGAGGATGGCGAGATCGTTGGAAGAGGCGAACCAACCGACGGTCTCGACGGCGGCGGGGGGCTGGCCGGGGAAGGGATCGATGGGCGATTTGTGGTGTTCGTCGAGCTGCTTGAGGAGGCGTGCTCGCTCGTCCTGATCGGCGCGGGCATAGTTTTCGAGCACACGGCGCGGGGCCCGGTGGCGGAGGGTGAGGTAGTCGCGTGCGGAGAGGAAGGGGAGGAGGCGCGGGTGGTGCGTGGTGCGGAGTGTGAAGAACGCCTCGAAGTCTTCGGGTCCGATGAAGTTCGCGATGGCCTGGATGGCGAAGGAATCCTGATTGATCATGAGCCGGCGCGCGAGGGTGCGAGCGGGGATGGTCTGTCCCTCGATGGTGCTGCGCATGTCGAAGTCGAAGCGCGGGGGCGCGATGTTGGTGATGCACTCGACGGGCTCGCTCCAGGGCAGTGCGTTGTTGTTGAGGTGCTCGGCGAGTGCGCCGAGGGCGAAGATGCGCATGGCGGGCCCGATGGCCATTGGCGTGTCGGCGTTGATGGCAGCGCGGATGTCGAAGGCGAGGTCTTCCTCGAGTTCGAGGATGGTGATGGCGGTGTCGCTGTCGAGTGCCGCGGCGTGGTCGGTGAGTTCGCTCCAGGTGTCGATGGCATCGTGGTTGAGTCGTCGCGATGAGAAGGCGCCGATGTGGATGGCGTCGATGCGGTCCTCCTCGTCGGGGTTGATCCGGACGATCAGCATCATGTAGGCGTCGTGGTCGTTTTCGCGTCGGACCTCGCAGACGATCTCGCGGTCGGTCTTGCGGAGGATGCGGAGGAACTGGAAGGCGCCGAAGCGTTCGCGCATGCCGCGGAAGGTGTCGATGAGTTCCTGCCGGGTCTGGAATTCGTGGAACTCGGTTGAGAAGGCGTCGTCGACGAATCCGGACTCATCGGGGTCCGCGCCGTTGAGTGCATCGAGCGCGAGGATGAAGCGCGCATCGAGCGGATCGTGCGCGTAGAGGGCGCGTCGCCACGAGTCGCGGTGTTCCTCGGCGGAGGTGAGGGCGGGGGCCGATTGGTTCAGAGCGCTGAGCGCCGGCGCGAACAGTGCGCAGACGAGGGCGGCGGTCACCCATCGGAGGATCGGTCGATGGTTCACGGTCGTGCCTTGTCTGTTGCCGAGTGTTCGCGCAGCGCGCGTCGGGGGGCGATCAGTCTTCTTCCTCGTCGGGGCTGTACGCGGCGATGATTTCCTGCTGGACATTGGGCGGTGTGGTTTCGTCGTGCGAGTAGTCCATGACGAAGGTGCCCTGTCCGGAGGTCATGGACTTGAGCTGGCTGGAGTAGTGGCTCATTTCGGAGAGCGGGGCCTTGGCGCGGATGAGGCACATGTCGCCGGGCTGCATCTGCGTGTCGAGGATGTGGGCACGCTTGGAGGAGAAGTCGGCGGTGATGTCCCCGAGCGATGTGGCGGGGGCGGAGACCTCGACTTCGACGAAGGGTTCGAGGATGACGGGCTTGGCCTTGCGTATGGCGTCGATGAAGGCGCGTTTTCCGGCGGCGATGAAGGCGACTTCCTTGGAGTCGACGGCGTGGTACTTGCCGTCGTAGACCTCGACGCGGACGCCCGAGAGGGGGTATCCGGCGACGGCGCCGTCGGTCATGGCCTGCTTGATGCCCTTCTCGATGGCGGGGAGGAATTGGCGCGGGATGCTGCCGCCGACGGTGGCGTCGACGAATTCGAGCCCGGCATCGCTGGTGCCGTTGAGGGGTTCGACGCGGAGATAGACCTCGCCGAACTGTCCCGCGCCGCCGGTCTGCTTCTTGTGGCGGTGGTGTCCTTCGGCCTTGGCGGTGATGGTTTCCTTGTAGGCGACTTTGGGCGGATGTGTGTCGAGTTCGAGCTTGAAGCGGTTGTGGAGCCGTTCGAGGATGACGCGCATGTGGAGTTCACCCATGGCGCGGGCGACGGTCTGGCGTGTCGCGTTGATGCGTTCGACGACGAAGGTTGGGTCTTCCTCGACGAGCTTGTGGAGCGCGTTGGAGATTTTGGCTTCTTCGCCGCGGGCTTTGGCCTCGATGGCGAGGCCGTACATGGGTCGGGGTATCGGGAGCGGCTTGAAGCGGAGTTCGGAGAGCTTGTTGGAGGCGTGGAGGACATCGTTGATGTGGATCTCGTCGTGCTTGGTGATGGCGATGATGTCGCCTGGGACGGCGGTATCGACTTCGGTGTGTTCCTTGCCGTTGACCTTGTGAAGGTGTGCGAGTCGGATGGCCTTGTTGCCGTCGTTGATGTAGACCTGATCGCCGGCCTTGATGGTGCCCTGGTGGATGCGCGCGAGGGCGATCTTGCCGACGAACTGGTCGGTGGTGACCTTGAAGACATGCGCGACGAGCGTCTCGTTGGGATCGGGCTTGGGGAACCAGTCCTGGACTTCGGTTTCGTCCTTGAGCAGGAGCTGGAAGGGTCGCGGGTTGCCTTCCTCGGGTGTCGGGCAGAGGTGCGAGAAGACATTGAGGAGCGCATCGATGCCGACTTCATCGCGCACGGAGGTGAAGACGATGGGGATGAGGTGTCCGGCGGTGAGCGATGCCTCGAAGGCGTCGTGGAGTTGCTGCTTGGTGAGCGACCCCTTCTCGAGGTAGAGGGTCATGAGCTGCTCGTCGGCCTCGACGGCCTGATCGACGAGTTTCTGGTGTGCATCGTTGACGGATGAGAACGCGACCTTGCCCTCGGACTTCTCCCAGACATCGACGACGCCCTTGCCGTCGGGCGTGGGGATGTTGAGCGGGAGGCAGACGGAGCCGAACTGCTCCTGGATCTGATCGACGAGCGCTTCGAGGTCATCGAGGTGCTCATCGATCTTGTTGACGATGATCATGCGGGGGAGGTTGCGTTCCTGCGCGACGGCCATCATGCGGCGCGTGGTGGCCTGGATGCCCTTGTCGGCGCCGATGACGACGGCGATGGTCTCGACGGCGGGGAAGACGGAGATGGCCTGTCCGATGAAGTCGGGGAAGCCGGGTGTGTCGATGAGGTTGATGTGCGTGCCGTCGTTGTCGAAGTGGACGAGCGACGAGTAGAGGGAGTGCTTGTGTGCTTTTTCCTCGGGCTCGAAGTCGCAGACGGTGTTGCCGTCCTCGACGGTGCCGCATTTGCCGATGACGCCCGCGTGCGCGAGGAGTCGCTCGATGAGCGTGGTCTTTCCCGCTCCTGCGTGACCGGTGAGGGCGATGTTGCGGATGTTGCCGGGTGTGTGACGGGGCATTGGGGGGGCTCCTTTCCCGAGAGAACCGGTGACGCCTCGGCGGTGGCCTTGGCGGGGTGTGCGAACGACAGCACCGACGCGGGCTCTTGGGCGAGTCCACGCCGGATGAGACGGCGTGCCCTCCGTGGCGCTTCCCCGCCGCCCCGGGTATTCCCCTGGCGGGCATGCGGGGGGTTTCGCTCCTGATCTACCGAGTGTACTCCAAAGCAGGGGGGAGATATGGCCGTTGGGAGGCGGAAATCGGGGTCGATCGGTTGCTCTACACTTGCGGTGCGATGGCGAAGCGAGCGACGAAGCGTGGTCCGAGTGGGGGTGGGGGTTCGGGCGGTGGGTCCGGGAAGAGTTCGGGTGGTGAGGGGCCGGGTGTCCAGACGCGGGCGATGATCCTGCACGGGAAGGATCCCTTCCTTCGGTCGCTGCACACGGACAAGCTGCGGGAGGCACTGTCTGAGGCGGGGGTCGATGCGGAGGTGATGCGGTTCGACGGCGCTTCGGCGGGCGTGGCGGATGTGCTCGATGAGTGCCGCACGCTGGGGCTGATGCAGCAGCACAAGATCGTGGTGGTGGATGAGGCGGACGAGTGGCTGAAGGACGGCGGGGCCGGGGCGCGTCCGCGTGATGTGGTGGAGCGGTATCTCGAGTCTCCGAGCGAGACGGCGACGCTGGTGCTGCGGGCCGAGACCTGGCACAAGGGGAAGATCGACACCCTCGTGGCGAAGTGCGGGTGCGTGATCAAGTGCGAGAAGCCGGACGATCGGACGGCGGCATCGTGGGCGGTGCAGCGGGCGCAGAAGCGGTACGGGGTCGTGCTGGAGCGTGACGCGGCGGCGGCGCTGGTGTCGCTGTGCGGTGCGGAGCTGGGGCGGCTGGACACGGAGATCGCGAAGCTGAGCAGCGCGGGGGAGGGGGGCGTGGTGACGGCAGCGCTGGTGCGCGAGATGGTCGGGTATTCGCGCGAGCAGGCGTTCTGGGATGTGCAGGAGGCGCTGCTGAGCGGCGATGCGGAGTACGCGCTGCGGAAGGTCCGCGAGCTGATGACGGTGTCGCGGTTGCCGGCGACGCTGGTCCGGTACGGGATGCTGGATGTGGCGCGGAAGCTGCACGCGGCGAGCCGGATGCTGGCGGAGGGGGCGCACCCGGCGGCGGTGAGCAAGGAACTGAAGCTGTGGGGGGTGACGAAGGAGCCGCTGCTGGAGGGTGCGAGGCGGTGCGGCGTGGGGAAGGGTGCGGCGGCGGTGCGTCTGGCGGTCGAGGCGGATCTGGCCGCGAAGACGGGATTGGGCGACGAGGATCGGGGTGCGGAGGTGGCAGCGCTGGGGTTGGTGCGGCTGGTGGGCGGTGGTCGATAGGACGGAAAGAGAGCGCGCCGGAGGCGCGCGGTGCATGCATGCAGGAAGCGCGGTCATGAGCGAGACGAATGCGGTGCGGATGTTGTGTGTCGGGTGTGCGGCGGGGATCTTCGCGGGGATATTCACGGGGGTGCTTCCGGGGTGTTCGAGTCAGCCGGAGGCGGTGGAGTCGTCGGCATCGCGGCCGGTGTCGGATGCGGTCGCTGTGGACGACGCGGACGCCGAGGGTGTGGATGATCGCACGGCGGAGCTGCTCCGGCTGATGGAGCAGGCGCAGCGTCACAGCGAGATCGATCTCGATCGCGATGTCTGGGAGAGCGATTGGGAGCGCGAGGGTGATGCGGTGTTCCCCGGCGGGCGCGTGGCGGAGCAGCGCACGGATCCGGAAGTCGGCGCGATGGAAGAGGCGGCGGTGGATGTCGAGGAAGTGATCGAGATCGAGGCGTCCGAACCGGAGCGTGTGGAGACGCGCGGGGAGCGGATGGATCGGCTCGGCGCGGAGCTTGCGGGCGCGTTGCGGGGCGAGTTCGACGAGGCGGACCTGGCGCTGGGGATCGCGCTGCGGGCGCACGCGCTGGAGACGATCCGGCCGGGGACGCTGCAGAGTCACTTCCCGGAGCTGGCGCTGGGATCGTCGTGGGCGGGCTTGAGCGAGCCGGAGCGGAAGTTGCTGGATGCGTGGCGCGAGTTGAACGATGCGATGGCCGTCGGCGCGGAGCTGGGTGATGTGGGCGCGATGGCGGAGACGGTGGGCGAGGCGGGCGAGCGGGTGCGCGGGTTGCGAGGGCTGCGCGTGACGGAGGCGCTGCTGGCGACGCGGGTCGAGAACTTCGGGATCTACACCGAGGTGGAGCGACGCGGGGATGTGTATCGCTTCGTGGCGGGGCAGCGCCGGCGCGTGGTGGTGTACACGGAGGTCGAGAACTTCGCGCGTCGTTCGACGACGAAGGGCGGCGCGGATGGATACGGCGTGGAATTGACGCAGTCGCTGTCGCTGTCGCATCTCGGCGCCGATGGCGGCGATCTGGTCGCGTGGAGCATGCCGGAGCAGACGGTGGACTATTTCTCCCGTCGTCCGGTGCGGGATTTCTTCCTGACGGCGGTCATTGATCTGCCGGAGACGCTGACGGTCGATCGGTACGCGTTGAAGGTGCGTGTGCGGGATCGGGTGACGGGTGCGGAGGCGGAGCGGGTGATCCGGATCGACATGGTGGCGCATCCGAGTGCGCTGCGTTAGCGGGCGGGTGTGGTTTGGGCGGGGTCCGGGTGCAAGGATGAGTGATGGAGCGGGTTCGTCGATTCGCGGATGAGCTTCGGGCCGATCAGGCGGCGGCATATCTGCGCGCGCACGGGGTGGCGGCCGAGGTGGTCGGGCACCACACGCAGCGGCTCCTGGGCATGGGGCATTTGCGCAATCCGTGGATGGGCTTCGATGTGGTGGTGCAGCGCGGCGGGCGCGAGCAGGCCGAGTTGCTGCTGGAGGAGATGGAGCGTTCGACGCCGCAGTTCGAGGAGGGCTGGGAGGACGAGGCGTCGCGCGTGGACCTGAGCATGCTGGACGAGTCGTTGCACGCGGTGTCGTGCCCGGAGTGCGGCGAGGGGCTGGCGCTGGATGCCACGGTGGAGGCGTGTCCGGTGTGCGGCGAGTCGGTGGATGTGGTGGAGCTTGTGGTGCAGGCGCACGGCCCGGAGGCGCTCGACGGCGAGGTCGCGAGCGTGGCGCGTGCACCGCACCGGGAAACGCGGGAGGAGATGGCGTGCGGCGAGTGCGGGAGTGACCTGAGCGGGCTGCCGGTGCGCGGGCGCTGTCCGGGGTGCGGAGCATTGTTCGATAAGCAGGAGATGCGTCGGCGGAGGAATCGATGAACGCGACACCGATGGGGGATGAGGCGCGCGAGCGGACAGCGCTGAGGGATGCGAAGCGGTATCTGGCTTCGTATCGGGAGGGGGTGCTCGCGTTCGATGGCCAGCAGGTTCCGGTGAAGTTCGTGAGCGATCACGCGGACGGGCGGCTGGTCATCTCGGCGCCGGTGGCGGTGTTCTTCGCGCACGAGCATGTGCTGTGGGTGCCGGAGGAGACGCTGGACTCGATGCAGTTGCTGATCTCCGCGGAGGAGGTGGGGGAGTCCGTGGCCACCGATCGCTGGCAGGCGTATCACGCCGATCCGGAGCATGTGCGCTGGGCGGCGTGCTGGATCGACTCGGCGCGCCTCGGCGCCTGGGTCTTCGACGGCGATGCCATGGTCGGGGCGAATCCGCTGGGGGGTGTGGAGTCGGCGGTGGTGAAGGAGGTGAACGCCGATCGCGATGTGCTGCGCCGGATGTGCGAGGCGAGTCTGGGGATGAAAATGGAGTCGCCGCTGTGCGTCGGGCTCGTGCCGGAGGGGCTGCATGTGCGAGCGCGGTTCGGCGTGGTGCTGGTCGCGTTTGATGAGCCGGTGGAGACGGAGGAGGGGGTCGGCGGGGCGCTGGCGGCGCTGAAGAAGAGGCAATAGGCACCCCCGGAAGTAGGCACTGGGCACGAGGGGAGAGTGAAAGGCACGAGGGGAGAGGGGCGGGTGGCACGGTTTGGCCGCGCAGCGGCAAACCGTGTGTCTTACTGCCTTTACCAGCCCAAAGCGTCAGCGCTGGGCACTCTGCATCTCCATCACACGGTTTGCA
>REDD01000186.1 GCA_007693725.1 Phycisphaeraceae bacterium
AGGTACTCGGCCTTGTACGCGGCGATGTCGACATTGCTGGGGCACTCGGTCTTGCATGCTTTGCAGGAGAGACAGAGGTCGAGGGTTTCGAGCGTGTCGGCATCCCCCCACTGCGGCTCGTGCTGATCACCACGGTCCTCGGTTTCGTGGAGTTGCCCGGTGATGGCGAGGCGGAGGGCGTTGCCGCGCCCGCGCGTCGAGTGGCGTTCGTCGAGCGTGGCCATGTACGAGGGGCACATGGTGCCGCCTTGTTTCTTGCGACAGACGCCCGCGCCGTTGCAGAGTTCGACGGCGTGGTCGAACCCGCCTTCCTTCGCGTAGTCCATGTAGGTGTCGATCTCGGGGAGCGGGAGATCGTGATCCGCGGGATGGATGCGCGTGTGTTCGTGGATGGTGCGGATGGGGAGCGGATCGACGATGTTGCCGGGATTGAGCAGCCCGAGCGGATCGAACGCGGCCTTGACTTCGCGGAAGGCGCGGATGAGTTCGGGGCCGAAGAAGTGTTCGAGGAGCGGTCCGCGTGCCCTGCCGTCGCCGTGCTCGCCGGACATGACCCCGCCGAGTGATTTGGCGAGTTCTGCGGCACGGACGGCGATGTCCTCCATGGCGGCGCAGTCGGCGGGGTCGCGGAGATTGAGCAGGGGCCGGACATGCAGGACGCCGACGGAGGCATGGGCGTAGAACGATGCGGTGGTGTCGTGCGACTCGATGATCCTGCGGAACTCTCGGACGAATGTGCTGAGATTCTCGACGGGCACCGCGTTGTCCTCAACGAAACCGATGGGCATGCGCGCACCGGGGATGGCGTGGAGGAGCGGCTCGCCCGCCTTGCGGAGCTTGAGGACATTGGCGATGTCGGCATCGTCGTTGAGGTACGCAACGCCGATGTTTGCGCCGAGCGACGGGATGAGTGCGCGGAGGGCGTTGAAGCGCTCTTCGATCTCGGAAGGATCGTGCTCGGCGGTAAACTCGACGGAGAGCATCGCCTTGAGCGCCCCGGAGGGCGGCTGCGGCATCAGCTCGACATAGCGCCGGTACTCGATGTTCTTCATGGCCAGCCCGACGATGAGGTCGTCGAGGAGTTCCACGGCGGACGGACCGAGTTCCAGCAGTTGCGGAACGCAGGCGATGGCCTGATCCATCGAGTTGAAGCCGAGCACGCCGAGGGCGCGGCGCTTGGGGACAGGATGCAGCGCGAGTGTGGCCTGCGTGACGAGCGCGAGCGTGCCCTCCGCGCCGCAGACGAGGTGCGCAAGGTTGACGGTTTCGAGCGGATCTCGTCCGGAACGGCGGGCCTCGTCGATCTGATCCAGCATCATGTCGAGGGCGTAACCGGCGTTGCGCCGGAGCGTCTTCGGGAAGCGCTCGCGGATGAGGGATTCGTGTTCGCGGCAGACATTGATGACACTGGTCGCGATGCGCCGTGCGTTCTCGTCGTGCGTGGCCGAGCCGCGGGCGAGGTGGATGCGCTCGCCGGAGGCGAGAAAGCCGTCGACGGCGATCAGGTTCTCGGCGGTGCGTCCGTACTTGATGGAGCGCGTTCCGGCGGCATCGTTGCCGATGCACCCGGCGATGGTGGCCTGACGAGCGGTCGAGGGATCCGGCGCGAAGAAGAGAGCGTGGCCACGGGCCCGGAGCTGATCGTTGAGATCGTCGATGGTGATGCCCGCGCCGACGGTGCACGACCGTGCTTCGGGATCGACGCTGTGGAGTGCGCACATGGTCGCAGAAGTGTCGAGCACGATGGCGAAGTTGGTGCATTGCCCGGCGAGGGAGGTGCCGCCGCCGCGGGGGAGCATGGGCAGGCGGTGTTCGTGGCAATACTGCACCGCCGCGCGGAGGTCTTCCTCATCGGCTGGGATGACGACGCCGATGGGCTCGATCTGGTAGAGACTCGCATCGGTGGCGTAGAGCATGCGGTCGTGCTTGGAGAAGCGGACCTCGCCGCGGAGGATGTCTCGCAATGCGCGTGCGTGTCGATTGCGGTCGATGTCGGGCGCGATGCCGAGCGGTTGTGGGCGTTCGAGTGAGGTCATGCGGCGGCCGGCTTTCTCCTGCGCTGGCGTACCGAGATGCTATGGAGCGCGAGCGTGATGGGCCGGTTGCGGAAAGCGACTATCGCGCGAGTTCGACCGCGCGGGTTTCCCGCAGCACGGTGACCTTGATCTCGCCGGGGAAGGTCATTTCGGCCGAGACACGATCGGCGATCTTCTTGGCGATGTAGAACGCGGTGTCGTCGGTGACCTTCTTGGCATCGACCATGACCCGGACCTCACGCCCCGCCTGGATCGCATACGCCTCGTCGACGCCTTCCATGGACATGGCGATGTCCTGGAGTTGTTCGAGGCGCTGGATGTAGCGTTCGAGGGATTCGCGACGGGCGCCGGGGCGGGCGCCGGAGAGGGCGTCCGCGGCCATGACGATGGGCGTGTAGAAGGTCGTGGCGGGGACATCGCCGTGGTGGCCTTCGATGGCGTTGAGGACGGCGTCGCGCTCGCCGTAACGCTTGGCGAACTCGGCGCCGATCTTGGGATGGGTGCCCTCCATGTC
>REDD01000005.1 GCA_007693725.1 Phycisphaeraceae bacterium
TGGAGCCGAAGACGCCGTTGGAATTGTTGGCGTTGGGGTTGGACGGGCTGCCCGGTGCGCCGGGGTTCGTGGAGTCCATGAGCGACCATGCAAACGCGACGCCCTGCGCGGCTCCCGGTGCATCCGGATCGGCGGCGAGCGCGGCGAAGATGAGACCGGCGCGATCGTCGAACCAGAGAACGCTCATGTCGGCCTTGAGCATGTTGTTGCCGGTGCCGTGGTTGTACTCTTCCTGCGATCGCATGGCGTCTGCGACGAGGGTTTTTTCGGGGGTGATCTGAGCGAAGAGGAGCTGGCCGTCGGGGATGCGGTACTGGTAGTTGCCGACGATGGCGCCGGGAGCGCCCTGCCATTGCGGGAGGTAGCGCTCGTAGTCGTGCGCGCCCTCGTGGCTGGGGCAGTAGAAGACGCGGGGGTCACTGATGTAGTCGCGTTCGTAGATCCATCCGAGTCCGTCCCAGCGATCCAGTGTCATCGGGCGGGTTGAGGTGGAACGGCGTGCCGTGGTGTTGCCGCTGCGTTGTTGGATCATGTCCGCGCTCAGGCGGAGGTGCACGGTTTCGTGGATTTCGTGGTCCGTGGGTTGGTTGGGATCGATGAATGTCGTGGAGGGGAGGCGGCTGCGGTTATCGAAGACGAACATCTGGAGACCGACGCCGACCTGGCGGAGGTTGGAGGCGCACTTGATTCTGTTGGCGGCCTCGTGGGCCATGGCGAGTGTCGGGAGCATGAAGGCCACGAGGACTGCGATGACCGCGAGCGAAACGAGCAGGTCGATCATGGAGAAGGCGGGGCGGAGACGATCGCGCTGGAGCGGCTTGCGCTGAACCTCACTCGGGATGTGGGGAATTGAACCTGACACGGTTCCCCTCGATTTCCCTGGCCCCCCGGATGGGGCAGCCGCCAAGGGGGATTTTCGGTCTCCACAACCATAATCAATATACCCAACACATGAGGGGGGGCGAATCTTTTTGTGCTCGGTGGAAAAAGCGGGTGCATTTTGGATTCTGGTAGGGTATTATGGTCCGGGTAGCACGGAAAGAGTCTGCATCCCGGCGATTGCTGGGTGCGTAGAAGAAGTACCGATGATGTGAGTCGGCTCTCGGGGAGATCGGGGCGCCAGGATGCACACCGAGGATCCGGATTATGACCTGATGCAACGCGTGGCCTCGGGCGACGAGGCGGCGATTGCGGATCTTTACGACCGATTCGGTTCGCTGGTGTATCGGATGGCGTATCAGACGATGCCAACTCGTGCGGATGCCGAGGATGTCGTGCAGGAGGTTTTCGTGCGTCTTTGGCGTACGGCGGACCGGTACGACCCGAAGCGTGCCGCGCTGGTGACCTGGGTGATGCTCCTGTCGCGTCGGCACATGGTGGACCGGCTGCGTCGGGCAAGGGCCCGGATCAAGCCGGGGCTGCTGGAGGAGGGGTGGTCGCCTCCCGCGGAGGTCCGCGAACCCGAGGCGGCGATGGTGCAAGATGAAAGATTTGCGAGCGTTCTCGAAAAAGTAGAGAAACTGCCGGAACTCCAGCGCACCGTCGTCCTAAGGGCATATCTGGGAGGACAGACGCTGAAGCAGATCGGCCAGGAACTGGGCGTTCCCCTGGGGACGATCAAATCGGCCCTGAGCCGAGCGTTGGTGAAGCTCCGAGAGCGGAGTTGTGTCGAGGAAGTACGATGATGAATACGCGAGATTTGTATGAAATGGCCGGTCTCAGTGCCCTCGGTCTGCTCGATGACGAGGAGCGCGATCAGTTTGAGCATGCTCTGCGAGCGGCCGATCCGCAGATTCAGGCGCAGATCCGGCGCGAGCAGTTGCTTTACTCGACCTCGTTCGAGGAGGCGCTTCCGGATGTGGATGTTCCGCCGGGGCTGCGGGCACGGGTGCTCGCGGCGGTGCGTCGCGCGATCGATCGGGTGGCCTCGACGGATCGCCCGCTGGTGATCGGCGCGTTGCCCCGTCATCGGACGATGCTGCCGGTGTGGCGTGCGGCCTGCATCGGCTTCGCGACGGCGACGGTGGTCCTGGGTGCGTTCTTCGTGCAGTTGAACCGCACCGTGTACCAGATGGCCGAGCAGACACAGACCAACTTCACGCTGGCGGAGCTTCAGCAGACGCTGGGCGCGAGGGGACTGGCGCTGTTCTCGAATCCGAACGCACACGAGGTCGGCTTCATCCCGGTCGCGGACACAAATTCACCGATCACGATCAAGGCGCGTGCGGTGCTGCGTGTTGACCCGGAGACGCGTCAGGCGTTTCTCATCTGCGCGGATCTGCCGATCGCCGCGGGCGAGTACCAACTGGTGATCGAAGGCCCGGACAACTCCAACACCGTTGCGCATAAGTTCCGCGCGACGGGCGGGATCGTCCCGGTGGAAATCCGCATCGAGAATCTGGACGAGCTGACGCAGCTCGCGATCGTCGGCCCCGTGGATGAGACCGGACAGCAGCGCGTCCTGCTTCGCCCCAAGAGTGTCTGACCCGCATTCGGACTGATCAGGCGAACGCACCCGAGTTTGTCGCGAAGGGATCGCCCGTCTC
>REDD01000004.1 GCA_007693725.1 Phycisphaeraceae bacterium
GCGAACAACTCAAATCAGGCGACATCCCCCCACCACACCAGCCGCAGCCCCCCCGTTCCCAACTGCTCCCCGCCTGAGGCGCAGAGACCCCCGCGGACCCCCGCGGAACCCCCGGAATCCCCCGCCCGGAACAAGACACGGGGAACCCGTCGGAAATCCCGGAGACAACGGTGCGGGTGGGATTCGAACCCACGAGACCCTTTCGGGTCTACGCGATTTCAAGTCGCGCGCCTTCAACCGCTCGGCCACCGCACCTGACTGTCCCCAGTCTATCGCACGAAATGCCCCTTGTGCATCACCCCGCGAGGGCCGCGCCGATCGCCACGAACCGCAGCACCGCCTCCAGGATCACCTCGCCGGACTCCGCCCGCTCGATCCGGCGCAGCAATTCCTCCCGAGCCCGTCGCGCGCCGTCCGCGTCGTACCCGCTCGCCGGGTCGCGTCCGCTGACCTCGCTTGCCGCGCCGACCGCGCGGTGCGCCAGCCGGTCGATCTCGTCCAGGTCCTGGCCCATGGATTCGAGCAGTTGCGCCTGGCGCGCGCACACCACGCGTGCGTGCGCCAGCTCGTACATCGCCGTCGCCAGAAGCGACCGTTCCTCACGGCTCAGTGTCGCGGGCGCATCGGCGGTGAGCTTTCCCACGAGTGTTTCGATCATGTTTTCGGGAATCTGCACGCTCATGACTGTGTTTCTCCTGTGCTGCTGGTGTTTGCGAGATCGAGGATGGCTTCGATGAGTTCCCACGCCGCGGCGCGCCGGTCCGGGTCGTCGATGTGGTCGGCGATGACGGCTTCGAAGGCGCGGCGCACGGTGTCGCGGGTGGGTGGTTGGGTCGGGGGGCCGGATGCGCCCGCGTAGTGGGCCAGGGCTTGTGATGCGGTTTGTGCGCTGTCGAACAGCATGAGGATCGAGGCGTTCCGCGACCACTTCGCCGCGAAGATCGCCTGCTCTGCGCGTGCCCCGTTTCGGGCGGGTTCGAGCTGTCCGAGCAGTTCCCGACGCGCAGTTGCATCGTTTGTGCGCGCGTAGGCAGCGAGCCAGTCGTGGGCCTCCTCCAGCGACATGCGCCCCTCAACGACCTCACGCGAGAGCGCGGTCGGCGGGTCGGGGGTGTTCAGATCGGCTTCGAGTGCCGCGTGGTCGGGCTCGCCTGCGGGCGTGAGGTAGTCGCGGATGATGAGTTCCCGGTGCAGGCGTCCCAGCAGGATGGTTCGCCGGATGTCGAGGAGCGCACGGAGCAACGCCTCGGACAAGGCGAGGTCGTCGGCGTAGGCGTGCGCGATGGCCTCGATGGCCTGCTGCTGGGCCTGCACGGTTGGGCCGATGCTCTGCGGCGGTGGCGCGCAGGCGGGGATGCACAGCGCCAGCACGAGGGCGGCGATGGTGCGCGGGAAGTCTCTGACTGTTCTGTTTCGCATGGCTGTCCTCCCAAGAAAAATGGTTCAGAGGTGACAGCATGCCCCGGCGGCGGCGCAGCACAAACGCAGTGACCGGCGTTGTGCGCGCGAAAAATCAAAAAGTCGGTGGAGTGACGGGGTTTGTGCGCACAAAGAGAGGCACTGGGCACTGGGGAGTTGAGGATGATGCATCAGTCAGTCGCATCGAGGTGGCGATGCGACTGAACTGATGGCACGCGGCACGGAGCGATCGGACGACACGGTTTGCCGCACTCGCCCCCGGAACCCCCGGAACCCCCGGAACTCCCGGAATTCCGGAAGGGTGCTCGTGCTGGACAAACCGTGGCACCCTCAGTTCGGCGACTCGATGCGAGATTGGGCGGTGTGCTCGCAAAGTGGAGGCCGGAGTGTTTGGCGCATGAAAAAACCCCCGCGTGTTGAGCGCGGGGGGGATTGAGAGAAGGTCGTGAGAGGTGGTTGCGTGATCAACGCCGGCGGCGGGCAGCGATGCCGAAGCCGAGGACGGCGAGCAGTGCGGAGGAGGGGGCGGGCACGAACACCGAGTAGGAGTAGGTGTCGACGCTGAACCAGTACTGCTGGCCCGCCGAGAGCGACAGCGTCAGGTCGTAGACGGTGATGTCGAACAGATCCAGACTGGCGACAAGGTTGTCGGCGTTAGCCTCGATCTGGAAGATCACGCTGTCGGAGAAGAGCGTCGATTCGCCGACGACCGAACCCTCGCCGAAGGCCCATGTCACCATTGTTGCGCGCATCGACCGGTCGTCCTGCGAGGGCGAGTACACCTCGGCGAGCATGCTCAGTTCCTCGATGGTCATCGACAGTGCGATCTGCGAGTCTGTCAGCGCGTTGAAGTACGAGCGGGAGTGATCGGCGGCGACCGCGGCCTCCTTGTGCTTGGTGCTTTCATCCTCTTTCTTTGCGCGCTTCGCCGCGTGCTCGGTGACCGTGATGATCTGGTTGTACAGGGAAGTGGTTGTCGCCTCGACGCCGGCGAACCGGGGGGAGTCGGGGTTGATCGTGGCGGCTTGCTCGGAGAGCATCGTCCGGACGCCCGTGCCGCCGGTCTGCCCCATGATGTTGGAAGTGTGGTCGATGCCCCAGAGCGAGGGGATGTCCATCAGGCCGA
>REDD01000003.1 GCA_007693725.1 Phycisphaeraceae bacterium
AACGGCGCCGCGGCCGTTCCGCTGAGAAGCACCAGCCCGCCCACCAGCAGCAGCACCAGGATGATTGGTGTCAGCCACCACTTCTTCGAAGTCTTCAGAAAATCGATGAACTCGCCCACGACGCCGCGGGATTTCTGTTTCGCCGCCTGCTCAAACGCCGACTTCGTTTCGGTGGACGGATGGGTCTGCTTGGTCGATTCGCTGGACATTGCATTGCCTCCGGGGTCGGGGGGGCGGGGGTTGGGTCGGGGTCAGAACTGCTTGAAATATCGCTCGGGATCGTCGATCTGTGAACGCTCGATCCAGTAGGTCCGGGCCTCGGGCAGCAACTTCCGCTGCATCGGATCGTGCCCGAAGAGTCTCATGATCAGGCCGATCGGCGCCACGACGAGATAGAATGTCGCGGCGAGGATCACATTCGAGACCACCAGCCCGATCGGGAACACCGCATACATGAACCCGATGAACAGGTGGCGACGCAGCGGCGGGATCGCGTAGTACACCACAGGGAAGACGATCGCGATCCCCCAGAAGATCTTCGAGGCCAGCGTCGGCGATCCTCCCATGCCGAAGAGCCAACTCGTCTTGAGCCAGACGACCAGCCCCACGATCACAAACACGATCGCGAGGATCAGGCCGAACCAGCGGAGGTCGCTCTTGGATGGATCTTTGTTGATTTCGAGCATGGCAATGATCTCTGTCCTCAGTCAAGAGCAAACTGCTTGAGATACTCCGTGTTGTCGATCGTCTCCGCTCCGGGCTGCTCTTCCCGATACAGGATGAAGTTCTCCAGGACGAGCACATCCATGTTCGTGCCGAGGAAGCAGCGGTACGCATCCTCCGGAGTGCAGACGATCGGCTCGCCGCGCACATTGAACGAGGTGTTGATGATCACAGGGCACCCCGTCTTCTCCTCGAACTTCTTCATCACATTGTGCAGACGCGGCCGCCGCTCCGGATCCACCGTCTGGATCCGTGCCGAGTAGTCCACATGCGTGATCGCCTGCACCTCGGATCGTTTGACCTTGAGCAGGTCGAGCCCGGACCCTCGGGTCAACTCGCCGTTCAGGCGGGTCCGCTTCTCCTCCCGCACTGGAGCCACCAGCAGCATGTACGGGCTCTCGTGCCCGTTCGGGAAGTCGAAGAAGTCCGAGCAGCGATCCCGCAGGACGCACGGCGCGAACGGGCGGAAAGACTCGCGGAACTTGATCTTCAGGTTCATCACCGACTGCATGTTCTCCGAGCGTGCATCGCCGATGATCGAACGCGCCCCCAATGCACGAGGCCCGAACTCCATCCGCCCATGCACGAAGCCGACCACCTTCTCCGAAGCGATCAAGCCGGCAACCTTGTCGCACAACTCATCTTCGTTCGGATACTCGTGGTACACAGCGCCCTTCGCGTCGAGCGCCCGCTTGATCTCTGCGCCGGAATACGACGGCCCGAGCAATGAGCCGTGCTGGCTGTCGATCGAGCCGGGAGTGCGGGGATTCCCGAGCAACTGATGCCAGATGAACAGCGCTGTCCCCAGCGCCCCACCGGCATCACCCGCGGCGGGCTGGATCCACAGATCGTCGAAGATCCCTTCGCGCAGAATCTTCCCATTCCCAACGCAGTTCAGCGCAACGCCCCCCGCCAGACACAGGTGACGCATCCCCGTCGCCTCGCGCACATGCCGAGCCAGGCGGATCATCACCTCCTCGGTCACCTTCTGGATCGATGCCGCGATGTCCATGTCCCGCTTCTGGATCGGTGTTTCGGGACCACGCGGCTCCCAGCCGAACAGCCGGTGGAACTTCTTCGAGGTCATCGTCAGCCCCTGGCAGTAGTTGAAGTAGCTCATGTCGAGGCGGAACGAGCCGTCGGGCTTGATGTCGATGAGATGCTCGCGGATCAGGTCCGCGTAGACCGGCTCGCCGTACGGCGCCAGCCCCATCAGCTTGTACTCGCCCGAATTGACGCGGAAACCCGTGTAGTAGGTGAACGCCGAATACAACAGGCCCAGCGAGTGGGGGAAGTGAATCTCGTGCGTGAGTTCGAGCCGATTGCCCCGCCCGATGCCGTACGAGGTCGTCGCCCACTCACCAACGCCATCCAGCGTCAGCACCGCCGCCTCTTCGAACGGGGAGGGAAAGAACGCCGACGCGGCGTGAGACTCGTGGTGCTCCGTGAAGATGTACCGCTTCTTGTACGCACCGCCGAGCCCCCGATTCATCACCCGCGGCAGGAACAGCTTCTGCCGCAACCACAGCGGCATCGCCTTCCGAAACGAGCGGAACCCCCGCGGCGAGTACGCGATGTAGGTCTCCAGCAACCGCTCAAACTTCAGAAACGGCTTGTCGTAGAAGCCCACATAGTCCAACTGCTCCGGACGCAGGCCCGCCTGCTCCAGGCAGTACTCGATCGCGTGCTGCGGAAACTCGTGATCGTGCTTCTTCCGGGTGAACCGCTCTTCCTGTGCCGCGGCGACAATCTCCCCATCGACCACCAGCGCTGCCGCCGAGTCGTGATAGAAGGCAGAGATACCAAGGATCGCCGTCATAC
>REDD01000069.1 GCA_007693725.1 Phycisphaeraceae bacterium
CCATCAGCGTCCGCCGCTCGCCGCGGCACGCGCCTGCTGGAAGATATTGCTCAGGTTCTCCGTCGTGAGCCGGACCAGATTCCGGCCGCCCTCGATCGTGTACACCGAGATCAGCTCCTCGCGCTGGTCGAGCACCACGACGACCTCCTCGTTATCGGTGACCCCCACCGTCAGCACCGTCAGATCGTTCACCGTCGCGACCTGAGCCATCGCCTTGGTCGCCAGGTCGGTCCGCCCCGCCTGGAAAAGCACCAGCGCCCCGATCACGAACGCGCTGGCCCAGAGGGTCAGCATGCCCGGATTGACCCGGTACACCACAGTCGCGCTGCCGGTTGTCGTCTGCTTGTCACTCGTCATGGCTCACCGACCTCCCTGCGTCGCCTGACGCACATCAAACCGCAGATCCCGGAAGCCGACGAACCGCAGGCCGCGGGCCGAGCGGTCGTACCGCACCGCCAGCAGCTCCTGATTCGTGGCATCGATGACATAGATCGCATCCTCGGTGAACCCCTGCGTCTGGGCGGAAACCATGGTGTAGGCACCGCGCGAGCGACGCTGCTGGGCATCCACCGCTGGCGCGAAACTCACCACGCCCAGCGCGGCGAGGAGCAAGCCATTCAGCGCGAGGAGCCCCGCGATCCGGCGACGGTCGGCTCGATCGGTTTCCATCATCCACTCCTTTCAAGGACTGGGCATGCAGGGGTTCGAGGCGTTCTGAAAGGGATTGAAGCGTTCGTTGGGGGTTGACCAGCAACCTGTTTCGGGGATACGCCCCCTCAGTCTTCGTAATTTCGCCTGCCGGGCAGGACCACCACCCCGACGCACAGGGCGACGGCGATGACCGTCACGCCCAGCGCGATGATCATGTTCTGCTTCCCGGGCGATTCGAGACGCGGCGTGCTGACGATGTCCGTCGTGATGCCAGAGGATTCGTCCGGGGGGCGACCGACGCTCATCTGGGCGTAGGCGGAGGAGGTGAACACCAGCCCCGCGCCGAGCAGGCAGGCGAGCAGTGTGCTGCGGGTCATGCGTCTGATCATGGCAGAACCTTAGGGTCAAGACGGTGCGGGTGCCAAGTGTCGTGAAAATCCCATGCGGAATGGGATTCACGGGTGCCGCTGCGGTTCCCCGGTCTGCGAGGCGATGCGCAGGAGGGGCTGGGAGAGTTCCTCGAAATCGGCGGTCGGGAGGTGCATGGTGCCCCAGCGGGGGCTGCGGAGGCGCATGTGGGCCTTGTAGTCGGTGAGGGTGATGGTGCGCATGGCGTACCAGCGGGCCCGGTGGTCGAATACCTGCTGGAAGAGGCCGTCGGGCGGCTGGGCCTCGCACCAGTAGAGGAAGACGAAGGCAGCCCGGAAGCCGTCACCGAAGAGTTGCTCCCAGATGGTGAGGGAGTCGATGTCCTCGCGGGTGACCCAGTTTTCGAGGCGGCCGGGGGCGAGCGGGTCGGCGCGGGGGGAGCGCCGGGCGACCTTGCGGCCCTTGATGTCGATCAGGAGGTTGGCGTCGGGGGCCTCGGGGCGCGATGGGTCGGCGTAGATGACGAAGTCGAAGGACTTGAGGGCGCGGGTTGGGGCGTCGGTACCCGGAGCACTGACGCCGGGAACCGCGTCGTCGGGGAGGAGGGCCTTGCGGGCCTCATCGACACCGATATAGGGGATGCGGTGGCGTCGGAGGTATGCGCTGAAGGCCTGCTCGTAGTGGTGTCGGCGTTGCACGGTGGGCGCCCTCGTGGTGCGGGGCACCTTAGCGCGCCGGGGGCGGGCGCGCGTGGCGGGGCTCAGTCGGGCTTTTCGATGAGGACGCTGCCGGTGGTGCGCCGGATGCGGATACGCATGGAGCCGGACTCGTTGTTAACGAGGATGCTGGGGTCGGCGTCGGCGTTGATGCGCCCGTAGGCGTCGAAGGTGATGGTGAGTGCGGGGACGGCGTCGAGCGAGAGCGTGACGCCCGCAGCGCTGGTGTCGGCCTCGTACCCGAGGAAGACCTCGTAGGGGCCCTGCGTGTGGCCGGGGCGGGTGATGGGGGTGTCGGGGTCGGACTGGCGGGCGAGCCAGTAGCGCGTGCCGCTCTCCTCGAAGCGGACGATGGTCGGATCGGCGGGTTTGGCGAGGGTCGCGGACTGGGCGTACTCGATGTCGGAGGCGAGGACGGCGGAGGCGGCGATGAGGCGCATCGGCTCCTCCGGGCGCATGGCGGGGACGACGGCGATGAGGATGATGCTCAGGACAACGATCGCCATGAGCAGGTCGATGAGGAGGATGCCGCGCCGGCATGCAGGATGGTGCGAGCGGTACGCCATGACAGATCAGAGTCCGTTGATGGTCAGACCCCCGCCGGTGCTGACGCCGGTCTTGCCGTCACCGAGCAACTCGCCGCCGCCGAGTTCGGTGGTTCCGCTGCCGCCATCGATGATTTCGGCGCCTTCGAGGACCATCTCTCCCGAATGCATGACCTGACGGAGCGAATCGGTGGCAAAGATGGTCATGTCGTCGAGGCAGACCGCGTCTTCCGCGGCCACAAGGGCTCCGACGAGGCCCGTGATGGGCGTACCGTCGGGGTTGTAGAGGGGGCCGGTGAGGGTTGTGAGTCCGGCGAAGGAGTCGAGACGGGGATCGTAGAGGAGGCGGGATCCGGTGTTGAGTGTGACATCGGCGGCGGTGATGCGCCCGATGACGGCCGCGCCGCTGAAGACATCGACCGAACTCTCCGGTGCGTAGATGCATCCGATGAGGGTGGTGTTGTTTTCGAGGAGGATGCCCTGTGTCGCGCCCGCGACCTGGTAGATCCGGATGCGATCCGGGAAGACATAGTTCTCGATGGATGCCCAGTTGGTTCCGGTTTCGCCGCTGCGGAGACCGAGCATAGAGCCGGAGCGGAGGCGCAGGCCGTCGCCGAGGTAGAGCTGGAGCGATGCGCCGGGGTCGAGGACGATGCGCGTCTCGCTCACCCGGAGATTCTCCTGGACATAGAGACGGACATCGCCGCGGATGCGGATGACGGCGTTGTTGCTTGCGCTGACCTTCTCGATGGTGTACGCGCTGTGCTGATCGCCATCAAGGATCATGGTTGCGCTGCTGATGCTGACATTCTTGAGGGCGTTGCTCGGGGGTGTGTTGGCGTTGCCGGATGAGATGCTGAAGTTCGGCGCGTTGGAATCGTAGATCGCGGCGAGGTCCGTGGGGAGCGACTGGGCCACCGCCGGATACTCGATGGGGAGGTTGTGCGTGGCGTTGAGTCCGAGCGTATCGGCGATGCTCTGGATGGCGGAGGTTGCGTTCGCGGTGAGGTAGAGCGAGACAGCGCCGAGAGAGGGGTTGGATGGCATGGTCAGGAGAGAGGGGGACTCGATGGCGACACCGACCTTGACCGGTGTCTTCCCGGCGAACTCGGGGCTGAGCTTCCAGTTCGCGAGGCGCGCACCGGTGCTGATGTCGAGACTGTTGGTGGCGAAGATGGCGAACTCGTTGTGGGAGAGGTCGAGCGCTTCGACGGCGTCGAGCTGGGACGGGAGCATGACGAGCTTGCTGATGTCGACCTCGATGCCCTCGACGCTGCCGGTGGCGGTGAGGAGGAGGAGGCGGTCGCCTTGCT
Source organism: Phycisphaeraceae bacterium (assembly GCA_007693725.1). GTDB lineage: Bacteria > Planctomycetota > Phycisphaerae > Phycisphaerales > UBA1924 > REDD01. The sequence goes on from REDD01000069.1 coordinate 3,595, forward strand.
CGTAGGGCGTGCCGTCGGGACGGGTGACGCTGACGCGGATGTTTCCGCCCGCGACGGCGAGATTGCTGATGAATTCGGGATCGACCTCAAGATTCGCGAGGCGCTGAGCGAGTTCCTCGGCGTTCTGCTCGATGGCGGCGGTGACGAAGAGGGCTCCGGAGACGGCACTCCACTGCGCTTTGGTGGTGTTGGAGGCGTTGGCGCCGATGGCGGGCGAGTTGTCGCGCGAGGTGAGCGCGGCAGCGCAGAGGATGGTCGTGACGACCAGCGCGATGATCACGAGGAGCATGGCGACGCCGCGGCGTTCGTTCCGGCTTGTGGTTTGACGGGACCTGATCATCACACACCGTCCTTCCGTGACGCCTTGTCTGTTCGGCCGGCATCGGTGGCCGTGCGAGCGTGTCGCTCGCTTGCGGGAAACCTGGGCAGTTCGGTCGGCTGACTGGGGTTGGCTATCCGGGCGCCTTGTGGTTGGGGAGCCCGAAGGCCATGAGGATGTCTTCCGTGCTGTTGGCGCCGATCTGGACCGTGAGCGCGATCCGGACTCGGTTGGCATGTACGAGGTTGATGGCGCTGTGCGTGACGGCGACGGATTCGAGGCCGTCGGCGATGACGCTGCGCTTCGTCCATCCCTGCGCGCGGAGCGCGAGCATTTCGTTGAAGGGATCATCGACGCCGGCGAGTTCGGCATCGGCGAGTTCGAGTTCGTCTTCCTCCCATTCCTCGGGGAATGCGACCATCTCGATGACGAGTTCCTTGCCGGGCGCGCCATCGGAGGACGGTTCGAGCCAGAAGATGCGGAGTTCGCTGAGGTTGACGCGGTTGTTGAAGCGGTCGTCGTTGTGCCAGACGGCGATGCCGCGGTCCGGATCGACGCTGATGAACGCGAGCGCGCCGGTGGTGTAGGCGCGGAGGCGAGCATGGGCGGCGTAGGCGCGCTGGAGTGCGCTGCGCGCCTCGTTCATGGAGGTGAGTCCGCGCGCAATGGATGTGGTGACCGCGGCGATGGCGAGCCCGGTGAGGACGGTGATCGCCACGGCCAGGAGCAGCTCGAGGAGCGTGAGCGCCCGGCGCGTGTTGGAGCGTTGGGCGGTGATCATGCGATGGGCTCCGGCACGAAGACCTCGGCCTCGGCGAGGGTGGCGCTGCCGTCGGTGACGACGATGCGGACGAGCACGCCGGAGACGGAGATGTCGAGCGACGCCTCATGGAGGATGACATTCTCGACGCTGATGGTTCTGCCGAGGGCCCAGAACACATCGGGGTACTGCTCGCCGTCGAGGGTGACCATGGACCCGACGGGCTGGATGGTGCCGTCGCGGGCGCGGAGGTCGTCGTAGGTGAGGGTGAGGAGTTCGGACATGAGGTCGTCTGCGGACATGGCGGCGAGGATGCGCTTCTGGCCCTCGAAGGCGACCTTCTGGGATGCGGTGATGGCGGCGGTGACGGCGAGGACCACGACGCCGAGGATGGTTACGGCGGTGAGCGCTTCGAGGAGGGTGAAGGCGCGCGAGCGGGCCGGATGTCTGAGGGATGATCGACGCATGAGGATCGCTCCGTGCTCCTTGTTCCGTTGGTTTGCGGATGAGAGCGCTTCCGGAGGGAGTATCGAATATGCGGCGCTCGATCCCGAACGCCTTGCGGGTGAGTGGGCGATGTGGCCTCGGAAACGGGCATCATGGGCGTTGTTCTTTGCCCAGATGCTCGAAATGGGCGGGTCCGGGAAGCATTCGGAAGATGCGGACTTGCCCTGCATGGCGGAGTGGCTGAGGATATCGGTCCATGATCCGTCTCCTTCCACGCCGTCCGTCGCTGCTGCTCTGGCGGATGCTGTTTGCGGAGCTGCTGAGGACGCTCGCGGTGACGGCTGTGGCGTTGACGGCCTCGATCGCATTCGCGGGCGCGGTGAAGCCGCTGGCGGACGGGCAGGTGTCGCTGCTGGATGCATTGCGGCTGACGGGGCTGCTGGCGGTGCCGATGTTGCAGTACGCGTTGCCGTTCGCGGCGGGGTTCGCGGCGACGCTGACCTACCACCGCTTCGGAGCGGAGAACGAGGCGGCGGCGGCGTACGCCTCGGGGATCGGGCATCGGACGGTGATGATCCCGGCGGTGCTGGTGGGCGTGCTGCTGTGCGGGAGTCTGCTGGTGCTGGCGGATCAGGTGATGCCGCGGTTTCTGCGGAGCGCCGAATCGCTGGTGCAGCGGGACATCACGCGTCTGCTGGTGGGGCCGATCCAGCGGGGGCGTTCGATCTCGCTGGACGACTTCGAGATTCACGCGGACGAGGCGATCGGCCCGCTGCGTCCGGGGGCCGGATCGGCGGCGTTCCAGCATGTGGTGCTGCGTGGCGTGCTGGCGGTGCGTCCTTCGGAGACGGGGAGCGCGGAGTGGTACAGCGCGCAGCGCGTGGATGTGTGGCTGGTGGACAATCCGAACGAGCCGGGGGGCGTGGGGGTGAAGCTGGTGTTCCAGGGCGCTTCGACCTCCTCGCCGGAGGCGATGGCGGAGGGCGAGCGGTTCGAGACCCGGATCATCCCGATCCCTTCGACGGTGGACGACAATGTGAAGTATCTGTCGTTCGCGGAGATGCGCGAGGTGCGTGACCGGCCTCGGAAGATGAATCAGCTCGATCGGCGGGCGCGGATGCTGATCGCGGCGCTGCGGGAGCATCGGAAGATCGAGCGTGTGCACGACGAGATCGAGCAGCGCGGGCGCGTGATCTTCGAGCAGGGCGATCAGCGGATCGTGCTGACGGCCTCGTCGATGACGACGGACGGCGAGGATCGCTGGCGGATCGCGCACGCCACGCCGGGGACGCGGATCGCGCTGACGGTGCGGATGGCGGACGGTCGCGAGCGGTTGCAGACGGCGCGGTCGGCGGTGCTGCGGTTCCGTGAGGATGCGCTGGGCGATGTCGCGCTGTCGGGCTCGCTGTCGCTGACGCTGCAGGGAGTGTCCACCATCGGTCCCGACGGCGAGAGCACCGTGGAGCGCGCGGAGCAGGTGTACGCGAATCTGAGTGTTCCGGGGGTGGAGTTCGATGACCTGAACGAGGCATCCGTGGCGGAGCTGCTGCGCGAGGCGGACGAGGCAATCCTGCGCGACGGGCACGGGGCCGCGCAGATCCGCACACTCCGCCGGAATCTCGAGGAGCGGCACGACCGGCTGCAACGGGAGCTGATCGGGAAATCGCACGGGCGCATCGCGTACGGCGCGGTGACGCTCGTGATGATTCTGGCGGGCGCGGTGATCGCGCTGCGGCTGAGGGACAGTCTGCCGCTGCCGGTGTACATGCTGTCGTTCTTCCCGGCGCTGGCGGCGGTGCTGGCGATCAGCGTCGGCGAGCGGATGGCGGAGCGTGCGATGGTTCCGGGGATGCTGCTGGTGTGGGGGAGCGTGCTGCTGCTGGGGTTGTACACGATGCTGGCGTATGCGCATCTGAGGCGTCACTGATGGACGGCGTGCGTGAAAACGCGGGGGGATTGCAGGGACTGAAGTGGGTTGTCGTGCTTGCTGTGTGCGTGTTCGCAGCGCGGATGGCTTCGCTGGTCTTCGGCGGGCTGGAGCTGGCGGCGGATGAGGCGCAGTACTGGGACTGGTCGCGCCATCTGTCGCTGTCGTACTACTCGAAGGGTCCGGGTGTGGCGTGGGTGATCTGGCTGAGTACGCAGGCGTTCGGTCACGCGGAGTGGGCGGTGCGGCTGCCATCGGCGATCGCGGGGGCGCTGACGGTGGTGCTGGTGGGCGGGTTCGCGGCGCGGGTTTCTCCCCCCCGGAAGTCCCAATCCGCGCGGGCGGTGTGGAGCGCGGGCGTCGCGGCGTGCGTGACGCCGGCGCTGCTTGTGCCGGGCTCGTTCATGACGATCGATTCGCCGTACATCGCGTGCTGGATCGCGGCGGCGTGGCTCGGGTGGGAGGTGCTGCGCCGGGAGCATCGGGGGAAGTCGGCGGTGTGGCTGAGCGTGGCGCTGGGCGTGGTGTTGGGAGTGGGGTTTCTGTTCAAGTACACGATGCTGCTGATCGTTCCGGGGCTGTTGATCGCGGTGCTGGTGCGCGGTCGGCCGCGGTGGACGCGGGCGACGACGGTGCACGCGCTCGTGGCAACGGGCGCGTTCGTGGTGGTGTCGCTGCCGGTGGTGATCTGGAACGCGCAGCACGGCTGGCCGACGGTGGCGCACCTGCTGGGGCATCTGCGGCTGGCGGGCGGGGACATGCCGGTGGAGCGGGGCGATGGCGCCGGATGGAGCGCGTGGTGGGCGGCGGAGTATGTGCTGAGTCAGGTGGGGATGGCGGGGCCGATGATCGTGATCATGGCGCTGGCGTGCTGGGGCGCTGTGCGCGGTCGCATCGCGGGCGAGGATGATGGCGATGAACGCGGGCGGTGGGCGGATGTGTACTGCGTGTGCGTGAGCGTGCCGATCTTCGCGGTGTATCTCGGTGTGTCGCTGATGACGAAGGTGCAGGGGAACTGGCCGATCGCGGGGTACGCCGCGCTGTGCATCCCGGCGGGGCGGCTGGTGGCGGCGGAGATGGAGCGGTATCGGAAGATGGTGGCGCGGTGGCGGGAGGATCCGATGCGCCCGCGGATGGGGTTGCTGCGACGGAAGCCCGAGACGGCGGTGCAGGTGCTGTGGCACTGGTCGATCGGGTACGGGATCGCGGCGGGGATCGGGCTGATGCTGCTGGGATGGGTCGGGTCGCTGCCGCTGGTGCGCGAGGTGGTGCCGATGCATCGGCTGTCGGGCGAGCGCGAGCGTGCGGAGGCGCTGGGGCGGATCATCCGCGATGAGATCGGCGAGGATGCCTCGGGGACGCTGGTGATAGGCGCTCGGTACACGCACGCAGCGCTGATGGCGTATTACCTGCACGGGGTTTTCGGAGACGGCGAGGGGCCGACGGTCGGATCGGCGGCGGCGTATCTTGGTGAGCGAGAATCGTCGTACGACTACTGGGAAGAGACGGACCTGATGCGCGAGCGATGGATGGGAACGACGGTGTTTCTGGTGGGGCTGCGGCCGGAGCGATGGGAGCGGGCCTTCGTGTTCGAGCGCATCGAGACGGTGGATGAGGAGCGCCACCTGCACATGGGGCGTGGATATGCCGGGGCGCGGGAGCAGGGGCCATGAGGGCGTGGCGGCGCGTGGTGCTGTTTGCGGTGGGGTGCGCGCTGGCGATCGTGGTCGCGCACGCGCTGGATCGGACCGCGATGACCGCGCTGTACTCGGAGAAGCTCGACTCGCGCGACTGGGGACGGCTGCTGCGCATCATCGGGTATTTCCCGGCGTGGATCCTGCTGGCGTCGATCTTCATCGCGATCGACTGGAGACAGGCGCTGCGCATCGGAAACGGGCACCGCTGGCTGCGGGGCGTGATGGTGACGCTCGGCGCGGGCACGGCGGGGTTGGTGGCCGAGGGCGTGAAGCTCGTGACCCGTCGGATGCGCCCGGAAGCGGCGACGGAGGAGCAGTTGTATGTGTTCCGCTCCTTCAGCGAGGAGACATGGAGCACGGCGGGGCTGGGCATGGCGTCGAGCCACGCGGCGGTGGCGTTCGGCGGCTGCTGGATGCTCGCGCGGCTGCACCCGGAGGCGCGGTGGCTCTTCGTGGCGCTGGCGATCGGCTGTGCACTGAGCCGCGTGATGATCGGGGCACACTATCTGAGCGATGTGATCGCCGGGGCGGCGGTGGGGGTCGGTTGTGCGTGGGCGTGGTGGGAGGTGCATCTGCGGATGGAGCGGCGCGGTAGAGTGGCGGTGGAAACGCCATGAACACCGTCGATCGGTACATCGCACGCCTCTACGCGCTGAACATCCTCACGCTGTTCGTGCTGATCTTCTCCTTCGTCGTGACGATCGATGTCTTCATCAATCTCGCGCGGTACTGGAGCAACGCCGCGGACCGCTACGCGGATGTCAACAGCGGCGGGGAGCCGGGGACGGTGCACCAGTTCCTGCTCGCGGCGAGTCTGGTGGTCGATCTCTGGGGGCCGCGCCTGCTGCAGCTCTTCAACTACCTCGTCGGCGTGGTGCTGGTCGCGGCGATGGGGTTCACCTGCGTGCAACTGGTGCGCCATCGCGAGTTCGTGGCGCTGCTGGCGTCCGGGGTGAGTCTGCACCGCATCGCGCGCCCGTTCATCATCGTCGCGGTGCTGGTGGGCGGGTTGCAGGTGGTGAATCAGGAGGCGGTGGTGCCGTCGATCGCGCCGCTGCTGGTGCGGGACATCGGCGAATCCGGACGGCGCTCGCTCGCGGCGTTCCAGGTGGCGCTGCCCTCGGACGATGAGGGGCGGCTCTTCTACGCGAGACGCTACGAGGACGAGACGCAGACGCTTTACGCCCTGCAGATCTTCGAGCGCGATCCGCAGACGACCGCGATGACGCGGATCGTGAGCGCGGACCGCGCGGTCTGGGACGGCAGCGGCTGGAACCTCGAAAACGGACGAGCGACGATGTACGCGCGCGAGCCGGACGGCCTGCCGACGACGATCGGCGTCGAGCGCGTCGTGACCTCGTTCGACCCGACGCGGATCAAGATCTACGAGCTGGAGGGGTACGAGCAGAACCTCGGCTGGCTCCAGATCACCCGGATTCTCCGCGACGGCGGCGTGGACCCGATGCGACGAAGATCGCTCGAACAGGCGCGGTGGGGACGCATGGCGGCGGTGGTCAGCAATGTCATCACGGTGCTGTGCGCGATGCCGTTTTTCCTGCGTCGGATGCCGGGGCCGATGATGGGCGCTGCGCTGAAGGCGTCGCCGATCGCGGTCGGCGGGCTGCTGGCGGCGGCGGCAGCGCCGGCGGTCTCCCTGCCGGGGCTACCGGCCTGGCTCGGCGCCTTCGTCCCCGCGATGCTCCTCGCCCCCATCGGCATCGCGCTCTTCTCCGGGCTGCGGACCTGAGAGCGGCCGACCCGCGCGCCAGTCGATGATGGTCAGGCCGAGCGAGCGGGCGTACATCGCCATGCGTCCGTCGGGGAAGAGCGTGAGAGCGCGGAGATCGGGCAGCACCACCAGCAGGTCCATGAATCGGACCTCCTCGCGCTGGAGGGCGACCTCGTCGAGCAGCAGCCAGAGCATGGCGATGCCGTCGCGGCAGTGCAGTTCCACGGGCTTGGGCAGATTCTCATCGCCGGGATCGACGGTGCCCGCGAGCTGCGCGAGCGTGTCGCGGGCGCGCTGGGCGGTGGAGATCCTGAAGACGACATCCTCGATGGGGCCGAGCTCGCTCGTGACGATGCCGAAGATGGCGCTGAGGTCGTCCGGCGCGATCCGGGCGCGGTAGGTGGAGGCGAACGCTTCAAGAGCCCGCTCGGGTCGCCCGGCGTTGATGTTGCGGACCATCTCGTCCGCGCTGGGGAGGACGCGCTGCTTCATCGGGATGTAGACGGACAGACCGACGCCCGAGACGGAGACCTGTCCGACGAGCGCGAGCAACGCGACGAGGAAGCCCAGCAGCGCGGGGCCGCGGGTGAAGGGCTTCTCGGCTGCATGACCGCGACCGGGGCCGATGAGCACCCAGAGGGCCATGAGCAGGGCGGTCAAGGAGAGGATGGGCAGGAAGAGAAACCCGACGACGCTGGAGAAGTGGACAAACTGGACGAGCAGGCCGGTGATGATGCACCCGGCGAAGCTCAGGAGGGCGAGGAGGAGGGAGAGGACGCCGAGGGGTGTGGATTGGATGGGGGTGTTTTCCGGCATGGCTCTTGGAATGTGGGGACGGGGTGTTGGGATGATGAACCGACAAAATCACCGGTGGCGGTGACCGGGCGCGGTCACCGGGGGTCCATAGACTACGCGGATGCTCGATGTCATTTTGTGGATTCTGTCGATTCTCGGGGTTCTCGCCATGGGCGTGGCCGGGTGGCTGCTGAACGAGCGGCCGCGACTGGCCCAGACCGCGCGGGACGCGGAGGCGGAGCGCCGGGATGCGGAGGCGCGTGCCGAGCGGGCCGAGGGGATTCTCGGGGCGGCGGAGGCGAAGGCCGAGTCCTTCGCGGAGCGGGCCCGGGGGCTGGAGGTGGAGAACGGCAAGCTCCAGGAGCGGCTGGAGGGCGAGCGGTCGCGGTACGAGTCGAGTCTTGGCGAGATCGAGCGGGCCCGGACCGAGCAGGCCAGGCGCGATGAGCAGCGGCTGAAGGAGATCAACGAGCAGTACCAGCAGAAGCTGGATGCCATCACCGCGAAGGCGCTGCGGGAATCGACCGAGCAGTTCCTGAAGCTCGCCAACGAGACCTTCTCGAAGCACCAGAGCAGCTCGCTCGCGGAGATGGACCAGCGGCGCAAGTCGTTCGAGGAGTTCGTGAAGCCCATCGGCGAGACGCTCAAGAAGACCGACGAGCGGATCCTGCAGCTCGACAAGGCGCGCGTGGAATCACAGACGGACCTCAAGGCGCACCTGGAGTTTCTGGCGAAGCAGACCGCGACGCTGGGCGACCGCACGCAGCAACTGGTGAACTCGCTCAAGCGTCCGGAGGTGCGCGGGCGCTGGGGCGAGATGGCGCTCAAGAACATCGTCGAACTCGCCGGGATGAGCGAGCACTGCGACTTCGTGACGCAGGCGAGCAACTCCGATGGCGAGAACCGCTTCCGCCCGGACATGATCGTGCATCTGCCGGGCGAACGGAAACTGGTCGTCGATGCGAAGGCGCCGATCCATGCGTACCTCGAAGCGATCGAGGCGGAGACGGACGAGCGCCGGACCGATCGGCTGCGGGCGCACGCCAAGCAACTGCGCTCGCGCGTGGACGATCTCGCGAGCAAGCAGTATCAGCAGAAGTTCGACGGGACGATGGACTTCGTGGTGCTGTTCGTGCCGGGGGATCAGTTCCTGTCGTCGGCGCTGCTGGAGGATCCGGCGCTGCTGGAGTACGCCGCGGGCAAGCAGGTGATCCTGACGACGCCGGCGACGCTGATCGCGCTGCTGAAGGCGGTGGGCTACGGCTGGTCGCAGGCGTCGCTCGCGGACGATGCACGGGAGATTCTGCGGCTGGGTCGCGATCTGCACGAGCGGCTGAGCGTGATGAGCGATCATCTCTCGAAGATGGGGACGAACCTTTCGCGGACGGTCGAGAGCTACAACCGGACGGTGGGCTCGCTGGAGAGCCGCGTGCTGCCCGCGGCACG
>REDD01000210.1 GCA_007693725.1 Phycisphaeraceae bacterium
GAGACGGGCGATCCCTTCGCGACAAACTCGGGTGCGTTCGCCTGATCAGTCCGAACGCGGATCAGACACCCATCGGGCGAAGCAGAACGCGCTGCTGTCCGGTCTCATCCACGGGACCGACGATCGCGAGCTGTGTGAGCTCGTTCAGATCCTCGATTCGGATTTCCACCGGGACGATCCCGCCCGTCGCACGGAACTTGTGCGCAATGGTGTTGGTTTGATCCGGGCCTTCGATCACGAGTTGGTACTCGCCCGCGGCGATGGGCAGATCCGCGCAGATCAGAAACGCCTGACGCGTCTCGGGATCGACACGCAGCACCGCACGCGCCTTCATCGGCGAGTTGGTATCCGCAACCTGGACGAAGCCGACTTCGCGCGCATTGGGGTTGGAGAACAACGCCAGTCCCCTCGCACCCAGCGTCTGCTGAAGCTCCGCCATCGTGAAATTCGTCTGAGTCTGCTCGGCCATCTGGTACACGGTGCGGTTCAACTGCACGAAGAACGCACCCAGAACCACCGTCGCCGTCGCGAAGCCGATGCACGCCGCACGCCACACCGGCAGCATCGTCCGATGACGGGGCAAGGCGCCGATCACCAGCGGGCGATCCGTAGAGGCCACCCGGTCGATGGCGCGACGCACCGCCGCGAGAACACGGGCGCGAAGCCCGGGCGGAGCCTCCACATCCGGAAGCGTCTCCTCGAACGAGGTCGAGTAAAGCAACTGCTCGCGTCGGATCTGCGCCTGAATCTGCGGATCGGCCGCTCGCAGAGCACGCTCAAATTGATCGCGCTCCTCGTCGTCGAGCAGACCGAGGGCAGCAAGGCCGGCCATTTCAAACAAATCTCGCGTGTTCATGTTCGTACTTCCTCGACACGGCTCCGCTCTCGGAGCTTCACCAACGCTCGGCTCAGTGCCGATTTGATCGTCCCCAGCGGAACGCCAAGTTCCTGGCCGATCTGCTTCAGCGTCTGCCCTCCCAGATATGCCCTTAGGACGACGGTCCGCTGGAGTTCCGGCAGCTTTTCTACTTTTTCGAGAACGCTCGCAAATCTTTCATCTTGCACCATCGCCGCCTCGGGTTCGCGGACCTCCGCGGGAGGCGACCACCCCTCCTCCAGCAGCCCCGGCTTGATCCGGGCCCTTGCCCGACGCAGCCGGTCCACCATGTGCCGACGCGACAGGAGCATCACCCAGGTCACCAGCGCGGCACGCTTCGGGTCGTACCGGTCCGCCGTACGCCAAAGACGCACGAAAACCTCCTGCACGACATCCTCGGCATCCGCACGAGTTGGCATCGTCTGATACGCCATCCGATACACCAGCGAACCGAATCGGTCGTAAAGATCCGCAATCGCCGCCTCGTCGCCCGAGGCCACGCGTTGCATCAGGTCATAATCCGGATCCTCGGTGTGCATCCTGGCGCCCCGATCTCCCCGAGAGCCGACTCACATCATCGGTACTTCTTCTACGCACCCAGCAATCGCCGGGATGCAGACTCTTTCCGTGCTACCCGGACCATAATACCCTACCAGAATCCAAAATGCACCCGCTTTTTCCACCGAGCACAAAAAGATTCGCCCCCCCTCATGTGTTGGGTATATTGATTATGGTTGTGGAGACCGAAAATCCCCCTTGGCGGCTGCCCCATCCGGGGGGCCAGGGAAATCGAGGGGAACCGTGTCAGGTTCAATTCCCCACATTCCGAGCGAGGTTCAGAGCAAGACGCTCCTGCGCTCTCGCTTCCGGCCCGCCTTCTCCATGATCGACCTGCTCGTTTCGCTCGCGGTCATAGCGGTCCTCGTGGCCTTCATGCTCCCAACACTTGCCATGGCCCGCGAAGCAGCCAACAGGATCAAGTGCGCCTCCAACCTCCGTCAGGTCGGCGTCGGTCTGCAGATGTTCGTCTTCGATAACCGCAGCCGCCTGCCCGCGACGACATTCATCGATCCGACTCAACCCACGGACCACGAGATCCACGAAACCGTCCACCTCCGCCTGAGCGCGGACATGATCCAACAACGCAGCAGCAACACCACAGCACGCCGTTCCACCTCAACCCGCCCAATGACCATGGATCGCTGGGACGGACTCGGATGGATCTACGAACGCGACTACATCGGTGACCCCCGCATCTTCTATTGCCCCAGCCACGAGGGCGCGCACGACTACGAGCGTTACCTCCCGCAATGGAAGGGCGCTCCCGGCGCCATCGTCGGGAACTACCAGTACCGCATCCCCGACGGCCAACTGCTCTTCGCCCAGATCACTCCCGAAAAAACCCTTGTCGCCGACGCCATGCGCTCCCAAGAGGAGTACAACCACGGCGACGGCAACAACATGCTCAAGGCCGACATGAGCGTCATGTGGTTCGACGATCGCGCCGGTCTCATCTTCGCCGCGCTCGCCGCGAACCCGGATGGAGCGGGAGCCGCGCAGGGCGTCGCGTTTGCATGGTCGCTCATGGACTCCACGACCCCCGGCGCCCCGGGCAGCCCGTCCAACCCCAACGCCAACAATTCCAACGGCGTCTTCGGCTCCA